>JADYYY010000019.1:0-300000 GCA_020853395.1 Acidobacteriota bacterium
ATCAACATTGCGAGGTACCTGGACCGGCGAGCCGCCGCGTAGTCGGAACCCGTGAACAAACAGAATTGAAGCGCCCTGCCACATTCCCGGACCCACCGAGGCCGCGAACGCGCATCGCCAGAGGTCACTTCTTCACCGGAAAGTAGACTAGCGCCCCCTGCGATTGGCGCGTGCGCTACGGAGCTGGCGTGATCACGAGGCGTCTGAAGTCCCCGTCGCTGCCGGTCCAGCGCCTACCTCACCACCCCTGAGCTGGCCTGATCGCTTGACCTCGAGAGTGGGCGCAGTGGCATCGTCAACATAGGCCTGCAACCGGCCAGTAGACACGACAACGCGAAGAACGACCCAATCGTTGGGTCCGACTGACGTGACAGGTCTGGCGACCGCCGCCCATTTGTCGGCATCGAAGTCGCGACGACGCCTGTCGCGCTCGTGCTCGGGCATCGTGATGTACTGCACCGTCTGGTGTTTGAGGCGCAGATCCGCGATGCGAAACGTGTACGGTCTCACGTACACGGCTTCGTACGTGTTGTCGTCCGCGCGGTGGAACGCGACGCCGACGAACGAACACACGCGACGGTCCTTGCCGCGCAGCTCGATGTCGATGGTCCCGTGCTGGAAGTTCGTGCCTTCAATCCAGGCCACCGTGTATCCGTCACGACCTGGCAGGTGCACCCCATCTCGATCAGGGAGGGTCGTGATCGAGCTCGAGCCCCTGAACAGGAATCGCTCCAGGAATGACTGGCTGCCGAGCCGGAACCTCTGCTCGTCGAAGGCACGAGCAAGGTCTATCGTCTGTTGGACGGTGATGGGCCCGTCCTCTCTGGACGGCTGCTTGTCGCAGGCGGCTGCCAGGGCGAGGGCCGAGACGACCGTCAGGCGCCATCGGAGCTGTCGTGAAGTCCCGCGCATGAATCGCCCTTTCGGCGGCGAGGCTCGCGTCGCAGGACGACGCCTGACACGCCGCCCAGCGCGTGTTCTTACTTCCGCGCGGCTCTCATCAAAGGCCCCTGGCCCTGCACGGTCATCTGGAAAATGCCCTTCTCGTCCGGGGCGAACGAGATCACGCTGGTGACCGGACCAGCGGTGATGAAGCTCGTGTCCGACGTCGGCTGCATGTCGACCTTGGGGCTGTTCGCGAACTGCATCTTCAACACGCCGTCCTCGAGCGTGACCGTCATGACCAAAGGCGGCTGCCTCGGACCACCGAGCGGCAGCGCGAACGTGCCGACGTACCGGGGAAGCAACTCCGGCGCGATCGTCACGATCGGCGGCAACGGCGGCGGGCCGGGGAATCGCGGCGCCGGCAGCGGCGGCACCGTTCCACCCAGCTTGAACGCCCAGAGGTTGTCGCCCGGCTGCGAGTTCATGTACTGGTTGCCGCCCGCCAGAATCGCGACGTACTGTTCGCCGTCGACTTCGTAGGTGACGACGGGCGCGTCGGCGCCGGCACCGGTCTGAAACGACCAGAGCACGTTGCCGTTCGTCGCATCGTGCGCGACGAGCAGGCCGTCGGCCTGACCTCGGAAGAGCAGGCCGGACGCCGTGCTCAAGACCCCGCTGCCGCCGCCGCACTGAAACGGCAACGTCTTCTGCCAGACGATCCGGTTCGTCGTCGGATCGATGGCGTTGAGCGTGCCGGCGAACCGCGTCCGGAACGGAAAGCCGTCGAACGTGTTGACGTCGAAGCTGTTGGCGCGATGGCTGGCGCAGAGGTACAGCAGCTTCGTCTGCGGGCTGTAGCTCATCGGCGCCCAGGCGAGGCCGCCGTTCGTGCCGGGAGCCGTGGCGACCCGCTCGTCCCAGAACGGCGTGAACACGCAGCCCGACGGATACCAGGCCGGGATGCCTTCCGGGCAGAGCGGCACGAACGCGTCGCCAATCGGGAACGGCTGGGTCTTCGCCGTCTTCTGTTCGGGCTGCTGCGTGACGGGCTTCTCTTCGATGCCGATGAGCGGCCGACCGTTGGTGCGATCGAGGATGTACATCATCCCGGTCTTGCTGCCGTGCATGAGGATCTTGCGCGGGGCGCCCTGATACGTCACGTCAGCCAGCACGGGGCTGGCCGGGCCGTCGTAGTCCCACAGATCGTGATGCACTTCCTGGTAATGCCACTTCCGCTGGCCGGTCTTCAGATCGAGCGCGACGATCGAGCAACTGAAGAGGTTGTCGCCGCCTCGCTTCGAGCCGTCGGTGTCGGGCCACGGGTTGCCGGTCGTGATGTACACCACGCCGAGCTCCGGATCGATCGCCGGATGCGTCCACACGGGCGCGCCGCCGCGCTGCCACGAATCGCCTTCCCAGGTGTCGTGGCCGAGCTCGCCGGGGCCCGGCACGGTGTAGAACTTCCACACTTCGCGGCCGGTCTTCGCATCGTAGGCGCCGAACTGCCCGCGAACGCCCTGCTCGCCGCCCGCGACGCCCATGTAGACCAGACCGTCGTAGTAGACCGCCGCCGCGTTCGCGAACGACGGTCCGCCCCCGGGCGCTGTCTTCAGCTCGGTCTGCCAGACGAGATCGCCGCTCTTCTGATCGAGCGCCAGGAGCGTCGTGCCGAACGACGCCGCGAAAACC
Source organism: Acidobacteriota bacterium (assembly GCA_020853395.1). Taxonomy (NCBI): domain Bacteria; kingdom Pseudomonadati; phylum Acidobacteriota; species Acidobacteriota bacterium. The sequence goes on from JADYYY010000019.1 coordinate 2,575, forward strand.
TTGCCCTCCGCCACCGCCACGCCGCGGTTGAAGTGGTTGTCGGGCCCGCCGACGGGCCCGCCGCCGCGCCCGATGTCGCCCTTCGGATACTGCCATTTCACGGCGCCGGTCCTGGCGTCGCGCGCGGTGATGTGACCGGCCGCCATGTACATCACGCCGTCGACGACGATGGGCGTCGCCTGCATCCAGAGGTTGGGCTTGCCGGGCTCGACGTGCGCCATCCACGCCCCGCCGAGCCGCGCGACGTTGGCCTTGTCGACCCTCGTCAGTGCCGAGTAGCGCGTGTTGGCGAGCGTGCCGCCCACGAGCGGGAAGTCCTTGCCCGGCGGCGTTTCCCACTTGATCTGGGCTGACAACCCCACGGTGAGACACGTGCCGACCACGAGCGTGCCGAGGTACCCTGGGCGCATGTTCGGTTCTCCTCGCGTCAGATGGCGACGGGTGGATGATTAGACACTGCGAGGCACGATTCGGCCCGGCTCCGGGTCGGCATCGGGGCGGTTCCCGCGATCGACGGCACACCGCTCGCGGTTCGCATGTGTCGGGTCAGGGCCTGGAAAGAGGCCACCAACGCCCGCATCGTCGTCTACGCGTCCTCGACGATGCGCGCTCGCCAAAGGGCGAAACGGAAACGCCGATCGAGACCGCCTTGGAGCAAAGGTGATGAGGATCAGGTTCCTTGGACGACGGCCGCCGCGTGCTCGCCAACTGTTCGGGGCCGTGCGCTCGACGTCAATCCTCGTCGTCCCGAGCTGGGTTGAGGTGAAACGATGGGTTCGTTCGTTCGAGTCGCGGCCATCCTGTGCGTCATGACCGTCGCGCGTCCGGTCGACGCGCAGCAGGCTGACGTGCGGCCGGCGCCGGCACGCGTCGACCGCCAGGTCTTCCTCGGTCGGCTTCCGGCCCCGACGTTCCCGACAGATGACCGCTGGCGAGTGCGCGTCGTCCGCCAAGCCCCGCGAGATTCGATTCGGGACGGCGCGCTCATCGGCGCGGCGCTCGGTGCTGCGTACGGCGTCGTGGTCGTGAGCTACCTCAGCGGATCGTCCGACAGCGTTGGCGCGGCGGGGAACACACGAATCATCCTGGGCTCCGCCGGGATCGGCCTCGCGGCCGGCGCGCTGATCGATCGCCTCCGGTAGCCGTCTTCGCCAACGGAGCCAGACCAGCGCTGCTATTGCTTCAGCGGGTGAACGTTCGGACGCGACACCGGCGGCGCGATCTCGACCGTCATCCACTGACCGTTCACCTGAGCGGTGAGCTTGCCGAGGAGCATGCCGTCGTGAGTGCCGGTCTGCACGAAGCGCACGGCGTAGCCCGGGTCGTTCGACGGCTTCTGGGCGGCCGCGCCGAGCTGCGCCGCGGCGACGAGCGACAACGCCCACAAGGAAACAAGAACCAGCTTTCGCAGAGACATGAGCCCTCCACGGGGTTGGACGCGCGGTCTGGACGTACGGCTTGGCGCGCCGCCGCCGGCCGGTGCGCCGTGCGCCGGCAGCCTTCACCGGCGCACCTCGTGCGCAGGACTGACGACGACGGCAGGCGTTGCCCTCGGGGCGGGACGTCTGCCGCGCGCCGCCGAGGCCGCCCTCAGAGTGTGACCGTCGTGAGCGCGTCCCGGCCCGTGACCGTGGTCCATTCGCGCACGCGCCAGCCGGTGACGAGGCCTTCAGTGACGTAGGGATCCGCGCGCGCGAAGTCCTCGACCGTCCGCCGATCGGCCACCTTGAAGACGAGGACGCCGATCGGCGGGCCGTCGTCCGTGCAGGCGCCGGCGAGGAAGAGATCGCCGCGATCGACGGCCGCGCGGGCGTGCACGAAGTGCGCCGGGCGAAGCGCCGTGCGCCGGTCGAGGTAGTCGGCGACGTAGTCGTAGAAGAGCAGGAAGTGCTTCACGCGTGATCCTCCAGCCGGGTCAGATTACCGCGAGGCCGGGCCGGCCGCGCGGCGGCGTCGCCGTTCGGGCGGCTCGCGGCCCGGGCGTATGATCGAGAGGATGCCGCGACACGCAGGCCGGTCCGCGCTGCGTCTGCTCCACTACGTCTGGCCGCTCGCGCTCGGTTGGTCGGCGTCGGTCGTCGTCCACCGCGCGACGGGACGCGCGCCGAGCGCACCGGGCCTCGTCACGTTGCTGTCAGGGATCCTGGCGGCCTACACCCTTGACCGGGTCTTCGAGCCCGGAGTGTCGCGCGCATTGCGCGGCGTCCTGGCGGTCATCGGGACGGCAGCCGCGGTGCTCTGCGGGCTGGCGGCGTGGCGGTTGCCCGTCGAGACGTCCGCGATCGTGCCGGTGCTGGCCGTCGCGTCGCTGTTCTACGCGCGGCTGAAGCGCCTCGTGCTCACGAAGACGTTCGCGCTGCCGCTGATCTGGACGTGGGCCTGCCTCGCGTTGCCCTTCAACGACGGCACGTGGCTGGGCTGGCGCGCGCTCGCGATTCCGGTCGCCCTGCCGCTGTTCCTCCTCATCAGTGCCGGCTGCCTGCTGTGCGATCTCAAGGACGAGACGCGCGATCGGGAGGCCGGCGTGCAGAGCGTGCCGGCGATGTTCGGCCGATCCGCCACCGTACGAATCGCGATCGTGCTGGTGCTCCTGGCAGGCGGCGCGGCCGTCGCCGAAGAGCGCCCCGGGCTGCTCGTGAGCGCGCTCGCCCTGGGGCTGGCCACGACCTCACCCGCGCTGCTCGCCACCGACGCGGCCGGACCGCTGCTCGTCGACGCCATCCTGACCCTGCCCGGCATCCTCATCGCCGCACGCCTGGTCTAGTGCCGTCTCGAGCGGTGAGCCGTGAGTGAGACCTGAGAGCTCCAGATCAGCACGTTGCGACTCGATCGCCACCCCGTTGCAGTTGCCGCAGGGCGATTCGCACCACCCGTAGCTCGACCCGGTGACGGCATTCGCGAACGTCGCATCCACGTGAGCAAGCGCCACACGTCCGAACACCAGCACCGGATGTCGCGAAAGCGATCGATGAAGTAGGCGACGCGCGAGCCCGCGGTCACCGGAGCATGGCGCGCAGCACCGAGACGTTGGGTCAGACAGCGCGGCACGGATCGCTGCGGTACCGGATCGCCGACCACGAGCACGCGGATCGCGGCGGCACACTGCCGGCACGATGCCGGCGTACCGACCGGAGCGGCCGCCGCATCCACGGTGCGTCGCCGCACACATCCGATCCCGATCGCTGCAGTCACGAACGCGAAGATGGTCGCTTCTCCGAATGCGGCCTCTAAATCACTGACGCCTCGCAACTTACGATCTGCAGGTCCATGTGCGGCAACTTCAGCGCCCCGAAGCGGTTGCCGCAGCGCCCCGACACGGTTGCCGCAGCGCCTCGACGCGGTTACTACAGTGCGCCGACACGGTGCCTGCAGCCCTCGACACCATGGCTGCAGCGCCTCGGCGCCCGAGGTGCCGTCTGCGCGGCGGCTACGGCATCAGCCACGAACGGTGACTTGCGAGCCGCGCAACTTTCAGATCAATTCAGCGAAACCTTCAGGACTTTGCCCCCGCAACCTTGCGACGATGCCGTCGCCCCACAGGAGGGGGCTCCGATGACACGCACACAACGGTACAAGCACGAGATGTTGGTCAGGGTCAGGGACTTCGGGATCGCCCATCGCGATCGGTTTCCGGGGTCGAGCACGGGCGGGGAGTTGTTCGATCAGGTCGCGGCGGTGGTGCAGACCATCGACGCGCACCTGCGAGGACGGCTCCTCGGCGAGACCGGAGGGCGACGGATCTCGCCCCGCACCCGCGCCCTCGTCCGCGCCCGGATGAAGACGATCGCCCGGGCGGGGCGGCGAGTGACGCGCGAGGAACGGCGTCCCAACCCGTTTCGCCTGCCGGCCCGGCGCACGCTGAAGGTCGACGTCGCGACCGCACGCGTGTTCGTCGAGGAGGCGCGCACGCGGGAGGAGGCGTTCGGCCGGTTCGGCCTGCCCCAGTCGTACTTCAGCGCGTTCGCGGCGCTGGTGGACGAGCTGGAGCAGGCGATCGACGCGCGCCTGAGCAGCAAGACGGTGCGGGGCCACGCGAAGGCGGGGGGCACCGTCGCCGTCAGGCAGGGGCTCGAGCTCGTCCGCGACCTCGACGTCATCGTCGAGGTGGCCACGCAGCAGGATCCCGCGCTCGCCGACGCCTGGAAGACAGCGCGGCACATCGAGGGACAGGGGACGCCGGTTTCGGCATCCAACCCCGTCCCGATGCCGGTCGCGCCGCCGATCCCGGATGACGCGTCGCGCGGGGGCGAGGCGGCCTCGCCGCCCGCGAGCGTAGCCGGTTCGGTGACGACGGCCGGATCCGGGACGCACGCGGCGGCTGACACGCCGCCAGACGGAGAGCTGCGGAGGGCGTCATGAGATGCCGGCGCCGAACGCGGCAGTAGGAGAACACCGGGTTCCCGCAGAGGACCGCGGGAACCCGGTGCCTTGTCTCGACAGCCCCAGAGATGCTCGTCCACGTCTCTGGGCCTGCCTTCTGGACGATTCGTCCTGCTTGGTGCGAGAGAGAGCCATCGAGTGCGCGCTGGAACCATCGGAGCGCAGAATGGTCAATCCAACGGCGGGACCCCGATGGCCTTGATCCTCATCTGTCTGCTTCTATCGACGACGGCCTCGGCTCGAGGAGCGCAAGACGTCATTCCAGAGCAGGTGGTCGCGAACATCCAGGCCGTCGCCCGGCAGACCGGCCTCGGCAAGTTCATGGGCATTCCCGCATTGGAGAACGGCGTCCTACACGCCAGACGGATCTTGCGTGTGCGGGACGAGTCGCCGCGGCCGGAGTACTTGGTCGTGGAGCTGGAGGCGTTGAACGGCACTCCAGTCGCGCGTGTGGGCATCACTGTCGGCGGTGTGATTCGAATCGCCGAGCCGATGAATGGCACGGCGGAAGGAGGCATATCGATTCTGCGGCCTCTCGTCCAAGTTCATACGGAGAAAGGCTCTCTGTACTTCAACTCCCGCGGCGAGGTGTTCGCGGAAGTGGGGTCAGAGATTGCGAAGGAGTTCCCGGGCCCTCCGGTACCGCAAAGAACGACACCCGGACTCAAGGCGCTTCAGCGGCTGTCGAGCTGGTAGATGAATCTGGACGGAGTGTCAGCTTCCAGGCTGGCGATGAGCACTGCACGATTGCTGGAGGCGGCTGCGCGCGACGGCGTTCAGGGCCCCGCCGCGAGGCCGGTGCACAGATAGTGACCGGCCACGCGCTCCCCGCCGGCACACGGTTCGGTCTGAATCGTGATCGCTTTGTCGCCGGCGTCGCGTGCGAGCCGCTGGTACTCCTGGATCCGGACGACGTCGGTCGAGGCGATCTTCACGCGCTCGCCGGTCAGAAACGTCAGCTTGTAGGCGCGCCAGTAGCCGGCACGGGCCACCGTGGTGCCGCGCGCTACGAGCGCATCGGCGAGCACGCGGATCTCGTTGGGTTCGCGCCCGCCGCGGTACCGCTCGTACAGGTGCAGGTGATCGACCGCCGATCCTCCCGCCAGGAGCGCGACACAGCCGGCGGCGGTCAGGCGGATCCATCGAGGTGCCGCCACGAACAGCAGCGAGGCCGCGCCGACCGGAAGATACAGCGCGAGCAGCATGTAGCGATCCTGGAAGAAGTCGGACGGGCGAGTAACGACGTAGCTCGCCATCGCGACGAGACCCACGCCGAGGAGAAAGACCGGCAGACCGGCGCGCGCGCAGCGTGAATCGGCGCTCGCGTGCGCGGCGGCGCGTCGCGTCCACCACCGGCAGCGCGCGAGGACGCCCGACGCGCAGACGGCGGCCGCGGCCAGCAGCGCGGCCAACGGCCAGAACAGCCACTCGTGTCCCTGAACGGCAATCGATCCGCGGCGCAGGCGCCCGCCCACCAATCCCGGCATGTGTTCCAGCAGCATCGTCGTCACGCGATCCGGCAGCTCGGTGGCGACGAACTCGATGCGTTCGGTGACGGCTCCGACGCCGGCCGCGGCGTCGAGGCGCATGCCGCGCGTGCCCGGCCCGAGCGGATCGGCCAACGGCCTGAGCGCCTGTCCGGCCTGCCACGTGGCGAGCGCCGCGGCGCCGGCGACGAGCCAGGCACGCAGGCGCGGTGCGCGCCAGAGCGATCCGTCCCAGGCTTGCTGCGCGAGCAGCACCGGCACGGCGTACGCGGTGAACTCCCGGTGCAGCACGCCGACGCCGAGCACGCCCCCGAACCAGAGCGGCCGGTTCCTGAGCAGCCACAAGAGCGGCACGTAGAGCAGCGGGCCGACGTTGCCCGCCGCTTCGAGCAGCGTTGCCGCGGTCTCGGGCGGCACGAACGCCAGCGGCACGACGGCCGCGAACGACTCCGCGGGCGTGAGCCCGGCGTGCCGGTGGAGGGCGACGATCACGAGGGTCACGACGATGAGGTTGCTCGTGACGAGCGAGGCGTGCAGCGCGCCGACCGTCGGCCCGGCGAGCGCGAAGAACGGCACGGCGAACCACGCGTCCACGGCGAGCATGTAGGTCTGCCCGTAGCAGAAGAGCGGGAACGCACGCCCTTCCATGAGGTGCTTCGCCATCAGGCCGAAGACGGCTTGATCCGAGTCGAAGAACGCCTGCTCGTACGCGAGGTAGACCGCGCTGCGCGCGACGACGAGCGCCCAGGCGAGCGCGAGGGCGACGAAGAGGCCGCGGCGATGCGCCAGGAATGCAGCGGCGCGGCTAGGCACGTGCGAGCGCCTCGGCTTCGGCTTCCCGGGCGCGGCGGCGGCCCCGGTCGACGTCCACGTTGGCGACGAGAACGGCGCCGAGCACGAAGAACACGACGAGCGAGAGGATGGCCGGCCGGCTCGAGCCGGTCAGCGAGAGCACGGTGCCGAAGATCATCGCGCCGAACGCGCCGCCGAACCGATCGCACACGCCGAAGATGCCGAACAGCTCGCCCGCCTTGTGCCGTGGGGTCATCGCCGCGAAGAGCGAGCGCCCCAGCGCCTGCGCTCCGCCCTGCACGGTGCCGACGAGAAACGCGAGGACGAAAAACTGCGTCGCGGTCCGCAAGAGGAACGCGTAGACCGAGATCCCGCCGTAGACGGCCAACGCGATGAAGAGCGCGCGGCGGGCGCCGATCCGGTCGGCGAGCAGCCCGAAGCCGAACGCGAACGGCACCCCGACGAACTGCACCATGACGAGCGCGCCGATCAGCGCGGACGCCGAGATGCCGACCTCGTCGCCGAACGTCACCGCCAGGCGGACGATCGTGTTGATCGCGTCGTTGTAGACGAGAAACGCGAGCAGCAGCAGTCCCGCGTCGCGATGGCGCCGGAGATCGCGGATCGTCTCGCGCAGGCGGCCGAACGCCAGGCGGAGCGCCGGCTCGCCGGGCCGCTCGCCGGCCTCGAGCGTCGCGGGCGGCTCGGGGACGCGGCGGAACAGCGGGATCGAGAAGAGCACCCACCAGACGGCGACGGTCAGGAACGACAGCCGCACCGCCGTGCTGGTGTCGGCGAGGCCGAACGCCGACGGGCTGGCCATCATCGCCGCGTTCACCGCGAAGAGCAGGCCGCCGCCGAGATAGCCCATCGCGAACCCGGCCGTCGAGACGCGGTCGACTTCGGCCTGGCCGGCAATGCCCGGCAGGAGCGCGTTGTAGAAGGCCAGCGTCGCCATCACGCACACGTTGCCGATGGCGAACGTCGTCAAGCCGTACAGCCAGGCGCCCTCGCGGATGCCCGCCATGGCCGCTGTCGCGATGGCGCCCGGCACGAGGAAGGCGGCGAGGAAGAGCTTCTTGCGCCGGCGATAATCCGCGACGGCGCCGAGCACGGGGCCGGTGAGCCCGACGAGCACGACCGACGCCGACGTCGCGAACGCGAAGCGCGATCGCGCGACGTCGGCGGGGAGGTCGCTCGCCGCGACGCGGACGAAGAACAGCGGGAACACCTGGAGGATGGTCGTCATCCAGGCCGAGTTCGCCACGTCGTAGAGCGCCCACGCCCGGAGCTCCCGCCGGTGGAGGCCGAGCCGATCGAGCAGGGACGCGTAGCGCATCGCGGTGAGCCGTCCCGCGTATGTTAGAGCGTCACGAGCGCGGAACGATCGACCGGCGCGTCGTGGGCGTCGACGCGCGCGCTACAGGTTCGCGAGCAGCAGGTCGTAGACCGCCTGCACGCCCTCGTAGTTGTCGCCGGCGCCCTCGAACTCGATGGAGTAGAGCCCGTTGTACTTCAGCTCTTTCGTCAGGTTGATCGCCGCCACCAGGTCGTAGCGCGGCGGGTTCAGCATCTTCATGTGGCAGTTGCCGCCGTGGAGCGGAAGCAGCACGCGCATGCCGGCGTGCTGGAACGCCTGGTCGCCGCCGAAGTTGCCCACGTCCGGATTCGACCAGGCGCCGGTGGCCTTGATGGCCTCGGCCATGACCTCGTACGCGGGCCGGCGCGGCGGTTCGCCCGGCTGCAGCGCGGGGCCGTTGCCGCGCGTCTCCATCGTGATCCGGATGTTCTTCGTCTTCGCGTACGCCGTCATGCGGCCGAGCGCGTCGATCGCGACCTGCTTCGTCTGATCGGTGAGCGGCCCCTGGTTGATCATCACGCGGGGCGATCCGAGGACGACCGCGTGATCGACCCAGCGCTTCGTGAGATCCACCGCCTGCGACCGCAGGATGGGATCGGGCGACGAGATGTTCATCGTGCTGAGCTCGAGGTTGATGTTCGACACCCGCGACTTGGCCTTGGCGAGGCGCGCGCGGAAGTCGTTGAAGTACGCCGTCTCGGTCGACGCGAAGTGGCCGTGCTGCACCTCGACGTTGTGGACCTTGTAGCGATCGGCCAGCATGTCGGGCATGTCGAAGAAGTCCAGCACGCGATCCGGACTCGACGGCGCGTTCGGCACCTTGAGGATCCGCTGGAAGCTGTAGGTCATGATCGCGAGCCGGTCGAGCTTCGCCTGCGTGGCGGCCGGCGACGACGCCTGCGCGAACGCCTTGCCCGCGGCGCCGAGCGCGAGCGCCGATCCAATCAGAAATTCACGACGTTCCATGGGCCGTTCTCCGTGTAGCGGGTGTGTGGTCAGCGTGATGATACACGGTCGCCCGCGCGGCGAGTGACGCGCAGCCGCTTCGCCCACGCTCGGTGCGGACGGGCGCCGCCCGCCACCGCTTCCGGGACGAGCCCCGAGTTCCGGCATACTTGATCGGATGCCTCCTCGCGCCGAGCCGCCGCTGATCGCCCTCCAGGGCATCTCGATGGCCTTCGGCCACCTGCCGCTGCTCGACGATGCCGCGATGCAGGTGGACGCGCGGGAGCGGGTGGCCGTGATCGGCCGCAACGGCACGGGTAAGTCCACGCTGCTGAAGATCCTCGCCGGCGACGTGGTGCCCGATCGCGGAACCGTGTGGCGGCGGCCGGCCGTGCGCGTCGCGCGCCTCGAGCAGGACGTGCCACTCTCCACCGGCCGGCGCGTGTTCGACGTCGTGGCGGACGGCCACACCGGCCACTCGACGGACGACGAGGCGTGGGTGCGCGAGCACCAGGTGGACCAGATCCTGTCGCGGCTGGGCCTCGCGCCGGACGTGATCGTCGAGACGCTGTCGGGCGGCTGGCGTCGCCGCGTGCTCCTCGCGCGCGCGCTCGTCGGCCAGCCCGACGTGCTCCTGCTCGACGAGCCGACGAACCACCTCGACGTCGACGCGATCACCTGGCTCGAGGAGCTCCTGGCCGGCTATGCCGGCGCGGTGCTGTTCGTGACGCACGATCGCGCCTTCCTCCAGCGCCTCGCCACGCGCATCGTCGAGCTCGACCGCGGCCGGTTGACGTCCTGGCCCGGCGACTACCGGACGTACCTGCGGCGCAAGGAGGAGGCGCTCGCGGCCGAGGCGGCGGCGCACGAACGGTTCGATCGCAAGCTCGCGGAGGAGGAGGCCTGGATCCGGCAGGGGATCAAAGCGCGCCGGACGAGGAACGAGGGGCGCGTGCGCGCCCTCCAGGCCATGCGCGTCGAGCGCGCGTCCCGGCGCGAGCAGGTGGGGCGCGTCCGGCTCGAGAGCGTGATGCAGGATGCGCGGGCCGAGCAGACCGGCCGGGTCGTCTTCGACGTGGACGACATCAGCAAGTCGTACGGCGGCACGCCGGTGGTGCGGCACTTCTCCATGCGCATCGTGCGGGGCGATCGGATCGGCGTGATCGGCCCGAACGGCGCGGGGAAGACCACGCTGCTCCGGATGCTGATCGGCGCGCTGCCGCCCGACGAGGGCGAGGTGCGTGCCGGCACGAACGTCCGCATCGCCTACTACGATCAGCAGCGCGAGCAGCTCGATCCCGAGCGCACCGTCGTCGACACCGTCGGCGGCGGCAACGACACCTTGACGGTCAACGGCACGTCGCGGCACGTCATCGGCTACCTGCGCGATTTCCTCTTCCCGCCCGAACGTGCGCACTCGCCGGTGAAGGCGCTGTCGGGCGGCGAGCGCAACCGCCTGCTGCTGGCGCGGCTGTTCACCGCCCCCGCCAACGTGCTCGTGCTCGACGAGCCGACGAACGACCTCGACGTCGAGACGCTCGAGCTCCTGGAGGAGCAGATCGCCGAGTGGCCCGGGACGATCCTGCTCGTCAGCCACGACCGCACGTTCCTCGACAACGTCGTCACCTCGACGCTCGCGTTCGAGGGTGACGGCCGGGTCGTCGAGTACGTCGGCGGCTACCAGGACTGGCTGCGGCAGCGGCCCGCGCCACGGACATCCGAGCCGCCGGGTGACACGGCGCCCCCGGCCCGATCGCCGCGGCCGGCCGAGAAGCCGAGAAGGCTGTCGTACAACGAGCAGCGCGAGCTCGATCGATTGCCGGCTGCCATCGAGGCGCTCGAGACCGAGCAGCGGCAGCTCAACGAGCGCATCGGATCGCCGGACTTCTACAAGGAACCTGCCGGCGCGATTGCCGCCGCGCTCGCACGGCTGGGCCAGGCCGGGCGGGAGCTCGACGACGCCTACGCGCGCTGGCACGAGCTGGAGACGGCTTACGACTCGAGCCGTAAAGTCTGAGCCGTACGCCGGCTCATCATCCTCGTCCACCAGACGAAGATCGCCACGTTCACCACGCTGAGCCACACGGTCAGGTCGATGGCCGTCCAGTCGCGGCGGAGGAGAATCGGCCAGCCTTCGCCCAGGCCGTAGAACACGTACAAGTTGAGCGCCACCATGGCTGAGAGCGCAATGAAGGGCCGTCGCCAGGCGGGATCGACCGCGGCGGCGAGGCCGGCGAGCGGTACGGCGAGGAAGAGGTGGTTCTCGTGGACCTGCACGCCGAACATCGTGTAGGCGTACACGCACCAGGCGCTGGCGGCGGCCGTCGTGGCGAGATCCGCGCGCCGGCTCGCGCGCCAGGTGCCCCAGGCCCAGCAGAGCAGCACGACGGCCGTGGCGAACGGCCGCGGATTCGAATAGAGGCGCGACCAGTCCGTGATGCCGAGGATGCGGACGGTGAGCGTCAGCGCGCTCGACAGCGCCATGTCGTTGAGCGAGTCCACGACGCGCGCGTACCACGTGGCGATCCACCAGACGTTGAGCGCGTTGCCCGACAGCATGTCGTGCGCGCCAAGCCTCGCGAGCGCCTGCACCATGTTGGGCAGCGCGCCACGGACCGCAATTGGCGCGAGGATCGCCGCGGTCGCGCCGACGCCGCCGGCGAGAAACGGCAGCAGCGGCCGCGCGCGCCGGTCGCCCGAGGCGGCGGCCGCAACCGCGAGCACCGGCACGACGAACACGGCCTGCGCTTTCGTGAGCACGGCCGCGGCGGCGAAGGCTCCGGCGAGCGCCGGCCGGCCGCCCGCGAGCGCGAGCACCGCGAGCACCGCCGGCACCGCCATTTGCGCGTCGAGGTAGCCGAGCACGGCGCCGCCGAGCACGACCGCCGGGTTGAGCCAGAAGGCGAGCGCGGCGTACGTCGCGGCGCGGTCGCCGAGCACGCGCCGGCCCCAGGTGAGCAGCACGGCGACGAGCAGGATCTCCGCCGCGAGGCCCGGCGTCTTGATCAGCATCGTGAGCGCCGGCGAGTCGTCGAACAGCGGATCGATGCGCTGGTAGATCTTGCCCATCGCGCCGATCTCGTAGAGCGCGAGCGGCGGGTACTCCGTGGTCCCCTGCATGCCGCGCCACTTGAGCAGCCGGCGCTCCGGCGGCGTGCCGCCTACGCCGTACAGCCCGGTCGTGTCGGTGGCCCCCGCGAAGCTCCAGATCTTCCAGGACGGCACGTCGACCATGCCCGGCTGCGGAAGCGCCAGGACGCGGATCACGCCGCCGGCGAGCAGCGCGATGATGAGCAGAGCTCGGGAACGCGGCGCGCTAGACAGGATTGAGCTCAGAGCCGTGAGCCTCGAGTGCCGTTGCGTCGAACCGCTTCGCGGTATTCACGACTGGGCGACCCACGATGACGCTCGTCAATCTCGGAGGAGGCTAGGCCTTCCCGAGCACCACCTTGCGGATCGCAGTGGCCGTCCAGCGAACCGCCGTCCACTCCTCGCGCTGAACCTGCAGCGGCGGGAGCGCGGGCGGCGGCGTCGCCGGCGCGGACGCCGGACGCCGCATGCTCGACTCGATGCCCCAGAAGCCGGTGTACCGGAACTCCTGCTTGCAGATCCGCAGCGCCTCGTCGAGGCTGAAGCGCGGGTGCGTCCCGTCGGGCGCCCACGATCCCTTCACCGAGATGTCGACCGCGTGCGGCATCATCGTCCGGATCCGCTGGTAGGTCGTCGCGGGTTCGGGCGCGGCGAAGTTGCCGAAGTCCGGCAGCAGGCCGAAGTTGGGGTTGTCGATCTTCTTCGCCAGGGCCGCGAGCCAGTCGGCGTTCGACGCGAGGCCCCCGCCGTGGTTCTCGATGCAGACGACGATCTTCGAGGCCTTCGCGTACTCGAGGAGCGCGTTGAACGACTCGGCGGAGCGCTCGAGCGCATCCGGATCCTCCTGCACGGTGTTGCCGGTGCCGGTGCAGTTGCAGCGGATCGCGAAGCAGCCGAGATACGCCGCGATGTCGACCCACTTGCGATGGTTCACCGCGGCCTGCATGCGCGCCTTTCGATCGCGCGCGCCCATGTCGCCTTCCTGGTCGACCATGATGAGCACGTTCCGCAGGCCGTAGTCGGCCGCGCGCTGGTTGAGATGGCGCAGCATCGACTGCTCGCGCACGTCCTTGAAGTAGATCGTCACGTACTCCAGGCCGTCGACGTCGAAGTCCTCCCGCGCGATGCGCGCGATGTCGAAGAGATCCCAGAGGCCGGCGGAGAAGGATCGATTGAGGGAGTACATCGCGAGCGAGATGGCGTCCTTCGTGGGACGTGGAAAGACCTCCCCGCGCTGGCTGCCCGCCTGCGCCGATGCCGCGCCGGCCGACGACGCGCCGAGCCCGAGGCCCGACGCACCGGCGGCGGCCTGTTGCAGGAACGATCGTCGCGAGTGGTCGCTCACACGGGGCTCCTTCCGTTCGGCCGTGATCGCCGCGCCGCGACCGCTGCCAATCTTCCGGCGCCGGCGCGGCGGTCCGTCAACCGGCGGGAGCGTATCATCTATCCTTGCCATCGGCCGTCGTTCTTCGGAGCCGGCGCCGGTTCCGGTGAGGTGCGTCCGTCCCATGCCCGCAGCCGTGGTCAACTACGCGCCCGTCAGGGGATCCGTCGAGCTTCGCGACGTCCCCGTGCCGACGATCGGCGACGACGACGTGCTGCTCGAGGTGGCGAACGTCGGAGTGTGCGGCAGCGACATTCATCAGTGGATGGCGGATCACTCCTGGCCGGTGAACTACCCCGTCGTGCTCGGGCACGAGTTCGCCGGGCGCGTCGCCGGCGTCGGCGCGCGGGTCAGCGCCTGGCGGCTGGGCGATCGCGTCGTCAGCGAGACGGCGGCGGTCGTGGACGTCGCGAGCCCGCTCTCGCGCGTCGGGCTCTACAACCTCGACCCGGCGCGCAAGGGCTTCGGCTACGGCGTCAACGGCGCGATGACGCAGTACGTGCGCGTGCCGGCGCGCTGCCTCCACCGCGTGCCCGACAGCCTCGGCTTCGAGCAGGCGTGCCTCGCCGAGCCGTGCAGCGTGGCGTACAACGCGGTGGTCGAGAACACGCGGATGCGTCCCGGCGACCGCATCGTCGTGCTGGGTCCCGGCACGATTGGCCTGCTGTGCGCAGCGATCGCGAGGCTCGGCGGCGGTGACGTGCTCGTCGTCGGCCTGGAGCGCGACCGCCGGCGGCTCGAGGTGGCGCGGCAGTACGGGTGCGAGACGGCCGTGGGCGACGCGACGGAGTGGGCGCGGGCTCGCGACGGCCTCGGCGCCGACTGCGTCGTCGACGCGTCGGGTTCGACCGAGGCGCTCCAAACGGCACTGAACCTGGTGAGACCGGCCGGGTGGATCACGAAGGTCGGGTGGGGCAGGGATCCGCTGCAGTTCAGCCTCGATCCGCTCGTGCAGAAGAACGTCACGCTGCAGGGATCGTTCAGCCACAACTGGCCCGTGTGGGAGCGTGTGCTCGGTCTGCTCGCGAGCGGCGCGCTCGACGTGCGGCCGATCGTCGTCGGCGTCTGGCCCATCACCGAGTGGCGCGAGGCGTTCGAGACGATGCACGAGGGCGACGTCGTGAAGTGCGTGCTGAGGCCGGTGTAGCGTGCGGCTTCGGGACAAGGTCGTCATCGTCACGGGCAGCTCCACCGGCATCGGCAAGGCGATCGCCGAACGCGTCGTCGCTGAGGGCGGCCGCGTCGTCATCAACGGCCTCGAGCCGGATCTGGTGGCCGACGTCGTCGCCGCGCTCGGAGGGTCGGCAGCGGTCGCGCACGTCGAGGACGTCGCGCGCGACGGCGCGCCCGAACGGCTCGTCGAGATCGCCGTGCGCGCGTTCGGGCAGCTCGACGCCGTCGTCAACAACGCGGCGATGCTGGATCGGGCGAACCTCCAGACCACCGACCTGCCGCTCTTCAGGCGGATGCTCGAGGTCAACACGATCGCGCCGTTCGCGCTGATCAAGGCGGCGCTGCCGGAGCTGCGGAAGACGCGCGGCGCGGTGTTGAACATCGGATCGGTCAACGCGTGGAGCGGCGAGCCGAACCTCCTGCCCTACAGCGTGAGCAAGGGCGCGTTGATGACGCTGACGCGGAATCTCGGCGACACGCTCTTCCGCGAGGACGGCGTGCGCGTGAACCAGATCAACCCGGGCTGGGTCCTCACCGAGCGCGAAGCGGCGCGCAAGCGGGCCGATGGGCTGGCCGACGACTGGTACGCGCAGGTGCCGGCCGTGTACGCGCCGGCGGGGCGGCTCATCCGGCCGCAGGAGATCGCGGCGGCGGCCGTCTACTGGCTCGCGGACGAGAGCGGCCCGATCAGCGGACAGGTGGTGGATCTCGAGCAGCACCCGTTCATCGGACGCAACCCGCCGAAGGACGCGAGCACCATGCCGTCGCGCCGTGCCGACACGACGGGATGAGCGGTGTGACGATCGCGGCGGAGGTTCGTCCGGCGCTCATGAGCGCGTGCGCCACGCTGCTCGGCTATCTTGCGCCGAGCGATCCGCCAGCCGCGTCCGACATCATCTGGGGCCTCGGGAGCCACGAACCGCGCGTGGCCGAGCGCGCGGCGGATCTGTTCCACGGCGGGTTCGCGCCGCTCATCGTGTTCTCGGGCGGCAAGGGACATCGCTGGTCGCACCTCCCGCGATCCGAGGCCGAGCTGTTCGCCGAGATCGCCGCCGCCCGTGGCGTGCCGGCGGATCGCATGGTGCTCGAGACGCGTTCCACCAACACGGCCGAGAACATCCTGCTGTCGAGCGATCTGTTCCGTGAGCGCGGGCTGCACGTTGCGACGGCCCTGCTCGTCACGATCCCGCCGTTTCAGCGCCGCGCGTCGCTGACGGTGCGGACGCATCGTCCAGACATCCAGTGCCTGAACTGTCCGAGCGACTGGGGATCGCCCGACGAGTGGGACGATGAGACGCTTGCGCTCGTGGCACGCCTGTGCGCGGGCGAGATCCAGCGCTTGCGCACGTATCCGGCGCGCGGCTTCCTCTGCGCCGATCCGCAGCCAATCCCGGCGGAGGCGATACGCGCGGCCTCGGCGATCGAAGCCCACCTGCCCGCGTTCTGAAGCCGTTCACTTGAGCTGCCACACCCGAAGGGCGTGGTCGCCAACGAAGATGTAGAGCGCGCAGATCGTGCCATCGCCGAGGGCGACGCCCGCCTCACACTGGTCGCCGACAAGCAGGTGTACCGGCTTGGTGAAGACGTCCAACTTCAGGCAGTACTCGCGAATACGTCCAATGTGGCCTTCTACCTGGATCGCCGTATCGGTTGGAACGGGGGGATGAACGACTTCGTGCTGCTGGCGAGAGATGCGGAATCCAACGAAGCTCTGCCCAGAGGCTGGGGAGGATCGTTCACCAGTCCACCACGGTCACGGGACGACTTCGTGAAACTCGATCCTGGCCAGGTGTTCGGCGAACGCCGAGCATACCCGATGAGGGACATGGGTATTCTGAGGCGTGGCACGTACGAGTTGACCGTCGAGTACGTCAGTGTCCTCACGAAGGAAGAGGCGCTCGGGCTGCCGGTGTGGTTGCCGTCGCGCGATCATCCGTTGATTTCGAACACCGTCGTGATTGTCGTCAGGGACTGAGTCGACAGCACGCCGGCAACGATCACGTCCACTACCGCCGAACCGCGAGCGCGTAGGCGTCGAAGTACCGCTGGAGGTTCTCGGCCGTCGAGCCGTACTCGTTCGGGCCGTCGAAGAAGTCGACGACGACCTCGCGCGCGCGGGCGATTTCCCGCAGCCTCGGGGGTGACTGCCGGTGGCGCGGGTCGTCGAGTGTCAGGTCGAACAGCTCGAGCGCGCGTTCGAGTGCCCCGTGCGCGAGCGTCGGGTTGCGGCCGGACCACTTCACGGCGCGACTGATTTCGCTGCCGATGTTCCCGAGTTGCTCGGCGAGCGACAACTGCCACCAGCGGCCGTTCGCCAGGTCACGATGCTGGATCACGCTCATCGGCGCACCAACCTCGAGACCAGCGTCCTGATGCCATCGCGCGTCGTCGCATCGTCCACGCCCCGCGATCGGTTGCCGAACGACGGC
This sequence comes from Acidobacteriota bacterium, assembly GCA_020853395.1. Taxonomy (NCBI): domain Bacteria; kingdom Pseudomonadati; phylum Acidobacteriota; species Acidobacteriota bacterium. Next base: position 19,615 of record JADYYY010000019.1, read on the forward strand.
CTCATGTTGATCATCGAATCGAACTCGAGCCAGTCCTCGCCGTCGAGCTGCGGGTACAGGTTGATTCCCCAGAGGTCGCGCTGCCGCGATCCTTCGGCGAGCAGCACGGCCTCCTGATCGGCGTGCATATCGGCGTCGAGGATCATCACCTGCCGCCGCAGGTCGATGACAGCCTTCACGAAATCGCGGAATCGCCCGGGCACGAATTGCCGGAGGTCGGCGAGCTGAATGGGCTCCTCGAGCGTCACACGGCGCATGATCTCGCGGCTAGTGTAGCGTGCAGCGTGATGGGTCGCACGCTCATGTCGTCTGCCGCGAGGCGTCTCGCCCCGAGTGTCCACGACGTACCAGCCGTTCCGGCACATCGCAGTTCCCGAGGTTGGCCTCGACCTGGATCTCAGCCGAGCGTGGCGCGCACGCCCGCGGCGATGACCGCGACGCTGGCGATCTGCACGAGGTGAAACAGACCGTTGTGATCGAACCGGAAGACGAGCCGCGCGCGCAGGCGGCTCGTCTGAATCGCGGCGGCGATCATGCTGAGCAGCAGGCCGGCCGCGATGGCCGTGGCACCCGGCGTGCCGGCCGTGGCGAGCGTCACGTAGATGGCGATCGCGGCGATCAGCGCGACCGCCTCGTACGCGACGAACATCGCGAACGAGCCGCGTGCCGCCTGGCTGACGGCGAAGAAGCCGGCGGCGGCCGCGACGGCCCAGGGAAGCGACCGCGCGGCCACCGCGTCGCCCCACCCGTCGGCAATCGCGCAGACAACGACGAGCGCGGCCGTCAGGCCGAGCGACAGGTAGATCGGCTTCCAGAGGAGCAGACGCGCCCGCGGCGACCATTCCACGCCGTGCACGGCGGCGCCGAGCAGAGCGGCGACGGCCATCGACGAGAGGACGGCGAGCCACGCGTGCTGCTTCCACGGCGACGCCGCGGGCAGGCCGGCGAGCCGCCAGGCCTCGACCGCGCACACCGCCGCGAGCAGGGCGTCGGTCGCCGCGGTCGTCAACTCGGTCTCGGAGCGGACGAGGGTCACGGACGCGGCAGAGTGTAGGCGATGAACGCGCCCGTCTCTCCGGCATTCGGCGCCTTGCCGAAGGCGGTGACGACGACGAACTGGCGGCCGCCGGCGTCGTAGGTGATCGGCGTCGCGGTGGCGGAATTCGGCAAGGTGGTTTCCCACAGCAGCGCGCCGGTGTGCTTGTCGAACGCGCGGAACTTCCGGTCGAAGACCGTCGCGCCGATGAACAGCACGCCGCCTGCCGTGACGATCGGCCCGCCGTAGTTCTCCGAGCCCGTGTCCTTCAGCCCCTGCGCGGCGAGAGCCGGATACTCGCCGAGCGGGATCTTCCACTCGAGCTCGCCGGTGTTCAGATCGATGGCGTTGAGCGTGCCCCAGGGCGGCGCCACGGCGGGAAAGCCTTCGGGATCGAGAAAGCGCTTGTATCCAGTGAACCGGTACTTCAGGTCGACGGGCGATGGCGGCGTTGCGCCGGCGCCGGCAGTGCCGCCCGAAACGACGTAGCGCACGACGGCGTCGAGCGCGTCGGTCGACAGCGAGCTGAATCCCGGCATGCGCGCGCTGCCGCTCCGCACGATGGCGCGCACGTCGGCAGCGCTCCGCGGCGCTGTGGCGATCGGTGCCAGAGCCGGCGCCTGGCCGGCGACGCCGCCGAGATCCGCGCCGTGGCACGCGGCGCACTGGGTGAAGTAGGTCTGCCTGCCGAGGTCCGCCGGTGGAACCGGCGCGAGCGCGCCGGTCCACGCGATGTCGTTCGCGTTGACGTAGAGCACGCCGGTCGCCGGATCGACCGCCGAGCCACCCCATTCGGCGCCGCCGTCGAATCCGGGAAAGATCACGGTGTCCTTGCCGACGCTCAACGGCACGAACTGCCCGTCGCTCCGGAACGATCGGAACTGCTCCAGCGCCCACGCGCGCATCGCCGGCGTGCGGTTCGTCAGGAGGTCTTCGGTGAGCCGCTGGCGCGCGAACGGCACGGGCCTCGTCGGCCACGGCTGCGCCGGCGCCGCGACCTCGCCATCCACCGTGCTCGGCGGCACGCGGCGTTCCTCGATCGGAAACAACGGCGTGCCGGTCGCACGATCGAACACGAAGACGACGCCGGCCTTCGTCGGCTGCGCCACGGCATCCACCATCCGGCCGTCGCGCCGGAGGCGGACCAGCACGGGCGGCGAGGGGAAATCGCGATCCCAGATGTCGTGGCGCACGGCCTGGAAGTGCCAGCGCCGCCGGCCCGTCGCCGCGTCGAGCGCGAGCAGCGTGTTCGCGTAGAGGTTGTCGCCCAGCCGGTTCGCGCCGTAGAAGTCGGCGGCCGCCGATCCGGTCGGCACGTAGACGATGCCGCGCGCGGCGTCGACCGACATGCCGGCCCAGTTGTTCGCGGATCCGATGTAGGTCCAGGCGTCTTTCGGCCACGTCTCGTAGCCGGGCTCGCCCGGATGCGGAATCGTGTGGAACGACCAGCGCAGCCGGCCCGATCGCACGTCGTACGCGCGCACGTCGCCGGGAGAGGCCGGCAGTCCTTCGCTCGTGCGTCCCCCGACGATGAACAGATCGCGGTAGACGACGCCGGGCGTCGTGAGCCCCACCGATTGGCGCTCGGGATCGCGGCCGAGGTCCTGGTGCAGATCGAGCCGTCCCTCCGCGCCGAACGTCGTGATGACGCGGCCCGTGACCGCGTCCACCGCGTAGACGTAGCGGCCGAACCCGGCGAGGATGCGCGCGTCTCTATGGGTGGGGCCGTCCGCCCAGTAGGTCACGCCGCGCACCGGGTTGCGTCCCAGGCCAGGCGTCCATTCCCACTTGACCGAACCGCTGGCCGCGTCGAGGGCCACGAGGCGTCCGCCCGGCGTGACGACGAACACGACGCCGTCGACCATGATGGGGCTGAAGGGCGAGCCGCCCGCCTCGGCGACCTCGTACCGCCACGCGACCTCGAGGCGCGACACGTTCGCTGTCGTGATCTGCGCCAGCGGCGAGTAGTGCGCGCTCGACGCGTCGCCGCCGTAGACACGCCATTCGCGTGAGCCCGCGTCCGGCGACTGCGCAAGACCCGCGATCGACGGCACGCCGGCGAACGATGCAGAGACCAGCCCGGCCAGGATCAGCAGACGCCCGCGCATACCGGCTCCGACGGCCTCGGAGTCTAGCACTAGGACACGGTCCTGGGTCCCGGGTCCCGGGTCCGCTGGTCCTAGGTCCCGGGTCCGCTGGTCCCGGGTCCCGGGTCCGCTGGTCCTAGGTCCCGGGTCCGCTGGTCCTAGGTCCCGGGTCCTAAGTCCCGGGTCCCGGGTCCCGGGTCCCCTGGTCCCAGGTCCCGGGTCCCCTGGTCCTAGGACTGAGGTCCCATTGTCCCGGGACCGGGTCCGCTGGTCCCAGGACTCGGGACCCGGGACCCGGGACCCAGGACCGTTTTATATGATGGTCGCCGTTGAAAGATCCGCTTCACCTCGCGTTCCTGGGGTGCGGGTTCATCACCCGGGTGCACAGCCGCAGGCTCCGGTCGCTTCGGAACGAATTCCGGCTGAGCTATGCCAGCCGGGATCGCGCGAAGGCCGAATCGTTCCGGCGCCAGTACGGGGGCGTCGGCGCCTACGGTCATTACATGGAGGCGATCGGCGATCCGGCGGTCGACGCCGTGGTCGTGGCGGTTCCGCCGGTGTTTCACTTGTCGCTGGCCGAGGGCGCGCTCGCCGCCGGCAAGCACGTGCTCGTGGAAAAGCCTGCGTTCCCGCGGCTCGCCGACTACGAGTCGGCGGTACGCGCGCGCGATCGCGCCCGCACGGTCGTGCTCGTCGGCGAGAACGATCACTACAAGCCGCTCGCGGTCGAGCTGCGCCGGTTGCTGGCCGGCGACGCGGTCGGCGACGTGGTCTTCGTGCAGGTGTCGACGATCGCTCATCGGCCGAAGCCGGCGGAGGACTGGCGGAACGACGAGCGGATGGCCGGCGGCGATGCCTTCTTCGAGGAAGGCATCCACTGGCTGCACCTGGCCAACAGCCTGGGGCCGTCGATCACGTCCATTCACGGCTACCGTCCCGCCGTGGCGACGTCGGCGTCGGGCGACGTGCGCGTCAAGAGCATGCTGATTTCATTTCGCTACGACACCGGCGCGGTCGGGTCGCTGTTCTACTCGCGGGAGATTCCCTCGTTGTTCATGGGGCTGCGGCTGTCGAAGATCTTCGGCCGGCGCGGCGTCATCACGTTCGAGTCCAACGGCGCGCTCGTCGTCGCGCGCGGTCGCGGCCTGCCGCGGGTGCGCTTCCCCGGTTACCACGACATCCGGGGCTACCGGGCGATGTATCGCGACTTCGCCGCGGCGATTCGCGGCGGCCGTCAGCCGGAGATGAGCCTCGAGCGCGCCATCGGCGATCATCGGCTGATGGATCAGGTCTACGCGACCGTCGGGCCAGCGGGGCAGTGACGGATCGGTTCGACGTCGTCATCATCGGCAGCGGCGCTGGCGGCGGCACGATGGCACGGGCGCTGGCCGGCTCGTCGGCGCGCGTGCTGGTCCTCGAGCGCGGCGGGCCCGTCGCGCAGGAGCCCGAGAACTGGAACCCCGCGGCGGTCTGGCGCGACTTGCGCTATCGCGTGTCGGAGCAGTGGGTGGGCGGCGATGGATCGCCCTTCGTGCCGTACACGCACTACAGCGTCGGCGGCAACACGCGGTTCTGGGGGAGCGTGCTCTACCGGCTGCGCCGGGAGGACTTCCAGCCGATCGAGCACGCCGACGGGATCTCGCCGGCGTGGCCGATCGACTACGAGACGCTCGCGCCGTACTACGACCGCGCCGAAGCGTGGTACTTCGTGCACGGCCAGCACGGCGCCGATCCCACCGATCCGCCGCGCGGGCCGTTTCCCCACGCGCCGATCCCGCACACCGGCGTCATGCCGGCGATCGTCGAGCGGCTTCGCGGCCTGGGGCTGCATCCGGCGCCGCTGCCGCTCGGCCTGATCGCGCCCGGCGAGCCGGGCGGCTGCTGCCTCTGCAACACCTGCAACTCGTTCCCCTGCCGGATCCGCGCGAAGAGCGACGCGGACGTCTGCGGCATCCAGCCGGCGCTCCGTCACGAGAACGTGGAGCTGTGGACGCACGCCGACGCGCGGCGGCTCGTCACCGATCCGAGCGGCCGTCGCGTGGAGAGCGTCGAGGTCGTGCGGGGGGGCGAGACCGTGCGGGTGGGCGCGTCGATCGTGGTCGCGTCGTGCGGCGCCGTGAACTCGGCCGCGCTGCTGCTGCGATCGGCGAGCGGCCGGCACCCCAACGGGCTCGGCAACTCGTCGGGGCTCGTCGGCCGCCGCTACATGGCGCACCTGGCGACCATGATGCAGGGCTTCCATCCGGCGCGGCGCAACCCGACGGTGTTCCAGAAGACGGTCGCGCTCAACGACTTCTATCGCGAAGGACCGTCGTCGCGCTTTCCGCTCGGCCACGTGCAGTCGCAGGGGCGCACGCACGGCGTGATGGCCAAGGTCGTCGGCGACACGATCGTGCCCGGCATCCCGCTCTGGGCCTACGACGCGTGGGTGGCGCGCGGCGTCGACTGGCTGGCGATGTCGGAGGATCTGCCCCGCGACGACAACCGCGTGGTCGTCGACGCCGCGGGCCGGATCCACCTCGTGTACGAGCCGAACAACGTCGCGCCCCATCGCCAGCTCGTGCGGGAGATGACGCGCGTGCTGCACTGGCTCGGGTTCTGGAAGGTGATGGCGCACTCGCACCTCCATCGCAACACGACCCATCAGTGCGGCACACTGTGCTTCGGCGCCGACCCGCGAACCTCGGTGCTCGATCCGTGGTGCCGCAGCCACGACGTCGAGAACCTCTTCGTCGTGGACGCGTCGTTCTTCCCCTCGTCGGCGGCCGTCAATCCCGGCCTGACGATCGTCGCGCAGGCGATCCGCGTGGCGGATCACATCAAGGACACGGAGCTCAGGTAGCCCATGCGAGTCCGAACGTTCAGTCACGTCGGGATCACGGTGTCGGACTTCAATCGCGCCGTGCGGTTCTACTGGGAGGTGTTCGGCTGCCCGCTCGTGGGCGTCGCGGACACGCCGTCCGAGCGCGTGCGCGCGTTCTTCGGCGTCGACGCGCCCGCGCCCACGTGCAAGATCGGCTGGATCCGCGTGCCCGGCGGCGGCGTCCTCGAGATCTTCGAGTTCCGGCCGGATCAGCCGCCCGCGCCCGTGCCGTGGAACCGCGTCGGGCTCACGCACCTCTCGTTCAACGTCAGGAACCTGCCACGCTGGCACGACGCGCTCGTGCGCAAGGGCGTCGAGTGCGTCAGCCGTCCGGAGCGATCGCCGCGCGGGCACTCGTTCTTCTTCTGCCGGGACTTCGACGGGAACCTGATCGAGCTGATGGATCTCGGCTACATGTACTACGTGCTCGGCTGGCTGGGCCCGCTCGGCGGATGGCTGTTCAGGCGCGGGATGTACAGCCAGTACTACCGGTGATCACGTCCGGTCGACGGACGAGCCGCCGCGCGATTCGTTCCCACGGGAGACCGTCACTGCCGTTCTGGCGCCGGGTCCGACGTCATCCAGCGTGCCCCACCGCGCCGGCGGATCGCCCTTCGAGCTTTCCGAGCGCGTCGTACGCGGCCTGCTTGTAGGCGTCGCTGAGCGACGGGTACGTCATGACCGTCTCGAGGAAGTAGTCGAGGCCTCCGCCGAGGCGCATGACGGCCTGCCCGATGTGAATCAGCTCGGTCGCGCGCTCGCAGATCAGGTGCGTCGCGAGCAGCCGCGTCGTGTCGCGATGGAAGATCAGCTTCAGGAAGCCGTCGGTGTCGCCGATGATCTGCCCGCGCGCGTTGTCCATGATGGACGTGCGGCCGACGACGATCGGCACGCCCGACGAGACCAGCTCTTCCTCGGTCGGGCCGCACGCGCACGCCTCCGGAATCGTGTAGATGCCCGACGCGAGCGCGCGCCAGTCGCGCTCGGGGAACGCGAGGCCGAACATCTCGCCGACCGCCATACGGCCCTGCTCGATCGACGCCGAGGCGAGCGCCGGCCGGCCGATGACGTCACCGGCGGCGAAGACGTTGGGCTGCGAGCTGCGGAAGTGACGGTCGACGACGACGAGCCCGCGCGCGTCCAGCGCGACGCCGGCCGCGCTCGGATTCAGTCCCGCCGTGTTGCCCGTCCGGCCCGCGGACACGAGCACCCGGTCGACGACCTCCGTGCGGCCGCTCTCGAGCGTCAGCACGAGGTCGTCGTCGCACCGCTCGATGCGCGCGACCGCGTCGTCGAAGCGCACGGTGATGCCTTGACGCTGCATGGCGGCGGCGATGGCGTCGGAGATCTCGCGGTCGAGGAACGAGAGCAGCCGGCTGCCCGATTCGATCAGCGTGATCGTCGTGCCGAGCGCCGCGAACACGCAGGCGTACTCGCTGCCGATGACGCCGCCACCGACGATCGCGAGCGACGCCGGCACGCGATCGAGACCCAGCACGGTGTCGCTGTCGAACACCTCGGGATCGCCGAAATCGAACCCGGGCGGCCGGCGGGGACTCGATCCGGTGGCGATGAGCACGTGCTCGGCGTCGAGCACGCGATCGCCCGCGCGCACGCCGTGCGGATCGACGAAGGAGCCGTGAGCCTGGACGAGGTCCACGCCATGCCGGGCCAGGTTCGCTCGAATCTGGTCGGTCTGGAGCCGGCGGACGGTCGCGAGCCGGCGGGTGAGCGTGGCGGTGAGGGGCCGGCCGTCGCCCAATGGCTCGCGCACCATGTCGTACAGCTCGCGCCGGCGGAACCCCGTGAGATAGAGCGCGCTCTCGCGAAGCGTCTTCGATGGCAGCGTGCCGGTGTGCGCGGCGGCGCCGCCAGGTCCTGCCGGCGATGCCTCGACGAGCGCCACGCGCTTGCCGAAGAAGGCCGCCGCCACGGCGGCCTTCTCGCCGGCCGGTCCGCCTCCGATGACGACGAGGTCGTAGCGCATCCGGGTTCGTCTCCTACGCGTCGTCTCGCGAGGCCGCGTCGGCCGCGCGCGTGACGCGCACTTCGCGCACGCCTCGTCCCGCCGTGGACAGCACTTCGAGCCGCAGCGGCCCGTACTCCACGACGTCGCCCACCGCCGGCAGCCGGCCGAGGCGCTCGAGCACCAGCCCGCTCACGCTGTCGACGTCCTCGTGCTGGAGGTCGATCTCGAAGTACTGACCCAGCTCGTCCAGCCGGACCGTGCCGGCGACGCGCGCCGAGCCGTCGGGCAGCGGCGCGATCGGCGCCAGGGCCGGCGCGCCCTCGTCGATCTCGCCCACCACTTCCTCGAAGAGATCTTCGAGCGCCACGATGCCGGCCGTGCCGCCGTGTTCGTCGATCACCACCGCCAGGTGCGCGTGCGCCCGCTGCATCGTTGCGAGCACGTCGTCGAGCGAGGCCGTCTCGGGGACGACGGGCAGGCGGCGAACGTCGGACGGCCCGAGCCGCTCGTTGGCGGCGAGGCTGCGCAGCAGATCCTTCACGTGGAGCATGCCGACGATGTGGTCGAGATCGCCGTCGTAGACCGGGTAGCGGGTGTGACGCTGCTTGGTGATGATCTGTCGCAGCTCGTCGGGTCCCGCGCCGAGCGGGATGCCGACGGCGCGCACGCGCGGCACCATGATCTCGGCGGCCGTGAGATCGCCGAACTCGAACAGCTCCTGCAGAATGCGGCTCGACTCGGCGCGGATGGCGCCGCCGCGCTCGCTCTCCTCGACGATGAGCTGCAGCTCCTCTGGCGTGTAGACCTGTTCGGCCGCCTGCTGCCGCCGCAGGCCCACCAGCCGGAGCACGAGCAGCGCGAGGCCGTTGGACAGCCGCACGAGTGGATAGCAGATCAGCCACGTCACGCGCATCGGCCAATGGGTGAATCTCGAGACCGGCACGGGATGCTGGAGCGCGACGGCCTTCGGCACCATCTCGCCGACGACGATGTGCACGATGGTGAGCAGGGCGAGGGCGAGCAGGCTCGCGACTGCCGGCGCGGCGAGCACGTGCGGGACGGCCGGCATGCGCGCTTCCAGCAGGCCGGCCAGCGCATGCTCGCCGTACATGCCCAGGCCGAGGCTGGCGAGCGTGATGCCGATCTGCGACGTGGCGACGTACTCGTCCTGCCGCTTGGGTGACTCGCGCGTGCCGAGAATGCGCTCTGCGAACCGGTCGCCCTTCGAGGCGCGCTGCTCGAGGGCCGGTTTCGGCGCCGCGATGAGGGCGAACTCCGCCGCCACGAACACGGCGTTCAGCACCACGAGCACGAAGGAAATGCCGATGACCGCGGTCATCGGCGGCCTCGCTCCCGCCCTTCGCCTCGCGGCGGATCCCCGGCCGGCGTGCGGGGGCCGAGCAGCTCGTTCAGCAGATCGTGGACCGTGATGAGGCCGATCACGCGGTTCTGCTGATCGGTGACGGCCGCCAGGTGCGCACGGCGATCGCGAAGCTCGTACACGGCCCGATCGGCGGGGAGCTGTTCGTCGAGCCGCGAGATGGGCCGCAGCAGCCGATCCATGCCGAGCCGCCCATCCGAGGCGTAGCGCTCGGCGAGATCCTTGACCCTGATGAAGCCGACGACCTGCTCGCGCGACCCGCGATACACCGGCAGCCGGCTGTACGGCGTGGCGGTCGCCTGGTGGAGGATCTCGGCGGCCGGAGCGCCCTCCTGCAGCATCGCGAGCTGCGCGAGCGGCACCATCAGGTCGCGCACCTTGCGCGTGCCGAGGTGGAGCGCGCGGCGCAGCCGCTGCTGCTCTTCCGGCTCGAGCAGCCCGCCGTCGCGGCTCTCCGCGATCAGCAGGTCGATCTCCTCCGGCGAATGGAGATGCCGGTGGGTGTGGCCCGCGGCGCCGAGCGCGCGCAGCAGGAGCAGCGCCGCGCCGTTGAGCACGACGAGCAGCGGCCGGAAGACCGCGAGCGACCAGCGCATCGGCAAAACGGTTGCGAGCGCGGTTTCGGTCGGGTACTGGAGCGCGAGCGCTTTGGGCACGAGCTCCCCGAGCACGAGCTGCAGCGCCGTCATCGTTGCCAGCACGAGGCCGGCCGACAGCGAGAGGGCCGTGACCTCGCTCATGCCGAGCCACGCGTTCAGCACGGGGACCATGGCCTCGCTCAGTGTGGCCTGCGCGACGGCGCCGAGGACGAGGCTCGAGAGCGTGATGCCGATCTGCGACACGCCGACGTAGCGATCGAGGCCCGCGGCGTCCTCGAGGAACGGCAGCAGCCGCCGCGCGAGCCAGCCGCCCTCCTCGGCCAGCCGGCGGACCCGGCTGCGCCGTACGCTCACGGCGGCGAACTCGGCCGCGACGTACAGCGAGTTCGCACCGATGAGGATCGCGAGGACGATCCAGACCGTGGCCGACATGGCCTCCTAGTGTAGTGGCGGGCCGCGTCGAGGCCCGAGCCGAGGCTCGGAAGGCGGCCGGCGCTCGCGCGCGGTCGCGGCGTCGACGGCCATGCGGCGGACGGCACGTTGTGCTCGTCGATACGCACGAATGGCGGACGGGCGCCGGTTGTAGAATGCGGCACCGGTCTCCTCGGCCGCGAAAGGGGTCCCGCCGTGTTCGGAGAATTCAAGGAATTCATCAACAAGGGCAACGCGCTCGACCTGGCCGTCGGCGTCATCATCGGCGCCGCGTTCGGCAAGATCGTGGACTCGCTCGTCAACGACATCCTCATGCCCGTGCTGTCGATCCTGACCGGCGGCGTGGATTTCGGCGCGCGGTTCCTCGTGCTCGCGCGCGGAGCCGCCACCTATGCCACCGTCGCGGACGCGAAGGCGGCCGGCGTCCCGGTTCTGGCGTACGGCAACTTCCTCAACACGGTGATCCAGTTCCTCCTCATCGCCTTCGCCCTGTTCCTGATCGTCCGCCAGATCAACCGGGTGCGAGGGGCGAAGTGATCGTGCGGGCGTGACGTCGCCTCTTCGACGGTCGGCGATCACCGCGCTCGTCGTTCTGTGCGCGGGCGTCCTCGGATCGCTCGAGGCGCAGCCGGCGGTGCCGCGGTCCGAGCATCCGCGGCCCGACTTCGTGCGCCGCGACTGGCAGACGCTGAACGGCACGTGGGAGTTCGAGTTCGACGATCGCGATGAAGGAATGAGGGCGCGGTGGTTCGCGGCGGATGCTGCGCGGTTCTCGCGCACCATCGTCGTGCCGTTCGCGTTTCAGTCCTCGTTGTCGGGCATCCGCGACACGGCGTTTCACGACGTCGTGTGGTACCGCCGCCGGTTCACCGTGCCGGCCGCCTGGCGCGACCGCCGTGTGCTGCTCAACTTCGGCGCGGTCGACTACGAGGCCATCGTCTGGGTCAACGGCACGGAGGTGGGCCGGCATCGTGGCGGACACGTGGGGTTCGGCTTCGACGTGACCGACGCGCTGCGATCCGGCGAGAACGTGGTCAGCCTTCGCGTGGTCGATCCGGGGACGGACCGCACCGTGCCCCGCGGCAAGCAGTACTGGCGGCCGTCGTCCGAAAGCATCTTCTACACGCGGACGACGGGGTTGTGGCAGCCGGCGTGGATCGAGGCGGCCGGCGCCGTGCGGATGGCGAACCTGCGCGTGACGCCGGACGTGGACCGCGCTCAGGTTCGCGTCGAGGCCGACCTCGTGCGGGCACGCCGGACGACGCCGGCGCCTGCCACGGCGCTCCGCGTGCGGATGACCGCCGCGATCGAGGGCGTCGAGCAGGCCGATCAGACCACCACGGTGTACGGCGATCGCATCGCCGCGACGCTCTCGCTTCCCGCGCAGCGGCTCTGGAGCCCGGATCGACCGGTGTTGTACGACCTCGCCGTGGAGCTGTCGGGCCCCGATGGCGTCGTCGACCGTGTCGAGAGCTACTTCGGGCAGAGGAAGGTGAGCCTGCACGACGGACGCGTCTATCTGAACAACGCCCCGTACTACCTGCGGCTCGTGTTGGACCAGGGCTACTGGCCCGACGGCATCCTGACGCCGCCGAGCGACGACGCGATGCAGTACGACATCCGGATGACCAAGGCGTTCGGATTCAACGGCGCGAGGAAACACCAGAAGGCGGAAGATCCGCGGTGGCTCTACTACGCCGACCGGATGGGCCTGCTCGTGTGGGGCGAGATGGCCAACGCGCAGGACTTCAGCCCGGAGTACGCATCACGCTTCGCCGACGAGTGGGCGCAAGTGATCGCCCGCGACTACAACCACCCCGCCATCGTGGCCTGGGTGCCGATCAACGAGAGCTGGGGCGTGCCGCAGATCCTGACGAGCGCCGAGCAGCAGGCGCACGCGAAGACGCTGTACCAGATGACGCGATCGCTCGACGCGACGCGGCCGGTGGTGGACAACGACGGCTGGGAGCACACCGACCAGACGGACCTGATGACGCTGCACGACTACGCGCGCACCGGCGAGGAGCTCGCCGCCAAGTACGCGCACCTCACCGCCGAGCCCGCGCGCATCCCGCGCAACGGCCGCGAAGCGTCGGTCTACGGCGCGCGATACAACGGCGCGCCGTTCGTGATGAGCGAGTTCGGCGGCATCGCGTTCCGGCTCGGACCGCAACAGCGATCCAACGAGTGGGGCTATGCCGGCGTGGAGCCCACGCGAGAGACGTTTCTCGCCAGGCTCGACGGCCTGGTCAAGGCGCTGCGCGGCAACCGCGCGTGGGCGGGGTTCTGCTACACGCAGCTCACGGACGTCGAGCAGGAGATCAACGGCCTCATGACGTTCGATCGGACGCCGAAGGCCGATCCAGACGTCTTGAAGAAGATCATCGCTCAATGAGCGCGCCGTGCGTGACGCCGAGACGCTGACCGTCGCCGGCCGCGAGATCGTCCTGTCGCATCCGGAGAAGGTGCTGTTCCCGGAGGCGGGGTACACGAAGCGCGACCTCGCCGGCTACTACCTCACGGTGGCGGATGGCGCGCTGCGCGGCGCCGGCGGCCGTCCGAACATGTTGAAGCGCTACCCCGGCGGGATCGCGGGCGAGTTCTTCTATCAGAAGCGCGCGCCAGCCTCGCGGCCCTCGTGGATCGAGGTCGTGACGCTGCGGTTTCCGTCGGGCCGGACGGCCGACGAGGTCGTACCGCGTGACGCGGCCGCGCTGATCTGGATGGCGAACCTCGCGTGCCTCGAGCTGCACCCGCATCCCGTGCGCGCCGAGGATCTGGATCACCCCGACGAGCTTCGCGTGGATCTCGACCCGGTGCCCGGCGTCGGCTGGAAGGAGATCCGCCGCGTGGCCGCCATCGTCCGCGCCGCGCTCGACGCCTTCGGCCTGCGAGGCTGGCCGAAGACGTCGGGATCGCGCGGGCTGCACGTGTGCGTGCGCATCCAGCCGCGATGGACGTTCGACGACGTGCGGCGCGCCGCGCTCGCGCTGGCACGTGAGGTCGAGCGCCAGGCGCCGGCGCTCGCGACGAGCAAGTGGTGGAAGGAAGAGCGTCACGGCGTCTTCCTCGACTACAACCAGAACGCGAAGGACCGGACGGTCGCGTCCGCGTATTCCGTCCGCCCGACGCCGCGCGCCACCGTGTCGGCGCCGCTCGCGTGGGACGAGATCGACGGCTGCGAGCCGGGCGACTTCACGATGGCGACGATGCCGCGCCGATACGCGGCGCTGGGCGATCCGCACGAGCCGATCGACGGCCACGCGGGATCGCTCGACGCGCTGCTCGAGCTGGCGGCCCGCCAGGCGGCGGAAGGGCAGGGCGACGCTCCGTGGCCGCCGCATTACCGCAAGCACGCGGGCGAGGCACCGCGCGTGGCGCCGTCTCGACGCCGCGCTCCGAGCCCCGTCGCCGCGGCCGGCGGCCCCGACGACGCGGACGCGCCGGACGTCAGCGCGAAGAAGAAGACCGCACGCCGAAGACCTTCGACAGCTCGTAAGCGGGCATGACGTCGAGCTGCTCGTAGGTGCACTCGCGCGGCGGCTTGTCCATCCGCCAGCGCAGGAACGTCGTCGCGTGCCGGAACCGATCGCCCTGAAGGTGGTCGTACTTCACCTCACAAACGCGTTCGACTCGCAACGGCTCCCACGACAGGTCCTTGCCCGCGCTCCACCGGCTTTGCGCGCCCGGCATTCGAGCACCGTTGCCTTGCTCCGCGCCGGCCCAGTTTCGCCACGGGTGTCGATCGAGCGCGCGCGCCCGCAGGGGCTCGAGCTCGCGCGCGAGCTCCAGGCGCCTGGCCATCGTGAACGACGACGTGACGCCGACGTGGTGCAGCGTGCCGGCGTCGTCGTACAGCCCGAGCAGGAGCGAGCCGACGAGCCTGTCCGGGCCGGCCTTGTGCCATCGGAATCCGCCGACGACACAGTCCGCCGTGCGGACGTGCTTGATCTTGATCATCGAGCGCTTGCCCGGCTCATAGGGCGCATCAGCCGGCTTGGCCACCACGCCGTCGAGCCCCGCACCCTCGAAGCGGCTCAGCCAGTCCTCGGCGATGGACGGATCGGTCGTCATCGGCGTCACGTGCACGGGCGGCGTCACGCCGTCGAGCAGCCGTTCGAGCGCGCGACGACGATCGTGCTGGGGCGCAGCGCGAAGGTCGTGGCCGCCGGCGCTGAGCAGATCGAAGGCGACGAACGACGCCGGCGACTCGGCGGCCAGGCGGGCGACGCGCGATGCGGCCGGGTGCAGCCGCAACTGCAGCGCGTCGAAGTCGAGACCGTGCCGCGTCGCGATCACGATCTCGCCGTCGACGACGCAGCCGGGCGGCACCCGCTCGATCAGCGCCGCGTGCAACTCGGGAAAGTAGCGATCGAGCGGCCGCAAGTCCCGGCTCTGAATGAAGACATCGTCCGCGGAGCGGAAAACGATCGCCCGGAAGCCATCCCACTTGGGCTCGTACAGATAGGCGGCGTCGCGGGGGATCGCGTCCGCCAGCCTGGCGAGCATGGGTGGGACGGGCGGCGTGACGGGTGGAGAGGTCATCGACCTTGCGGAACGCGTGCCGCGTGCCGCGAGCGTTCCACCGCCGATGGTGGACGCGCAGGGATCGAGCGTGACCACCGATGGGCAAGGATCTGCTGGCGTTGCGACGGGACGAAGCATCCCAGGGTCGCGAGGATTCCCGGGTGCGAGGTCTCGAAGGTGACGGCTCGAACCGCGCGGATCGTCCCACTACGTTGTGCGAGACGACGATCCGCGCCGGCGGGCATCAGACCTGATAGGCGCGGAACAGCGCGCGGAAGTAGTGGAGCACGCGCAAGGGATCCGGCGACTCCGGGATCTCCGCGAAGCAGTATCCCTGGAAGCGCATCGCGACGAGCGAGGTGAGCAGCGCGCGCCACGGGTACTCGTCGAGGAAGAGGTCGCGCATGTGCACCTGGCCAATCTGGTGCTCGACGAGATCGAAGGCGGCGGCGAATCCACCGTCCAGAAGATCGGTCTGATTCGAGTTCCAACAGACCTTCAGATGTGGTGGGTTTCCGGCGTGGTCGAAGATGCGGCGGATGCGCGGCAGGCGGGCCGTGTCTTCGCCGTGCACCTCGAGATGGAGGAGGACGCCGGCGTCGCGGGCGAACGACGCGCATTCGGCCAGCGCGCGGCCGATCTGCTCGAGCGTCTTCTCTTCCGGCACCGTTTTGGGAAGGCCGTTCGGCCGCACCTTGACGCCCGGCGAGCCGATGTCGTGCGCGAGTTGTATCCATGCCTTCGTCTCGTCGACGTTGCGCCGCACGACCGCGGGGTCCGGCGACTGGAACTCGCACGTCGTGCCGAGGCCGCCGATCTTCACCGGCGAGGCGTCGAACTGCCTGCGCACGGCGGCGCGCGCGGCCGGAGCAAGGGCGATCTCGACGCCGTGCCTGTGCGTCGTTCTCAGCTCGACGGCGTCGAACTCCGCGGCCGAGAGGTTCTCGATGATCGTCGGGATGTCCCAGTCCTTGGCGATGTTGTAGGTGACGGCGCCGAGCTTCAGGCCGGCGCGCGCCTGGAAGAGATCGCTCGAGGGGGCAAGTTCAGCCGGCAGCAGCGAGAACGCGGGAATGCCTGCCGCGCTCGAGAGGAAGTCGCGCCTGCGCATGCCGCGAGATTACCGCGGCGTGCAGCGGATCGCGCAGGATCATTCGCAGACGCCGTACGCCAGGCTGAGCTCCCGGGACCGTTCTCGTCCCCCTCTCGTTGACAGCGTGCCGTTGGGCTGCGATAGTCGAAAGAGGCGAATGCGGCCGACAGAAATCCCCAGCCTCGGCACTCGCGATTCATCCGGCCACGACCGGTCCGAGCACCCGTGTGCCGAGGGGTTCTCGCGCCGGAGGTTCCTCGGGATGTTGGCGGTCGCGCTGCCCGCCTGTGCCGCGCCGCGGCTCGTGTTCGCCGATCCTGCCGCGCCAAGGGCGTTGAGTTTCGTCCACACGCATACGGCTGAGCGGTTGTCCGTGGAGTACTTCAGCGAAGGGGAGTACCTGCCGGACGCGCTCGCCACGGTGAACCATTTCTTGCGGGATTTCCGGACGGGCGCCGTACACGACATCCATCCGGGGCTGCTCGACCTGCTGCATCGGCTCGCCGCCACGACCGAAACGAGCCGGCCGTTCCAGGTGATCTCGGGCTATCGATCGCCGCAGACGAATGCCGCGCTCCGCCAGCGCAGCGAGGGCGTCGCCGCCGGCAGCCTGCACATGCGGGGCGAGGCGATCGACATCCGGCTGACCGACGTGCCGCTGCCTCGTCTTCGATCGGCGGCGCTCGCGATCCATGGTGGCGGCGTCGGCTACTACCCGGCGTCGGATTTCGTGCACGTGGACGTCGGCCGCATCCGGACCTGGTAGGCCGCGCGTCACCAGACGCGATCCAGCAGACGATCCTGCCCGTACACATCGCTCGCGAAGTACACCGCACCGTCGGCCTGCATGACCGCCGCCGTGGTGTAGAAGATCATCACCTGCACGGGATCCACGAGATCGACGCGCCGGTTCTCAGGGCCCTGCATGGCCGCGAGAATCGCCTCGCGTGGCCAGCCCGGCTGCCGCTCGAACACCCACTCGGCGAGCGCCACCGGATCCTCGACGCGAATGCACCCGTGGCTGAAGTCGCGCCGTGACTGGCGGAACAGCGCCGTCGCCGGCGTGCCGTGCAGGTACACCTCGTTCTGATTCGGGAACATGAACTTCACGAGGCCGAGCGAGTTGAAAGGGCCGGCCGCCTGACGCAGCCGCGCGGCGCCGCGCGCCAGTTCCGCCAGCGTCTCCGGCGAGAACGGCACGACGGGCGACGAGTCCGACTGACCACGCACGATTTGGAGATGCTCGCGCTGCAGGTACGACGGATCGCGCCGGATTTCCGGCAGCAGCTCCTTGCGCAGGATCGACATCGGCACGTTCCAGTACGGCCGAAAGACGACGAAGCGCATGCGCTCCGCGAACACCGGCGTGCGCGTGTCGAGCGCGCGTCCGACGATGACCGCCATGTCGAGGCGGGGCGGATCGGCCGACGGCACGGCGTCCCACGCCCAGAGCCGGAACATCGGGATGTTGACGATGAGGACGCGGCCGCCGGTGAGATCTGGCAGCCATCGCAGGCGTTCCAACGCGAACTCCAGTTGCCGCACGCGCCAAGCGAGCGGCACCTGAAGCGCGGCCGCCGTCGCCCGGCCGAGCGTGCCGTCGACGTCGAGGCCGTGCCGCCGCTGGAATCGCGCGACGGCGCGGCTCAGCGCCTCGTCGTACACGCCGGCGGCGGGAGGCGGCGTGCCGGGCGGCAGATCGCCGAGCGCCGCCAGCCAGTCGAAGAGCGCGCGCGCGCCGGCATACGCATCGCCCTCGCGGACCGTCGTCGTGAACGCCGGCAGGGCGTTGGGCGCCGCCGCGAGCGTGCGGTAGCGCGCGAGAGCCGCCTTGAGCGCGCGGTACTGCGTGAACGGCGGCGCGAGCGTGGCCGCCGTGCGCTCGACGCCGTCGACGTCGCGTGCGGCGAACACGATCTCCGCGAAGTCGTGGTCGTCGGTCGGCATCGTGAGCTGCACGCCGAGCGTGAGAGGGTCCGTGCGGCCGAGATGGAGGTGGCGGTAGTAGCGCATCAGGCCCGCCGACAGCAGCACGTCGAATCGCGCGGCGATCGACGGCTCGCCGGGCTCGGCGAGCGCGGTCTCGAGACGCGTCAGTTCCGGCGCAGCGTAGTCGTCGGGGACGAGACCCTCTGCATCCGACTGACGAAGCCGCGAGAGCGCCACGCGCGCTTCGCCGGTCGTGCGGCCGTCTTCGCCCACCCAGAGCGGGGCGCCGGCTGCCCGGTCGTACAGCGTCGCGAGTCGAGCGGCTTCGCCGGGCGGCAGCGTGCTGCCGAGCGTCCGAACCGCGGCCGCGATCGTGTCGGGCGCCGGGCGCTGGCCGGGAGCCGCCTGTTCTGCGCCGCCGGTCGCGAGATGCGACTCGCCGCTGCGATCGCGGAACGGCGCGCGCTGACACCCCGCCGTCGCGGCGGCGAGAACGATCGCGGCGAGCGTGTGTCGCGTCCTTCGGCTCATGACGGCGCGCTGCTTTCAGTCTACGGGCAGGCGGCACGATGGCGGTGGGGCTCGCGTCCATCGTCCGGGCGCCGCGGCGCTCTCGCTGCGGTTGCCGAACGACGAGGCGGCGCGTCGAGCGCGGACCAACACGTGAGCGCTGGACGTCGCATTCGTGGCTGCGCGATGGCGGTGGGACCCTGCGGCGTCGCCAGTCGGCCGCCGCGAGCCGCGTCGGCGGAAGGTCGCCAGCACGTCATACGGTGACGTGCGAGGCTCGGGCGGACCGGCGTTTTGAGCCGCCGCTCCCAGGCGCCGCCGGCCATCCTCGGCGTCGCCAGTCGTCCGGCGCACACCCCGCCGGCCGACGTCCGCGTGTAACATGCGCGATAGAAATTCCGCATGTCTGATGGCGAGCGAACGGGTATTCAGATGGATTGGCTGAACTATCACCACCTGCTGTACTTCTGGACGGTCGTCCGCGAAGGCGGCGTCTCTCGCGCGGCCGAGAAGCTGCGGCTCGCGCAGCCGACCGTGAGCGCGCAGGTTCGGCAGCTCGAGCAGGCGATCGGCGAGCGATTGCTCGAGCGCCAGGGGCGGCGGCTGGTGCTCACGGACGTGGGCCGTCTCGTCCACCGCTATGCCGACGAGATGTTCGGCATCGGGCGCGAGCTGATGGAGACGCTCAAGGGCCGGCCGGCGGCGGGCCGGCCGCTGTCGCTCACCGTCGGCGTCGCGAACGTCGTGCCCAAGCTCGTCGTGCACCGCCTGCTCGAGCCGGCCGTGCGCGGCTCGCAGCCCATCCGCCTGGTCTGCCGCGAGGACAGCACGGAGGAACTGCTCGCCGACCTCGCCACGCACGCGCTCGACGTCGTCATCACCGACGTGCCGGCGCCGTCGCACGTTCGCGTCAAGGTGTTCAGCCACCTCCTCGGCGAGTCCGACACGACCATCTTCGCGGCCGAACCGCTGGCGGCGCGCCTGCGCCGCCGGTTCCCGCGCTCGCTGAACGACGCGCCCATGCTGCTGCCGACGCCGCAGACGGCCGCGCGTCGCGCTCTCGATCAATGGTTCGACGCCGAGGACGTGCACCCGCGCGTCATCGGCGAGTTCGACGACCCGGCGCTCATGAAGGCCTTCGGGCAGAGCGGCATGGCGGCGTTTCCGGGATCCTCGGCCATCGAGCGCGAGATCGTCCGTCAGTACCGCGTCCGGCCCATCGGCCGCGCGCGGGGCGTCAAGGAGCGGTACTACGCCGTGTCGGCGGAGCGGCGTCTCAAGCACCCCGGCGTCCTCGCGATCACGACCGCGGCCCGCACGGAGGTGTTCGGCGCGTAGCGCTCGCATAGCCTTTTTCGATATGAAGCGACAGAACTATCTATTTGCTCGCTGAGTCGCCCCGCTTCTATCGTCGGGGGAACGGGCCCGACGCCGGTCCCGGGAGGCGACGATGCCGCTGCTGTTTCCCTTTGCGGAGTACTGGAGCTTCTACGCGGGCTTCACCGGGTTCGTGCTGCTGCTGCTCGCGCTCGACCTCGGCGTCTTCCACCGGCGACCGCACGTCGTCTCGTTCCGCGAGTCGCTGGGCTGGTCGATCGTCTGGATCACGCTGGCGCTGATCTTCGCCTACGGCCTGTACCGGTATGCCGCCAGCCTGTTCGGCGCCGACATCGGCCGCCAGGTCGGCCTGGAGTTCCTCACCGGCTACGTCGTCGAGAAGTCGCTCGCGGTGGACAACGTGTTCGTGTTCGTCCTCGTGTTCGCGTACTTCGCGGTGCCGCCGCCCTACCAGCACAGGGTGCTGTTCTACGGCATCCTGGGCGCCCTCGTCCTGCGCGCGATCTTCATCGCGATCGGCGCCGCCCTGATGCAGTACCACGTCGTCGTGCTGCTGTTCGGCGCGTTCCTCGTGCTGACGGGCCTGAACATGTTGTGGGCACCCGAACGGAAGATCGAGCCGGACCGCAATCCGCTGGTCCGGCTCGTCCGGAGGCTCATGCCGGTGACGCCCGGGCTGCACGGCGCGCGGTTCGTCGTGAGGGTGCAGGGGCGATGGCACGCGACGCCGCTGCTCGTCGCGCTGCTGTTTCTCGAGATGAGCGACGTGATCTTCGCCGTGGACTCGGTGCCGGCCATCTTCGCGATCTCGCGCGAGCCGATGATCGTGTTCACGTCGAACGTGTTCGCCATCCTCGGGCTCAGGGCGATGTACTTCATGCTCGCGGGAGCCGTCGAACGTTTCCACCTGCTGAAGTACGGGCTCGCGCTCATCCTGATCTTCGTCGGGCTGAAGATGGTGTGGCTGAACCGCCTGTTCGGCGGCGAATTCCCGATCGGCCTGTCGCTGGCGATCATCGCCGGCCTGCTGGCCGGAAGCATCGCCGCGTCGCTGCTGTGGCCGAAGTCCGCCGACGGTGCGGGAGGGCCGCGCGATCGGACGTTGATCAGGGATTCAGGAACAGGACGTTGACGGGCGCCGGCGCGTCGACGAGCGGGCCGGCCGGCGTCAGGGCACCCGTGCCCTGATCGATGCTGAACACGGCCAGTGAGTTCGACTCCTGGTTGGCGGCGATCAGCCACCGGCCGGTCGGGTCAATCGAGAAGTTGCGCGGCGTCCGCCCGCGCGTGGGCTCGTGTTCGACGAGCGTCAGCCCGCCATCGGAGCCGACCCCGAAGACCGCGATGCTGTCGTGCCCGCGATTGGATCCGTACACGAACCGGCCGCTCGGGTGCACGTGGATCTCGGCGGTCGTCCCGATGGTCACGCCCTCGGGCCGCGTGGGCACGCTCGCACCTCTCGTGAACGTTCCGGACGCGCCGTCCCACACCAGGCCGGTAATCGTCGAGTCCAGCTCGTTGATGACGAACGCGTGCCGGCCGTCTGGATGGAACGCCGTGTGGCGTGGGCCGGCGCCCGGCGTCATCGACGCGAACGGCGGGTCGTTCGGCGTCAGCGCTCCCGTTGCCGCGTCGAAGCGGTAGACGAGCAGCTCGTCGAGGCCGAGATCGGTGCCGACGAGGAAGCGATTGTCGCCGCTGAACCAGACGGCGTGCCCGTGCGGCCCCTGCTGCCGCGCGGTCGGCCCGCGGCCTTGCCCGCCCACGACCGCGGCGGCCGGCGACAACGCGCCGTCCGCACCGACCGGCAGGAGCGCGTAGTTGCCACCCGTGTAGTTCGCGACCGCAAGGAAGCGGCCGCTGCGATCCAGCACCAAGTGGCACGGGTGTGCGCCGCGCGACGGCTGCACGCCGATCCTCGTGAGCCGGGCCGTGGCCGGATCGACGGCGAAGGCGCTGACGCTGCCGCTCGCGGCGCCCTCGAACGCATCGATCTCGTTGACGGCGAACACGACGCGGCCGTCGGCGCTCGCGGTGAGGAAGCTCGGGCTCGGCGTGTCGGCCGCGAGGCCCACCGGCGTGAGCGCGCCGCTCGCGTCGTCGAACCGGAACGCGTAGATGCCCTGGCTGCCGGTGTTGCCGCCCGTGTACGTCCCGACGTACACGATGCGCCCCGACGCCGGGGGCGCCGCATCCTGGCTGCACGCCGCACAGACCAACAGCAGGCACGTGGTGACGACGATGAAGGACATGACTCGCATGGGGAAGATCCTCGCGGCGATTCACGCCGCCGACGTGCCGGGCCGGCCGGCTTCGACGACGAGCGAGCCGTCGATTCGCGCGGGCGCGCCCGGCGTCGTGACCTGTTCCAGCACGGTGAAATCCGCGCGCATGGTCTCGGGCGTCGCCGTGCAGGCGATGTAGCCGCGGCGATTGCTGTGATACCGGAGGTGCGGGTTGACTCGCTGGATCTCGGTCCAGTTGGCGGCGCGGGCCGTGCCGTTGCCGCCAGACGAGATCGACGAGTTGGTGAACTCGACGGCGACGGTCTCGGACTCTGGGCGGCGGAAGTCGCGCTTGAGGTCGGCGCCGTAGTGCTGATGGACGTCGCCGGAGAGCACGATCGGGTTGGGGGCGCGCGTCTCCACCAGCTGGGCGAACAGCCGATCGCGCGCCGCCGGATAGCCGTCCCACTTGTCCACGCGGAACCCGTTGGGAGCGGACGCGTCGGGCAGGTCGCGCGCGAATGTCGGCACCTGCTGTCCGATGACCGTCCACCGGCAGCGGACGTCGGCCAGGTGATCGAACAGCCATCGCTCCTGTTCGGCGCCGAGCATCGTGCGTCCGGGATCGCGCAGTTCCGCACACTCGAACGGCTGGCCGTGTTCGCAGGCCTGGTTCGATCGGTATTGGCGGGTGTCGAGGACGCTCAAATCGATCAACGTGCCGAACTGGAACCGGCGGTAGAGACGGGCTGCCGGTCCGGACGGCAGCGCTTGATGGCGGACGGGCATCGATTCGTAGTACGCCTGGTACGCGGCGGCCCGGCGGAGGAGGAAGACTTCTGGCGGCGTGTCGTTCTCGTCCAGGTCGCCGGCGTAGTCGTTCTCCACCTCGTGATCGTCCCAGGTCACGATGAACGGCGCGGACGCATGAGCCGCGCGCAGGTCGGCGTCGAGCTTGTACTGCGCGTAGCGGTTCCGGTAGTCCACGAGCGTGTAGATCTCCTGGCCGGCGTGGCGCCGCGCCAACGCCTCGTTTCGGCCGCCATCGTCCCGCCCCTCGTAGATGTAGTCGCCCGTGTGGAAGACGAAGTCGAAGCGCTCTTCGGCGATCCGGCGGTACGCCGTGAAGTAGCCGGCCTCGAAGTGGCTGCAGCCGCAGACGGCGAATCGAAGGCGATCGACGCTGGCACCGGAAGCGGGCGCGGTTTTCGTGCGACCCGTGACGCTCAGCTCGCGGCCGACGCGGAAGCGATAGAAGTAGTCGCGCCCCGGATCCAGCCCGTCCACCTCGACGTGCACGGCGTGACCGAGCTCAGGCCGAGCGACCGCCGCGCCTTTCTGGACGATGCTGGCGAAGGCGGCATCGCGCGCCATTTCCCAGCCGACCTCCACGTTGGCCATGGGCATGCCGCCGCCTTCGAGAGGCTTCGGCGCGAGCCGCGTCCAGAGCACGACGCCCGTCGGCAGCGGATCGCCGGACGCGACGCCCAGCGTGAACGGGTACTCGGCGAACGCCATCTGGGTGAGGACGCGCGTCGACGCGGCAGGCAGCACGACGGCGGCCGTGCCGAGCTTCCAGGCCGCGTTGAGCAGCTCGCGCCTCGACAGGCCGGCGACGACGCGTTCGTAGTGTCGGACGTTCGGTCGGCGATGGAACATGGTGGCGTTGATCCTCGCGTCGCGATGTGACGACCGCATGACCCACGGGCGGACGCCGCTCCGCCGCGACGATTCGTACGGGAGGGCGGCCGATCCACGCGTCCGCTCATGGTTCCAGAGGTTTCGACTGCGGCAGTCTACTGCATCGCACGGCGTCAGGAATATTCCCGATTGGGCCCGGGATCGCAGCCAGGGCGGCGCGAACGCCGCGCCGACGGCGGCGGTACGACTCGTGCTCCTCTCGTCCGCCGGAGGCGTATGCAGGCGAACGAGCTGCCGCGTTTCGATCCGTCGGACAACGAGACCGGATGCTGTCCGCGGTTTCATCCCGAGCCCTGGGAGAACCAGGATCTCCATTTCGATCGCAAGCCGTTCGTGCGCGCATCGACGATCAGCCTGTTTCACGTGCCCTTGAACATGGGATCCGTGTTCTCGCGAACCTGGACGGCGATCCAGCAGGCGCATGCCGATACCGGCGGGTTTCTCGTGCTGAGCCGGGACGAGGGGCCCTGGCACGCCGAGCACCTCTTCGCCGTGGATCGCCCGGTGCCAGGCGCGCAGATGGTCGAGCTGTCGGGCGACTTCATGACGCGGGTCTTCGAGGGACCCTACTCGGAAGCGCGAACCTGGTGCGACCAGATGACCGAGCACGTCCGCGCGAAGGGAAAGGCGCTCGACTCGCTGTACTTCTTCTACACGACGTGCCCGCGCTGCGCGAAGCACTACGGGAAGAACTACGTCGTCGGCGTGGCCCAGGTGCACTGACGCGCTCGCGCGTGCGGCGCGCGCGGATATGCTTCCAGCCGCGGTTTCTCCATGGACACGTCTCAGGTTGCCGGGCTGGTGATTGCCGCGCTGGGCGGCGCGGCCGTGGGCCTCGAACGGCAGTGGTCGGGCCATGCCGAGGGCGCCCGCGCGCGCTTCGCGGGGATCCGGACGTTCGCGATGCTGGGCGGCGTCGGCGGTGTGGCCGGCTGGCTCTGGACCACGGGCGTGTCGTTGCCGGCGACGCTGCTGCTCGGCGGCGCCGTGGCGATCATCGCGGCGGCGTACGTCGCCGGCGCGCGACAGGACGTCGACAGCACCACCGAAGTCGCCGCGCTCGTCGTCGTCGCGGCGGGCCTGCTCGCGGGGCTCGGCGCGATTCGCCTCGCGAGCGCCGTGTTCGCGATCACGACGCTGCTGCTCGTCGAGAAATCGCGCCTGCACGCGCTCGCGTACCGGCTCGATGACGTCGGGTTCCGATCGGGCGTGCGGTTCGCCGTGATGGCGCTCGTGGTGTTGCCGCTCCTGCCCGAAGGCCCGTATGGGCCGGCGGGCGGCGTCCGCCCGCGCGAGCTGTGGGCGCTCGTCCTGTTCTTCGCCGGCCTGAGCTTCGCAGGGTACGTCGCGCGGCGCCTCGTCGGACCAGATCACGGGTACTTCCTGACGGGGCTGCTCGGCGGGCTCGTATCGTCCACGAACGTGACGTTCACCTTCGCCAGGACGAGCCGCCGCGACGGCGGATCGGATCGCGCGCTGGCGGTCGGCGCGGTGGCGGCCAACGCCATGCTGTACCCGCGCGTGCTCGTCGCGGCGGGCGTGCTCAACCCCGCCGTGCTGGCACCGCTCGCCGCCTTCCTCGTGCCGCCGGCGGCCGTCGCGATCGCGATCGCGATTCTCGCTGCACGCCGGGCCGACAACAACGCGCCTCCACACGTGACGGGAGGGAACCCGCTCCAACTGCTCGGGGCACTGCAGATGGCCGCGCTGTTCCAGGCCGTGCTGATGCTCGTGCACCTCGCCCGCCGGTTCGGCGGCCAATCCGGCGTCTTCACCTCGGCCGCGGTCCTGGGGCTGAGCGACGTCGACGCGTTGACGGCGACGATGTCGCGCGAGATCGCGCGGACGATGTCGCCGGAGATCGCCGCGACGGCGATCGCGATCGGCGTGTTGGCCAACACCGGCATGAAGTTCAGCCTGGCGCTCGCGCTTGGAAGCGCACGGTTCCGGACGATCGCGGGCGGTGCGCTGGCGGTCGTCTTCGCGACGTCGGGCGCGGCGCTCCTTCTTTTGAGATAGCCTCGGCCGGCCGACGCCGGGGCTCCTACAATGATCGAGGAGGCGCCGTGCGCGTGCTGGTTGGCTACGCGAGTCGATTCGGATCGACGAAAGAGATCGCCGCTCACATCGCGGAGCGGCTTCGGCGAGCCGGCGTCGATGCGGACGCGCGGGACGTGCTCGAGATTGGCGACGTCGCACCCTACGGCGCCGTCGTGTTCGGCAGCGGCGTCTACGACGGGTCGTGGACGCCGAACGCGACGGCGTGGCTGCGCGGTCACGCCGCCGAGCTGACCGCCAGGCCCGTCTGGCTCTTCAGCGTCGGCTCGTTCGGCGATCGCCATCCCGTGATCGGCCATCTCATCGTCAGGGAGCCGAAGGACATCGGCGAGATCGAGCAGCTCGTCCATCCGCGCGAGTACCGCGTGTTCGCCGGCGTGCTCGATCTCCAGCATTGGCCGGCGTGGGGGCGTCTCGTGTTCAAGGCGCTCGGCGGACGAGACGGCGACAACCGGCACTGGCCCGACATCGACGCGTGGGCTGACGCCATCGCGCAGGCGCTTCGGCCGGTCTGAGCCGCTGCCAGCGGCCGTCAACCACTCGTCCGATCCGGCGGCTTCGGCCCGATTCGGCTGCGCTATGATGCGCGAAGTCCTCCGGCGCTCGCCGATCCTTCATCCGTCGTTCTCGCGGAGCGGTTCATGACACGACTCCGGCTGATCGCGCTGCTCTTGGCCTGCGGCGCGGCGACGACCGTCGCCCAGCAGGTCACCGACCGGACCTGGTCGCCCGGCGTGCAGAAGGCGCCCGACGAATCGCCGGCGCTGTCGCCGGCCGACGAGATGGCGCGTTTCCACCTGCCGCCGGGATTCCACGTGGAGCTCGTGGCGAGCGAGCCGCTGATTCAGGATCCGGTCGCGATCGACTGGGACGCGGACGGGCGCATGTGGGTCGTCGAGTACCCCGAGTTCGTGCCCGATCTCGAGACGCCCGAGCCCAATCTCGATCCGATCGGCCGCATCGCCGTCCTCGAGGACGCCGACAACGACGGCCGGATGGATCGGCGGACCGTGTTCGCGGATGGTCTCGTGCAAGCGCGCGCCGTCAAGGCGCTCGATCACGGCATCCTCGTCCTCGAGCCGCCGAACGTCTGGCTCATGCGCGACACGAACGGCGACCTGAGGATGGACGCGAAGGAGCTCGTCGGCACCGGCTACGGGCGCCGCGAAGGCGGCGTCGAGGGCAACGCCAACAGCTTCCAGTGGGGCCTCGACAACTACCTGCACTCGGCCGGATCGAACGTGTCGTACTCGCTGCGGCTGAAGGACGGCGTCTTCGATCGCCGGCCGACGCTCTCGCGCGGCGAGTGGGGCGTGACGCAGGACGACTTCGGCCGGATGTTCCGGAACTCCAGCGAGTCCACGCTGCAGGTGGACCTCGTGCCGACGCCCTACTACGCCCGCAACCCGACGCTCATCCGGACGCGCGGCAGCTACGAGGTGCTGACGAACGACGTCAACAACATCAACGAGGTCTGGCCCGTCCGGCCGAACCCTGGCACGAACCGGTCGTACCAGTACGGCGTCACCCGGGCGTCGGACGGCACCGTCGTGCAGGTCACCGCCGCATGCGCGCCGATGGTGTATCGCGGCGACCGGCTTCCCACCGAGCTGTACGGCAACGTCTTCGTCGGGGAACCGACGGCGAACTTCGTCCGCCGGATCGTCCTGGAAGACGATGGCACGACGATCCGCGCGCGGAGCGCCTACGATCGCGCCGAGTTCCTGGGGTCGACCGACGAGCGGTTCCGTCCGGTGTTCATCTCGAGCGCTCCGGACGGCACGCTGATGATCGTCGACTTCTACCGCGGCGTGATTCAGGACCGCGCCTCGACGACGGTCTATCTCAAGAACTACATCCGGCAGCGGAAGCTCGACGCGCCGATCGGCGTTGGCATGGGGCGCGTGTTCCGCGTCGTGCACGACACGACGCGCCGCGACCCGGCGCGGCCGCAGCTCTCGCGCGCGACGCCGGCCGAGCTCGTCGCCGCGCTCTCGCACCCGAACGGATGGTGGCGCGACATGGCGCAGCAGCTCCTGGTCGAGCGCGGTGCGCGGGCGGCCGTTCCTCAGCTCGCCGCGCTGGCGAGCGACTCGGCCGCGCCGACGCCGGCGCGCGTGAAGGCGCTGTGGGTGCTCGACGGCATCGACGCCATCGACGTGCGCACGATCACCGCGGTGCTGCGGGATCGGTCGCGCGACGTGCGGACCTCGGCGTTGCGGATCGCCGAGCGATGGCTCGCCGATCCGACGAGCCCCGTGCAGGCGGCGGTGCTGGCGCTCTCCGACGATCCGGACTGGCAGGTGCGGGCGCAGGCCGCGGCCTCGCTCGGAACGCTGGCGCCTGCGCCGCGGGCGGCGGCGTTGGCCTCGCTGCTCGAGCGCCACGGCGACGAGCCGGTCGTCGCCGACGCCGCGCTGAGCGGCGCGCGCGGCGTCGAGCGCGCGATCCTCGAGAAGCTGCTGCACGATGCGCCGCAGACGGCCGCGCACGAGGCGGCGATCGTCATGGTGAGCGCGACGATCGTCCGTGCCGGGCAGGAGGACGCCGTGCAGGCGACGCTGTCGGCCGCCGCGACGCCGGTCCGCGCCGCGTGGCAGCGCGCCGCTGTGGTGCGCGGCGCCGAGGTCGCGCTCGTGCCGAACACGCCGATGCCGGGCGTTGCGCGGCGCGGCGCCGCACCGTCCATTACCGCGACCGCCACCAATACGCCGGGCGCGCCGTGTCCGACCTGTCCTGGCGGCCGCGCGGGCCCGGGCGGTGCGTACGCGTTCGAGGACGCACGCGGCCCGGCCCGCGGGACGCCGCCCGTCGTCGCGGCGCGCGGCCGTGCCGGCGGCGCGACCCAGGGCAGCGGCATCGCCGGGCGAGGCGGCGGGCCGCGGCTGCGCGTCCTCCGCGAGCCGACGGCGTTCACCACGCTGGCCGGCGGGACGGACGATCTCTCGGCGCGCGCGGCCGCCGTGCTCGCGCGAATCGACTGGCCCGGCAAACCGGGCGCGGCGGCTCCGGCTCCGCCGCTCACGGCGGCCGAAGAGCGGCGCTTCGACGCCGGACGCGAGCTGTACCGCGACATCTGTCAGGCCTGTCATCAGCCCGACGGGCGAGGCCAGGCGCTCGTCGCACCACCGCTCGTCGGCTCCACGCTGGCGCTCGCGCCCGCGGACGTGACGTCGAGAATCCTCCTCAATGGCAAAGAAGGCGCGGTCGGGCTGATGCCGCCGATCGGCTCCACTCTCAGCGATGATCAGATCGCCGCGGTGCTGACGTACGTGCGACGCGAATGGGGACAGACGGGCGACCCGGTCGATCCGGCGACGGTGCGAGCCGTCCGCGCGCAGACGGCCGCCCGCGCCACGCCGTGGACCGACGACGAGCTGCTGGCGCTTGTCGCCAGCCGCGGCGGACAGTGACGCGGCCGCCGGCGACCGACGCGATCGATCCGCGATCAATGCCCGTCATCACGCGCTGAGACGATCGCGGGCGCGGGAGGGCCGCGCCGCGGCTCTAGGCTTTCGCCGATCGGAGCCGCATCGTGGCGCCGTCGACGACGAACGTTCCAGCGCCGTGATGGTGGATCGTCCTGGGACGCTTCTGCGTCCGATCGATCCACGCCTTCACGACTTCCAGCACGAAGAGGTTGTACTCGCGCACGAGCCGCCGGTCGTGGACCCGGCATTCGAGGTTGGCGAAGCACTCCGCGATGAGCGGCGCCTGCACCCGCGCGGCCGGCACCGCGGTGAGGCCGAACGCGGCGAGCTTGTCGACGGTGCGTCCCGAGACGTTGCCGATCTTCACGACCGTGCGCGCCAGCCTGGCCGATGGAATCGCGATGACGCACTCGCTGGTGGCCCTAAGCGCCGCGAAGCTGAAGTTGGCCTCGCTCACGATGCAGGCGACGAGCGGCGGCTCGAACTCGACCATCATGTGCCACGACATGGTCATCACGTTGGCGCGCCCCCGCCGGGCCGTCGTGAGCAGGACCACAGGGCCGGGTTCGATGAGCCGGTAGACCCGAGAGAGAGGAAGCGGCTTCATGGCCGTGAGCCGGATCGTCTCACGGCGCGGGTGCGAGCGCAGCGGCTGATGGGGGAACGTCTGATCGGGGAAGCGCGGGGACGGTTGCTGCCGGCAACCCGGTCCGGCCGGCCGGCGCGTGGGCGCCAGCCGACCGGATCGTGACGTCAACGTTTACGGTGCGGCCGAGTCGAGAACCCAGCGCGACAGCCGATCGTCCGGCAGGAGTCCCTGCGTCGACATGCGGTAGTCCAGGCCTTCGAGCCGCTTGCGGATGCCGTTCTCGATGCCGCCGAAGGCCAGCACCAGCGGGACGATCAGGACGCGGCGGCCTTCGCCGATCGAGCGCGTGACGCGCTGGCGCAGCTCGGCCGTCGCCGCATCGCGCACCGCCGGCGGCGCGTCGTCTCGAACCGTCATGACCTCGACGCCGGCGAACGGCGCCGCCTGGCGAATCGTGCCGGCGAGGATCTCCATGTCCCGGAGCCACAGATCGTTCTCTGCGTCGCCAACCGGGCCATGAGCCACGACCATTACGACTTCGGACTCGGGCCGTTCGCTGATCGCCCGCGCGCGAGCCGTGAGGATGTCCGCCACGACCGGCGAGTGATCCAGCGCCGTCGCCACGCGAATCGGCACCGGCGAGACGACGGGCCGCGTCGCGTTCGGGTCGGCATGCCCGGCGTGCGCGGCCATGTCGCCCGCCGGACCGTGGTGCATCGCCGCGAACTTCGCGAGATCGGCTGGCGCCTCGGCGCGAGCGCCCAGCAGGAACTCGGACGACTCGAAGACCGAGCTGTGCGACGACACGAACAGCGGCACCGCGACGATTCGCCCGACGCCACGTCGGACGAGCCGATCCACGGCGCCCTGGATGTTCGCGCGATCCGCCATGCCGAACGCCACTTCGATTGGCCTGCGTTCGTTGACGGTGCCGGCCAGCGCGCCGACCATCTCGTTCCAGGCCGGCGATCCGCCGTGCGCCAGGAGCAGGACGCCGGTGCTGTCCGTTGCCTGCTGCGCGTACACCCTCGTTGCGCTGACGAGCGCGAGGGCGAACATCGCGCAGCGTATGACGACTCGGCGGCGCGGACGCGCCGCACCACTCATCGATCTCATCGATCTCATCGATCCCAGGACCATCGCACTCCTCCACGGAATGACCGGCCGATTTCCGGCCGGTAGATCGGCAGCGCTGTGCCGGCGGCGGACGTCTGCCCCGTGTTCGGGTCCTGGCTGTCCGTCAGATTGTCGATCGCGACGAACAGCTCGACCCCTCGCACGATCGGCTTCGAGATCGCGGCGTCCCAGAGGGCGAACGCCTTGGCCTTCGTTTCCGCGCCCGAGCTCGCCGACCGCGACACGATCCACGCGTCGTAGAACGAGCCCCGCAGGTTCACCCGGAAGCCGCCCAGGTGCCGCGGAGTCCAGTCGGCCCGGAAGTTCCCCTGATGGCGATTGCGGCCCGTCAGCCGCAGTTTCGTCGCGACGTCCACGGCCGTGAGGAACGTGTACGAACCGCTCGCCCGGACCTCGAACGGGAGCCGCGCTTCGCCCTCGAGCTCCACGCCTTCCGTCCTGGCGTGCGTCACGTTCTTGTAGATGAACAGCAGCCGATCGAGCTGCACGTCGAACGCGGCGTCGATGCCTTCGGTCGCGCTGATCGCCGCGAGCTGTGCGGCCGACGTGATGGTCCCCAGGCTGACCGACTCGATCAGGTTCGTGATGTCGTTGTGGAAGTAGTTCACCCCGACGCGCCCCTGCGCACGGTTCAGATCGGCGCCGACCTGCCACGAGCCCGAGCGCTCGGGCGAGAGGTGCGGGTTGCCGATGACCTGATAGAAGTTCGTCGGATTGAGGAACCGGTAGTAGAGCTGACCCAAATCAGGCGCGCGGAACCCTCGTCCGAACGACAGATGCGCGGAGAGGCCGCCCGACGCTCGCATCGTCGCGGCGATCTTCGGCGACACGGCGGTGCCGAAGTTCGAATGCCGGTCGACGCGGACGCCGGCCACGATGTTGAGCGGCGCCACGGGGTGCACGCTGTACTGCGTCCAGAGCACTCCGGTGGACGCCGTGTTCCCGTCGATGTCGCGGATGCGATTGGTGCCGCGATACCGATCGTGCATCCACTCGACGCCGCCGGACAGCTCGTGCCGCTCGCTGAACTCGCGGCGGATCGACGCGTCGAGCTTGCCCAGCTCCTGCAAGAGGTCGCCTGGCGTCAGGGGCGTCTGCGTCGCGTTCAGCAGGAATCCCGTGGCGGTCTCGCGGTACCGGCCGCGATAGGCGCGGAACTCCGCGGACGTGACGGGATCGATCTGCAGCGTCGCCGTGCCGGCGAACGTCTGGGAGTTGGTCGAGACGTTGCTCTGCTCCGGGCCGGTTTCGCCGGTCGCTCGGCCGACCTGCGTGTTCCAATAGCCGGTTGCAGTGCCGGTCAGCCGCCAGGAGGCGTTCGGCTGCGTGGTGCCGCGGACGGTCAGGTCGTTGCGTTCGAGGCTGGCGCCGGTCGTGTCGAGCGTCGACGGCGTCAAGTCGAACGAATCGCGCGTGTGCCGTCCCACGCTGAAGAACATCGTGCCCTTCGATCGCCGGACGCCGAGATCGGCGGCCGTGTCCACGACGCCGAAGTCGCCGCCCGACAGGCGCAGCGACGCCTCGAGTGGCCGGCGCGGCTCGCGCGTGATCAGGTTGATGACGCCACCGATGGCGTCCGACCCGTAGACGGCCGACGATGCCCCCTTGACGACCTCGACGCGGTCGAGGCGCGAGACGGACTCGCGGTCGAGGTTCACGACGCCGCTCTTGACGCCGCGCGCGCCGACGATCGGCTGGCCGTCGACGAGCAGCAGCACCTGCCGGGAGTCGATCCCCTGAATCTGCTCGCCGGCAGCGGCGGTCCCTTCGGAGCCGCGGCGGGTCACGACGCCGGCGACGCCGCGAAGCGCCTCGCCCACGGTTTCGATGGCCGAGTCACGGAGCGCCTCGCCCGCGACCACCACCACCGGCACACCCGACGTGTCGCGCGTCGTCACGTCGCGGGCGGCCGACGTCACGGTAATGGTTTCCTGATAGGGGCGTGGCTCGAGCACGACGCGAAGCGGTGCAGTGCCCGACGCCGGTACATCGACGGCGGCGGGGCTGAACCCGGCAATCGTCGCGACGACCTCGTAGCGCCCGGCGCCGACGCCGGGGAACACGAACTCGCCGGCGTGGTCGGTCATCCGAATCCGATCGTTGCCCGTCGTCGCGCTGCGCAGCACGACCGAGGCACCCGCCACCGGGCGGCCCTGGGTGTCGACGACGACCCCCGAGATCGCCCGTGCGACGCGTGAATCCGCGCCCGGCGAATCCTGGCCGAGCACGCGAGCCTGAATGGTTGACTGGCCACCATGGATGACGGTCATGCACAGCAGCGCGGCGGCGAGCTGCTGCACTCGCTTCCTGGACATCGAGCCTCCGGTATCTGGGGGTTGCGTCTGCGGCCCGAGGCCCGTACGATGCGGGCGGGACGCAGTCGCTTCCACGCGTGAAAGGTCCCTCCGGACCTGCGTCTCGGGGCCAATCGGGCGTTTGCCGCGCCCAATTGGCCCACTTCTATCGAGAGCCAAATTACATTACCAACCGGCAGATTGGTATGTCAAACACATGCGTTAAGATTCAAACATGGAGACGTGGAAAGAGTTCGACGCGAACGAGCTGACCCACAGCGCCGCTCACCACCTGCTCGCGATCCACGACGTCGGCGAGCCCTACGGCGGATGGGCGCGGGTGTCCGACATCGCGCGAGCCTTGAACATCACGCGAGGCAGCGTGTCGATCACGTTGCGCGTGCTCAAGAAGCGCGGATGGGTCGAGACCGACGCGCATCGCCTCGTCAAGCTCTCGCCAGCCGGCCTGCAGATCGCGCACTCGGTCAAGGCCAAGCGCGCCGTCGTGAAGGCGTTCCTGACGAGCGCGTTGGGTCTTCCGGAAGCGCAGGCCGAGATCGACAGTTGCAAGATCGAACACTTGATCAGCGACCAGACCGGCCAGCGGCTCATTCAGCTCATGCAGTTCCTGACCTGCGACAGTTCGGCCGCCATGGAACGGCTGACGTTCTTCCAGCGCGAGCCCGGCCCGTGCCCGACGACCGGCACGTGCGAGGTGTGCAAAGGGCACTGCCTCATGACCGATCTCGAGCGGGCCGTCTGACGCGGCGTCTCCCATGAACCTCGAGGAGGTCGTCGACGAACTGAACCGGCTGATGGCCGAGGAGCTGGAAGCCTCGCTGCGCTATCTCCAGATGCGCTTCCGCCTGGCGGGTCCGGGACAGGGCTCGGCGGCGCAGTTCTTCGAAGACGCCACCCAGGAGACGCTGGAACATGCGCACGCGATCGCTCATCAGATCACGATGCTGGGCTTCGTCCCCGCGCTTCGAATCAACCTGACGCTCGACGGCGACCCGATCCCGCCGGAAGACGCGCTGGCCGAAGCGCTCGAGATCGAGCAGCAGGCGCTCGAGGCCTATCGCGAGTTCCTCCCGCGCGTCAGCGACTCGCCGCCGCTGGCCGCCTTCATCCAGCATCAGATCGACGTCGAGACCGAACACGTGCGGGAGATCCTCGCGATCGTCAAGCGAGCCTCTGCGCTGAGAGTCGTCGAGCCCGATCCCGGTTCCTAGCGATCGCAGTGCTGTGGGGCCGGAACCGCGTGGGCGCGCTCGACGGCCGCGCGATCAACGGCGGGGTCCGCGTGGGGTTCTGATTCGGCGCGCCGTTCGCGTCGGGACGCGCTGATTCCTCTCCCGCGTGAGATTGCGCGCTCCGCACCCGTCGCATAAGATCAGGCGCAAATCAGAACGATCGAGCGACGCGCAGCGGTCCGTGCGCGCGGAATTCATCGGGATGAGGCGAAGTGTATGGTGCGTTCGAGGTCCTCTCGTGTGAGAGTGGTTCTGGCGGCGCCGCTCGCCGCGGCGTGCGGTTCCTCGAACGAGCTTGCGGCGGACCACAGGGATCGGCGCGAGATCTGGAACGGTTACAGGAGCGCGCGCTGACGGGCTGCCGCATCGGGCGCTGATCTTCGGCGTCCTCGACGGATTGGCAACTCGAAGAGACCTGGTTGGACACTCGCCACGCGGGTCTTCCTCGTCGGCATCGGCACGCAGAAGACGACGCGTATCCCATCAGGCAACGCAACATTCGTGCGGCGCGAACATCGTTGTCGGCGCATCGCGTGAGCTGAGATCGGTGACTCCGTGAGACCAACAACATGCACGCCTACGACCTGATCCTCACGCTCACCGGCGGTCTCGGCGGTGCGCTCATCCTGGGCTACATCACGCAGCGGCTCGGCCTGTCGCCGATCGTCGGCTACCTGCTGGCGGGCACGCTCGTCGGCCCGCACACGCCAGGATTCGTGGCGGACGCGGCGTTGGCCGAGCAACTCGCGGAGATCGGCGTCATCCTGCTGATGTTCGGCGTGGGCCTGCAGTTCCACATCGAGGAGCTGCTCGCGGTGCGCCACGTGGCCATCCCTGGCGCCGTCGCGCAGAGCGCCGTGGCCACCGTGCTCGGCGCTCTGCTGGTCCGCGCGTTCGGCTGGGACTGGTCGTCGGGTCTGGTCTTCGGGATGGCACTCGCCGTGGCCAGCACGGTCGTCCTGGTGCGCGTGCTCTCCGACAACAACGATCTGCACACGCAGGCCGGGCACATCGCCGTCGGCTGGCTCGTCGTCGAGGACCTGTTCACCGTCATCGCGCTCGTGCTGCTGCCCGCGCTCTTCGGCGAGGCCACGGCCGGCACGCCGCTGTGGGTCGCGCTGGGGCTGACGGCCCTCAAGGTGTCGGCGCTCGTCGCGTTCACCGTGCTCGTCGGCACGCGCGTTATTCCCCGGGTGCTCGACTACGTCGCGGACACACGGTCGCGCGAGCTGTTCACGTTGACCGTTCTGGTCATCGCCCTGGGGATTGCCGTCGGGTCGTCGCTCGTCTTCAGCGTGTCGATGGCGCTCGGCGCGTTTCTCGCCGGGATGGTGGTGGGCCGCTCGGACTACAGCTTGCGAGCCGCCTCTGAAGCGCTGCCGATGCGCGACGCGTTCGCCGTGCTGTTCTTCGTCTCGGTGGGCATGCTGCTGGATCCCGGTTCGCTGATGGCGTCGCCCGTGCTGGTCGCGGGCGCACTGGCGGTCGTGCTTTTCGGTAAGCCGCTCGTGGCGCTCCTGTTCGTCTGGGTCATGAAGTATCCGTTCAGGACGGCCCTGACGGCAGGCATCGCGTTGGCGCAGATCGGCGAGTTCTCGTTCATCCTCGCGTCCGTCGGACGAGATCTGGGCGTGCTCACGCCCGAGGCCACGAACGTGCTCGTCGCCACGTCGATCGCGTCGATCGTGCTCAATCCGGTCGCGTACCGCACGATCCGGCCGATCGAACGGTGGGCGCTCGCGCGTCCGCGGCTGTGGGCGCTCTTGAACCGGCCATCCTCGGTTCCCGCGGACCTCGCGCGCTCGCGCCTCGACCGTGGCGATCCGAATCATCGGGCCGTCGTCATCGGCTTCGGGCCGACGGGCCGCACCGTCGTGCGGCTGTTGCGGGACAACGGCATCGCCCCGACGGTCGTCGAGCTCAACATGGACGCCGTGCGCGCGCTCCGGCAGAACGGCATCGACGCCATCTACGGCGATGCCACCCGTCCCGAGACGCTCGAAGCGGCCGGGATCGCGAAAGCCGGCAGCCTCATCCTGGGTTCGGCCGGCATGGCGAACAGCGAGGAAGTGATTCGCACCGCGCGTACGGTGAATCCGCAGATCCGCGTGCTCGCGCGCGCCGCGTACCTGCGCGACGTCCCTCCGTTGAAAGCGGCCGGGGCGAACAGCGTCTACTCAGGGGAGGGCGAAGTCGCGCTCGCTTTCATCGAAGACATTCTGGACAATCTCGGTGCGACCCCCGAGCAAATCGACCGCGAACGCGCGCGGGCACACAGCGAGCTGGTCGGCAGCGCATGACGAAGGCGGCCGAGCGGATTCGAAGGAGTCACATGGCGAAGACGACGACACGCACACGTCGAGGCCGGCGGACGGGCCGGTTCACGCTGGACGAGGCGTTGATCGCGCTGTTCATCGGAGCGATGAACGCGAACGATCACGTCGCGCCGGACGAGGCGGCGCGCGCCCAGCACTTGATCTGGTCGACACGGCGATTTCGGCGCAAGTCCGGAGACGCGGTGGGCAAGCTCACGCAGGAGATGCGGCGCCTGATCGAGGATTCGGACGCGAAAGCCGTGATCACGCGCGCGGCCCGGGCCGTTCCTGCCAAGCTTCGTCCATCCGCGTTCGCCTTGGTCGCGGATCTCTTGCTCGCGGACGGCGAGCTCGAGGGGCGAGAGCGACGGTTTCTCGTCGGGCTGGGCGGCGAACTGAAGCTGGACCAGGCCGCCGCGCGCCGGATCATCGACGTGATCGTGCTCAAGAACCAGCTCTGACGCGCCCGGCTGCGTCGAACATCGGGTCGCCATGC
This sequence comes from Acidobacteriota bacterium, assembly GCA_020853395.1. Taxonomy (NCBI): domain Bacteria; kingdom Pseudomonadati; phylum Acidobacteriota; species Acidobacteriota bacterium. Next base: position 56,878 of record JADYYY010000019.1, read on the forward strand.
TCACACTTCTACGGACGAGGTTTCTGGAGACAGTCAAGGCGGTCGCGCCGCTCGTCGGCGTCGTCACCGCGCTCCAGGTCTCGATCGTCCAGGCGCCCGCGGCGTTGTTCGTCCAGTTCCTGGCGGGATCGGTGCTGGCGATGCTCGGGATGCTCCTGCTGTTCGCGGGAATCGACGGCGGCATTTTGCCCATGGGCAGGTTCATCGGTGCCGAGCTTCCGAGAAAGCAGTCGCTCTGGTTGATTCTGGGCGTCGCGTTCGCGCTGGGTTTCGCCACCACGGTCGCCGAGCCCGACGTCCTGGTCCTTGCAGGACAAGTCGAGCGCGCGTCTGAGGGCAGCCTCCGGAGCCACGTGCTCATCGTCATCATCGCGGTCGGCGTGGGGCTGTTCACGGCGATTGGACTCCTGCGCGTCGTGCGGGGGTTCTCCATGGCCGCGCTCCTGGCCACCGTGTACATCGTCATGATCGCGTTGTCGCTCGTCACGCCGGACAACTTCGTGCCGTTGGCGTACGACGCCGGGAGCGTGACGACCGGCGTGCTCACGGCGCCGGTGGTCCTTGCGCTCGCGCTGGGCCTCGCGTCGGTTCTCGGCGAACGATCGGCCGTCGACGACGGATTCGGGCTGCTCGGCCTGGCGTCGGCCGGGCCCGTCATCGCGGTGCTCTTGTTGGGCCTCCTGTGAACGGCGCGCTGACGTTGACGGAGCTCGGCCGGCTCGCATGGAGCGTCGCGGTGGCGGTCCTCCCGCTGGCCGCGCTGTTCCTGCTGTTTCAGTTGCTGTTTCTGAAGCTGCCGCGGCGCGAGGTGACCCGTCTCTTGACCGGCACGCTCATGGCGTCCGCGGGGCTGTTCCTGTTTCTCGTCGGCGTCGGCATCGGGTTCCTGCCGTTCGGGCGCGTCATCGGCGAGGCCGTCGGCGCACTCCCGCAGAAGTGGCTGTTCGCGCCGTTCGGGATCGTGCTCGGCTTCGCGACGACGTGGGGGGAACCGGCCGTGCGCATCCTGGCGGACCAGGTGGAAGACACGTCGACCGGATCGATTCGGCGATCGCTCGTGCTCTGGGCGGTCTGCCTGGGCGTGGCGCTGGCCGTGGGCCTCGGCATGCTGCGCATTGCGTACGGCATCCCGCTGCTGTATCTGCTCGTGCCTGGCTACGGATTCGTCGTCGCGATGCTCTGGTGGAGCGAGCGCCGGTTCGTGTCGATCGCCGTCGACGCCGGCGGCGTGGCGACGGGACCGCTGGCGAACACGTTCCTGCTGGCGCTCGCGTTCGGCACCTCTGCGGCCGTGGGCAATCAGGATCCGCTCGTCCAGGGGCTCGGGCTCGTGGCACTCATCGCGCTTGCGCCCCTGATCTCGGTGATGGCGCTGGGGTTGGTGGTGCGCTGGAAGGAGCGTCGAAAGGAGTCATGAACATGACCAACGCCTCTCTCATCGTGAGCGTCGTCCGCAAGGGATGGGGCAGCACGGTGCTCGACGCTTCCGTGAAAGCGGGCGCGCGTGGCGGGACCGTGCTCTTCGGCCGCGGGGCCGGCATCCACGAACGGGAAAAGATCTTCGGCATGTCGATCGAGCCGGAGAAGGAGATCGTGCTGACGGTCGTCTACGCCGACCAGGTGGACACGGTCCTCAACGAGATCGTGCGCGCCGCGGAGCTGAACGACACCGGGCGTGGGATCGCGTTCGTGCTGTCCGTCGACCAGGTCGTGGGAGTGGCGCACTTCATGAGGGACCGAGCGGAGAACGGGTGATTCAGGACATGGACGCCTTCAAGAGCATTCTCGTCGACATCGATGCCGCCGTCCCGGCGCATCCCGCCCTCGAACGCGCGATCCGCCTCGCCCGGGCTTCCGGCGCTCGGCTCACGATCGCGGATGTGATGACCGTTCCAGCGTACGCGCGACGCTATCTGCCGGCAGACCTCGAAGAGGAGATGCTCGACCGTCGGCGTCAGCAGTTGGCGCGTCTGGCGCAGGCCGTGACGGGCGTGCGGGTCGAGGCCAAACTCCTGATCGGGCGGCCTGCGACCGCGCTCATTCAAGAAGTGCTGCGCTCGAACCACGACCTGCTCATGCGGTCGCACGCGCGGGACGTGACGGTCTCCGGTTTCCAGCCGTTCGGGGCCGTGGACATGGAGCTGCTGCGCAAGTGCCCCTGCTCGGTCTTGCTGGTTCGGCACGGCGCCCTGGAAGAGCACCCTCAGATCGTCGGGGCGGTCAACGCCAGCACCGAGGAGCCCTCCGAACACGCGCTGAACGCCAAGATCGTCGAGACGATGCTGCTCATGGCGGAGCTGGAAGGCGGCGTGCCGATGTTGCTGCACGCCTGGGCTCCGTTCGCCGAGCACATGGTCCGCAGTCACTCGCCGGACGATGCCTTCGCGGCCTACGTGGAAGACGCGCGGCAGCGTACTGCGGGGGACTTGAGGCACCTGGCCCAGTCGTTCGGCGAGCGCCTCTCGGGCGTGCAGGTCGTGCATCGCCGCGGCGAGCCGGAGGCCGTCATCCCCGAGTTCGTCGTGGCGCAGGGCATCGATCTCGTGATCATGGGCACGGTCGCGCGCGGCGGCATCGCCGGCCTGCTCATCGGCAACACGGCCGAACGCGTGCTGCGAAGGCTGCCGTGCTCGGTGCTCGCCGTCAAGCCGGATGGATTCGTCTGTCCCGTGCGGCTCGACGGCGTCTAGCGTCCGATTGAGGCGTCGGATGAAGAGCGTTTCAACACCGGCGGCGGGTTGGAACGTGGCGACTGTCATCGCTCTCGATGCGCGGCGCTGGCCGATCGGTTTGGCGGCGCGCGCGAAGGGCGGAGGGAGGGTGGCGTGGGCGCGGTGAAACGGCGAGCGGCGACGTCCCGCGGTCGCGGCGCGGCCGATCCGCCGCTTCACGGTCGAGTCGCCGTCGTCGCTGGCGCCACGCGCGGGGCCGGCCGCGGCATCGCACGCGCCCTCGGCGAAGCTGGCGCGACCGTGTACTGCACGGGCCGCAGCGTCGCGGGAAAACCGTCGCCGTATCGGCGGCCGGAGACGATCGACCAGACGGCGGACATGATCAACGCCGCCGGCGGGACCGCGATCGCCGTCCGCGTCGACCACACCAGCGAGGCTCAGGTGAAGGCGCTGTTCGCCCGCGTGGCTCGCGCGCACGAACGGATCGACATCGTGGTCGACAGCGTCGCCGGCGAAGACCCGCTGATGGGCCAATGGGACAGCTTCTGGAACGCGACGCTCGAGCACGCCGACGCCATCTTCCGGCAGGCGCTGACGTCGCGCATCATCACGGCGAAGCACGCGGCGCGGCTGATGAAGAGGGGGCGTCGCGGTCTGATCGTCGAGGTCACCGAGAACGACATGCTCGGCGGCGGCGGCAACCCGATGTCCCAGACGGTCAAGCTCGCTCAGAAGTTGTTGCCCCTCAACTGGGCCGCCGAGTTGAAGCCGCACGGCATTGCCTGCGTCGCCGTCACGCCCGGGTTTCTCCGGTCCGAGTCGATGCTGCAGCACTTCAAGGTCACGGAGGCGAATTGGCGCGACGGCGGACGGCAGGATGCCAACTTCCTCATGTCCGAGTCGCCGTTGTTCGTCGGCCGTGCGGTCGCCGCGCTCTCGGCCGATCGCGACGTGATGAGCAAGAGCGGGATGCTGCTGTCGTCGTGGGAGCTGTCGCGCGAGTACGGTTTCACCGATTACGACGGGCGCCGGCCCGACTGGGGCGAGCACACGATCGATTGGTCGGTGCTGCCTGCGTCGTTCGTCGACACGTTGCGCACCGGCATCGAGCTGCAGGTGCAGTGGCTCAGGACCGTTTCGACGCGCACCAGGGCGTACCAGAAGAGGTTGCCGCGCGCGTGATCGAGCGAAGCGAGGGAGCTCGATTCGCCCGAGCCATCGGGGGGAGGGTGCACGTCAGCGTCGTTCGGCACCGCGACAAAGCGAACGACAATCGGCGAGAATGAGACGGTTCGTCGAAAGCTGAAACGCGGAAGTCGTTCGATCAGCTAGACTTGTTTTTCCGCGGTGAGGTGGCCGAGTGGCTGAAGGCGGCGGTTTGCTAAACCGTTATACGGCCTAAAAGCTGTATCCAGGGTTCGAATCCCTGCCTCACCGCCAGTTAAGACGTTCAGCGCGGCCTTTCCCGTTCTCCTTTCCCCTTTTTCCTTCCTTTTCCCTTATCCCTTTACCTTTGCCCTCTGCCCTTTGCCCTTTGCCCTGACGTACGATTCTCTCCCGTGTCCTCGTCCGTCCGCGTTCGCTTCGCCCCGTCGCCCACCGGCTATCTCCACATCGGAGGCGCGCGCACCGCGCTCTTCAACTGGCTCTACGCCCGTCGGCACGGCGGCACCTTCATCCTGAGGATCGAAGACACCGACGTCGAGCGGTCGTCGGCCGACATGACGGCCGGCATCCTCGAGAGCCTCCGCTGGCTCGGCCTCGACTGGGACGAAGGGCCCCTCGTCGGCGGCCCGCACGGACCCTATCTGCAGAGCGAGCGGCTGGCGCTCTATCGCGAGGCGGCCGCGCGCCTCGTGAGCGCCGACGCGGCGTACTACTGCTACTGCCGGCCCGAAGATCTGAACGCGAAACGGCAGGCCGCCGAGTCCGCCGGCACGGCATGGAAGTACGACCGGACGTGCCGCGCGCTTTCCGCCGACGAGATCGCCGCGCGCGAGCGTGCCGGCGTGCCGCGCGCTGTCCGCTTCCTCGTGCCGGCGGGCGAGACGTCGTTCGACGACAGCGTCCGCGGCCGCATCACCATCGCGCACGAGCACATCGAGGACTTCGTGATCCTCCGATCCGACGGCCATCCGACCTACCAGCTCTCGGTCGTCGTGGACGATGCGGCGATGGGCGTCACGGAAGTGGTGCGCGGCGACGACCACATCTCGAACACGCCGAAACAGGTGCTGCTCTACCGCGCGCTCGGCGCGCCCGTCCCCGGCTTCGCGCACGTGCCGCTCATCCTCGGGCCGGATCGCAAGCGCCTGAGCAAACGCCACGGCGCCACCTCCGTCGGCGAGTACGAGGCGCAAGGCTACCTGCCGGAGGCGATGGTCAACTTCCTCGCGCTGCTCGGCTGGTCGCCCGGCAGCGGCGATCAGGAAGTGTTCGGCCGCGACGAGCTCGTCGCCCGCTTCGCGCTCACGGGCATCAGCGGCGGCAACGCGATCTTCAACCCGGAGAAGCTCGACTGGTTCAACCAGCAGCACATCGTGCGCATGCCGGCGGCGGAGATCCTGCGGCGCCTGCGTCCGCGACTCGACGCGGCCGGGCTGTGGCGCGCCGCCTTCGAGTCGGACCTGCGACCGTGGATAGAGGCGGTTGTCGATCTCGTGAAACCCCGCGCTCGCAAGCTCGACGACATCGTCAGCCAGATCCGTCCGTTCGTCGCCGACACCGTCGAACGCGACGAGGCGGCGGTGACGAAGTACCTCGTGGCGCCGGAGATTCCCGAGCTGCTCGACGCGTTGCGGCAGCGGCTGCAGGACGTCGAGCCGTTCGACGCCGCGACGATCGAGTTGGCGCTGCGGCGGCTCGCCGACGAGCGCGGCGTCAAAGCCGGCCCGCTAATCCACGCAACGCGCGTGGCCGTTACGGGACAGGCGGTCAGTCCCGGGCTCTTCGAGGTGCTGGAGCTCATTGGCCGCGACCGCGTGCTCGCGAGGCTGGAGAATGCCGGTGCGTAGTCCGAAGTCTCGCGTGCCGCGTCCTTCGTCTCGGACCAGCGGTGCACAGCCCGTCAAGACCGTCGCCCGCCAGAAAGCTCCCACGTCGTCCCGCCAGCGATCGGGGCGCGGCGACGAGCTCAGGACCGAAGACACGCCGGTCCGCGGCTTCGCATCGCGCGTGCCGCGCGCGTCCTCTCCGTCAGGTCGCGCACGGTCCACGAAGACGGTGGCGCGCCGAAAGACGTCCGCATCGCGGCGCGAGCGATCCGGCAGAGCCGATGCGACATCAGCGCAAGCTGCGCCGGCAGGTCCGAGCACCAACACACCGGACCGCGGACCATCGAGCAGCGCACCGAACCGTCCACCTGGTTACGCACGATCAGACCGAACCAACGGATCCGAGACGCAGGGCCGGGAACGCGGGAGCCTCCGTCCGCTCTCCAACGATGACCTCGAGTCCGCGTGCGCCCACCTGATACGCCGCGATCCACGGCTGGGCGCGCTGATCCGGCGCGTCGGCCCGTGCCGGCTTGGCGAGGGCCGCTCGCGCGCGCCGTTTGCCGCGCTCGTCCGCGCGATCCTCTGGCAGCAACTGTCCGGCAAAGCGGCCGAGACGATTCACGGCCGTGTGCTCGCGCTGCTCGGCGGCCACGAGCGGCTCACTCCGCCCGCGTTGCTCGCGGTCGATCCCGAGCATCTGCGCGCGGCCGGCGTGAGCCGGCCGAAGATCGCTTATCTTCGCGACCTCGCCGAGCGCGTTCACGATGGGCGTCTCGATCTCGACGCGCTCGAGCACGCGCCGGACGAGGACGTCGTCGCCGCCATCACTGCCGTGAAAGGCCTCGGCCGGTGGTCCGCCGAGATGTTCCTGATGTTCAGGTTGAACCGCCCCGACGTCTTTCCCGTGACGGACCTTGGCATCGTCAAGGGGGTGCAGGCGCTGCTCGGCATGAAACAGCGGCCGAAGCCGGTGACGATGGTGCGGGCAGCGGAGGCGTGGCGGCCGTATCGATCGGTTGCCGCTTGGTACCTCTGGCGGATCAACGAGTAGGGCGCGACGCGCGGCTGACGGCAACAGCCGGACGGCGCCTGGCGTATTGATCGGCGATGATGCTCCCCGCGCGCACGTTCGTGAGCGCCCTGCTGATTGCGGCGCCTGTGGCCGTGCTCGCCGTCGCCCTGGTCGATCGCGTGCGCGATCGTGACATGCACCTGGCGCTGTCGCGCGTCGTCACCTCGCAGCTCAACGGACAGGTACGCGAACGCTGCGAGAGCGATCCGAAGTGGTTCCTGACCGGTCCGCTCGAGGGGCGCCCGCCGAACGGGATCTTCATCAGCCCCAATCCCGATGCGCTCGAGCCGCGGCCGAAGCCCAGCAACCAGGGATTCGACCTGTTCGCGTACGACGAGCAGTTCATCGGATCGAGCTCGGCGGCGCCCAGGTTTCCGAACGAGTTCCGCCGGGAGCTGCAGCGATCGGCGCTGCCGGTGTTCGGCACCTACGAGACGGACGACGGGGCCGGCATCGCGATGGCCGTGCACACAGGATGGCTGAACGGCCCGTGCGCCTACTTCATGGGCCGCATGGCGCCACCTCCCGATGCGATGGCGCAGCGCGTTCGCGTGGCGGCGGGCACGTTCGTCGTCACGCTGCTCGCCGCGCTGGCCGCGGGCCTCCCGCTGGTGCGGCGAGTACGGCGGCTGGCGGTGCTCGCTCGCGCCTCGGCGGCGAGCGACTACGCGACGGTCGCGCTCGACGGCCGCAAGGACGAGCTGAACGGCGTGACGTTCGTCTACAACGATGCGGCGACCGAGCTGAAACTGCGGAAGGCGCGCATCGACGATCTCGAGAGCGGGCTGCGGCGGTTCGTCCGGTCGACCGACGAGGAGATCGCCGAGCCGCTGCGCGCCCTCGAGGCGAAGCTGGCGGGCGGCGCCGACCCGCGGGAGGCATTGGTGGACTCGCACGCGCTGAGCGCGCGGGTCGAGAACCTGATCGCCGCGGCCCGCCTGCGCATGACCGGCGGCATCGCGGAGCCGGTGCCCATCGATCTGTCCGCGCTTCTCCGGCGCGTCGTCGTGTCGCACGAGCCGCTCGCCCGCGCCAGCGGCGTCTCGCTTGAGACGGTCATCGAGGCCGCGCCCGTGATGATCGACGGCGACGAGCGGCTGATCGCGCGCGCGGTGGCGAACGTGATCGACAACGCGATTCGCTACAACAGGCCGGGCGGTCGCGTGAGGATCGCGATCGTGGCGGGTGACGGCGGCCGATCGTGGCGGCTGTCGGTGGTGGACAACGGGCCGGGCGTGAGCGACGAGCTGTTCAAAGGCCTGACGGCCGTCCGCCGCTTCCGCGGCGATGAGGGGCGCAACCGCCGCCCGGGCGCGCCGGGACTCGGGTTGGCCGTCGCGCGCGAGATCGCCGATCGCTTCGGGATGAGCCTCGACCTGAGCCGCCCGAGCGCGGGCGGGTTCGAGGCGGCGTTCGCGCCGCGTGCGCCAGCAGGCTCGGCGCCGGCCGATTCCGCGCCGGTGTAGCGATCGCCTGACAATCCCCGCATACGGCCGGTATGATCGGATCGCCTCGAGGTCCGCATCATGTCGATCGCCGTTGCCGCCGCTCCGACCATCCGCCTGCACCCCTCCGACAACGTCGTGATCGTTCGGGCGAACCTTGCGTCACGGACGCCGGTGGACGCCGAGCGGATCGTGACGTCGGGGCCGGTTCCCGGCGGACACAAAGTCGCGACGCGTGCGATCCGTCAGAGCGAGCCCGTCTATCGGTACGGGCAGGTCATCGGCGTGGCGACACGCGACATCGCGCCCGGCGATCACGTGCACACGCACAACTGCGGGATGAGCGAGCTCGCGCGCGACTACGAGTTCTCGGTCGCGACCGTGCCGACCGAGCCGATCCTCCCGCAGGCCACGTTCCAGGGCATCGTGCGCGCCGACGGACGGGTCGCCACCCGCAACTACGTGGGCATTCTGTCGTCGGTGAACTGCTCGGCGACGGTCTCGCGGCACATCGCGGACGCGTTCACCCGCGACGGATTGCTCGCCGACTATCCGAACGTGGACGGCGTCGTGGCGCTCACGCATCGCACCGGGTGCGGGCAGGCGAGCGAAGGCGAGGGAATGGACGTGCTGCGCCGCACGTCCGGCGGCTACGCCCGGCATCCGAACTTCTCAGCCACCTTCATCATCGGGCTCGGCTGCGAAGCCAATCAGATCGGGCCGTTGATGGTGACGCAGGGGCTGAAGATGGCCCGGTCGCTCCAGGCCTTCACGATCCAGGAGATGGGCGGCGCACGCAAGACGATCGAGCGCGGCATCGCGCAGATCAAGGAGCTGCTCCCGGACGCGAACAGGGTCGTGCGGCAGGCCGTGCCCGCGTCGAACTTGATCCTCGCGCTGCAGTGCGGCGGCTCGGACGGCTTCTCCGGGATCACCGCGAACCCGGCCCTTGGCGTGGCGTCGGATCTGCTCGTTCGCCACGGCGGTACCGTCGTGCTGTCCGAAACTCCCGAGACGTACGGGGCGGAGCATCTGCTCACGCGCCGTGCCGTCAGTCGCGAGGTGGGGGAGAAGCTTCTCGCGCTCTTCGACTGGTGGCGCGACTACACGGCGAGAAACGGCGGCGAGATGGACAACAACCCTTCGCCCGGCAACAAGGCGGGCGGCATCACGACCATTCTCGAGAAATCGCTGGGCGCGGCGGCCAAGGCCGGAACGACCAACCTCGTCGACGTGGTGCGATTCGCGGAACCCATTCGCACGAAGGGATTCGTGTTCATGGACACGCCAGGCTACGACCCGGTGTCGGCCACCGGCCAGGTCGCGGGTGGAGCGAACGTGCTCGCGTTCACGACGGGACGCGGCTCGGTCTTCGGGTGCGTGCCGACGCCGTCGATCAAGATCGCGACGAACACGCGGCTCTACCGGCACATGATCGACGACATGGATCTCAACTGCGGCGGCATCGCCGACGGCGAGGAGACGGTGGAGCAGGCGGGCCGTCGCATCTTCGAGGCGATCCTGCGCGTCGCGTCGGGCGAGCGCACGAAGAGCGAGCAGCAGGGCTTCGGCGAGGCCGAGTTCTCGCCGTGGCAGATTGGCGCCGTGATGTAGATGCGCGTCATGTCGCGCCGACGCCGTGCCGCCGTTGCTCCCAGGCACCCGCGGCGCGCGTAGGGTAATCTCCTCGATCGATGCTCGCCAGGCAATCCGGATCGACGTCGGCGGCCGCCCGCGCGGATGGACGCCGGCTCGTCTCCGTCCTCGGCCTCTCGTTCTTCGCGGTCGTGCTGCTTCGAACGGCGTGGGTGTCGGACGCTGGCCTCCGCGCCATGCGGACCGCCGAACAGGCGGCATCGGGCCACGGGCTGCGCTGGAATGTCGCCGAGCGCGTGCAGACGTTCGATCATCCGCTGTGGGTGTTGGTGCTGACCGCCGCCCGGACGATGACGGGCGAGATGTACCTGACGACGCTGTCGATCGGCATCGTGTGCTCGCTCGGCGTCCTGATCCTGCTGCTGCGTCGAGCGGCCGAACCCGTGCAGCTCGTCGCGATCGGCGGAGTCGCGCTCAGTCCCACGTTCGTCTCGTACTCGACCGCCGGCATCGGCACGCCGCTGCTGCACCTGCTGGCGCTGGCGATTGCCGTCACCGGCTTGCGGACGGCTGCCGGATCCCGGTCCGCCTGGACCTGCGCCGCGCTCGTCGGCGCGGGCGGGCTCGCGCACTGGACACTGGCCGTCGCGATGATCCCGCTGTTGATTGCGGTGTCGCGCGCGCGGCCGGCGCGACAGCGTGTCCTCATGGGCAGCCTCGCCTTGACGCCGCTCGTCGTCTGGTGGGGATGGGCGTGGTGGTACTACGGCGCGCCGCTGCCGAACGGCACGATCGCCGACCTTGCTGCGGGCGTGCCGTGGCGGCAGCGGATCGCGACCGGCGCCGAATTCCTGGCTGACACGGCCCGAATCGATCCGATCCTTGTCGCGGTCACGATCCTCGGTGCAGCCGTGGGGCTTCTCACGAGCGGCGCCTCGACGGCGCTCGCGGTGGGATCGCTGCTGCTCGCCGCGTGGGCCGTGCTCGCCGGAGGATCGCTCGAGGCCGGCCTGGGTCTCACCGTGCCGTTCATCGTCGGCCTCTGTCTTCTGGTGAGATGGCTCAACGCGCGGCCCGCGGCCATCGGCGCCTCGGCATTCGCCGCGGTCGCGGTGTCGGGAACCGTTCTCGTGCCGGCAACGTTCCGATCGGATTCGAGTTACGGCGCCGGCCGTCAGGTGAGCGCGTACGCGCACGACGTACGCGCCGACATGTATCCAGCCACCGGCCTGCTCTTCTACAACCGATTCAGGCAGTTTCCAGGAGGCGAAGAAGCGGAGCGTGGGCAGCGCATGGCCGCTGCCGGACCGACGACTGCGCTCTCGACGCTGCCGGGCCTCTTCGCCGCCGGTGCAGGGCTCACGATGCACGTCATCGATCCCGCCGGCATGACCGATCCGTTGCTCGCGCGGCTTCCGCCTGCTGTCAGTGCGGTTCGCACGTGGGGGGCGGTGCGCCGGATTCCGGAGGGGTACGTCGAGAGCGTACGCGACCGGCCGAGCGCGCTGGCCGATCCGGCGTTGGCGCCAGCGGTGGAGATCCTGCAAGAGGCAACGCGCGGCCCGCTGCTCGACGGAAGACGCTTCGGCATGCTGATGTCGCTGCGCTCAGGCGTCGCGGCCTCGATCGCGCAGTCGACCTACGGCCTGGTGCGCGTCCGGCTCGATGACGTCGCCGCGGGTGCGAGCCGGCCGGCGCTCGAGGTGCGGGAGGGCGGCCTGCTCGTCCAGTTCTCGAGGCGGCCGGTGAAGACGCTCGTCGCGATCTTGAGCGCGCGTCACAACTACACGGTCGACTTCCTCGATGGCGACAGACTGGTCCGACAGGTCGAGTCGCCGCGCCTGAGCTGGGAGGACCTTCCGCCTCGCGCGCGGCCCGTCTCCCTGGGCTTGCCGCAACTGCTCACGGCGCTGCTCGTGCGATGCGGCCGCGGCGTTGGCCGCTGCACGTTCTCCGACGCGGAGTTGCGTGAGTAGCATGGTGCATCCCTCTTCCTTCGACCGCGGCGTTCCGGCCGGCGATCGACAGGCGCGGCACGGCGGCGTCGAGATCGCGCTCTGGCTGGTCGCGGCTGGACTCGTGCTGCTGCTCGCGGCCGTCGTCGTGCGGACAGCCTGGGTGTCCGACGATGCGTTCATCACGTTCAGGACGGTAGACAACGCGCTGCACGGGAACGGGCTGCGGTGGAACGTCACCGAGCGCGTCCAGTCGTACACACACCCGCTCTGGATGCTGATGCTGCTGCCGGCGGTCTACGCCACCGGCAACGCCTACCTCGCATCCATCGGCTTGTCGCTCGCGCTCACGGCCATCGCCGTCGCGCTGATGATCTGGAACCTCCGGCGTCATCCGCTGGCGCTGACATCCGTGCTGCTCGTGCTCGTGCTGTCGAAGGCGTTCACGGACTACTCGACGTCGGGCCTCGAGAACCCGTTGTCGCATGCGTTGCTGGCGGCGCTCCTCGCGCTCACGGCCCAGCCGATCGCCGAGCGCCGGCGGGCGTGGTTCGCCGGCACGGTCGTGTCGCTGCTCGGCCTGTCGCGAGTGGACCTGCTGCTCTTGGCCATGCCGCTGGCGATCGCGAGCCTGCGGGCCTGGCGGCGAACGATCGGCTGGTTCGCGCTAGGGTTCGCACCGCTCGTGATCTGGGAGATCTTCAGCGTCGTGTACTACGGCGTGCCGTTTCCCAACACGGCGTATGCGAAGCTCGCCACGGGTGTGGCGCGGCACGATCTGGTCGCTCAAGGGTTCGTCTACGTTCTCGACTCGCTGTCGCGCGATCCGATCACGCTCTTCGCGATTGCGCTCGGCGCCGCATCGGCGCTCCTCGCCGGACGGTGGGACACGCGGCTCGCCGGCCTGTCGGTGCTGACGTATCTCGTGTACGTGATCCGCATCGGCGGCGACTTCATGAGCGGCCGGTTCTTCTCGGCACCCCTCGTCGTGAGTGTCGGCGTGCTCGGCCGTACGCCCGCGGCGGCGACGTCGACGTCCCGCCTCGGGATGATCGCGGCCGCGCTGGCATTCGGCCTCGGCGCACCGGCGCCGACCGTGTTCGCGAGCGCCGCGTACACCACACCGTGGGCCAGCGTCCTGGCCGAAGGAGGTGTCGTCGACGAGCGCGGCTATCGCTTCCAGTCGACCGGCTGGCTGTCGGCGTCCGGGTTCCGTCGGGAGCCGGCCTCTCGGTCGTCCATCGAGGCGAAGCTCGATCAGGTCATGGCTCGCGGCCCGCGCGTGTTCGTCCACAACGAGGTCGGCATCGCGGGCTACTACACCGGGCCCCGGCGCCACATCATCGACGCGTGGGCGCTGTGCGATCCGCTCCTCGCGAGGCTTCCGGCCCAGCCGGGCTGGCGCATCGGCCACTTCTCGAGGGATCTGCCCGCTGGCTACTTCGAGTCCGTCGACCAGGATCGCAATCTGGTCGAGGATCCGCGTATCGCGTCGCTCTACGAAGTCATCCGGATCGTCACGCGCGGCCCGCTCTTCACCGCCGAGCGCTGGCGCGCGATCGTCGCGCTGAACACGGGCCGCACCGACGGATGGCCGGTGGCGCGGTCCTCACCGGCCGCTCCGAGTGCACCGCCGTCGTCGTCTCGGTAACCCGCGTATCGACGCCGTGACGCTTCTGCCGGCCGTTCTGCGGTAGAGTTCCCCGTCCCCATGTCGTTGGCCACGCTCGACTGGGCGGTTCTCGTCCTGTACTTCGTCGTCATCACGGCCATTGGGCTCGTCGTCGGCGCGCGTGTGCGCCGCACCGGCGAGTACTTCCTTGGCGAGCGGAAGTTCGGCCCGTGGCTGATGATCGGCCAGAGCTTCGGCGTCGGCACCCACGCCGAGATGCCGGTGGCCCTTGCCGGCGCGGTCTACACCTCGGGCGCGTCGGCGATCTGGTTCCAGTGGAAGAACCTCTTCATCACGCCGTTCTACTGGATCATGGCGCCCGTCTTCCGGCGGATCCGCCGGACGACGATGGCGGAGTTCACGGAGGATCGGTACGGCCGCTGGATGGGCGGCATCTACATCGTGTTCGCCGTGTGCTATCTCGTCATCAACACCGGCAGCATGCTGAAGGGCGCCGGCAAGGTGATCAGCCAGGCCACCGGCGGCGGCGTCGCCGTGAACGACATCGTCATCTGGATGACCGTGCTGTTCATGCTCTACAGCTTCGTCGGCGGGCTCGTCGCCGCCGCATGGACCGACTTGTTCCAGGGCGTGCTGATCATCGTGCTGTCGTTCATGCTCATCCCGCTCGGCTGGGGGATCGTCGGCGGCATGGAGGGCATGCGCGCGTCGCTGGAGCCGTTCAGGTTCTCGCTGGCGACGCCGTCGGGCATCGGGCCATGGGCGATCGCGATGCTGACCGTCAACGGCCTGGTCGGGATCATGGCGCAGCCGCATCAGCTCGCCGCCGTCGGCACGGGCCGCGACGAGCGCACCTGCCGCGTTGGCATGCTGTTCGGAAACATGGTCAAGCGCGTCTGCACGATCGGCTGGGCGCTCGTCGGCCTGATCGTTGCCGCGATGGTGGCGCAGGGGCACGTGGATGGCGCGACGGTCGTGGACGCGGAGAACGCGTTCGGCCTCGCGTGCCGGCTGCTGCTCGTGCCCGGCGCGCTCGGGCTGATGATCGCATCGATCCTCGCGGCGAACATGTCCACGTGTTCGGCGTTCCTGGTGGACGCCGGCGCGCTGTTCACCGAGGGGCTGTATCGGCGGCACGTCGCGCCAGGACGAGCCGACCGCCACTACCTCTGGGTCGGGCGGATCAGCGGCTTCGCGATCAGCCTGCTCGGCGTGCTGTACGCCATCTATCTGATCGAGACGGTGCTCTACACGTTTCTCCTGACCGAAACGCTCGCGACGTTCATCGGCATCAGCGTTCTGGGCGGCATCGTGTGGCGCCGCGCCAACCGCTGGGGCGCGCTCGCGAGCCTCGTCGGATCGATGGCGACGAACTTCGCGCTGTACGCATGGATGGGACAGCGGCTCGATGCCTGGGATCCCAACGTCCTTCTGGCTGCGCTCCTCGTCGGCATCGCGCTGCTCGTCGGCGTCAGCCTGGCGACGCCGCCAGAGCCGGCGGTTGGGATCGATGGTTTCTATCGCCGGCTCCACACGTCCAGCGATCACGGCGCGGATACGGACGCAGGCCGCCATCCGTTGTTGCTCGTCGACCTGCTGCACCTGGCCCGTCGCGCCCGCGGGCATGGCTGGCGAGCCTATCGGGAAGATCTCTGGGGCTTCGCCCTCGGCTTCATCATCGTCGCCGCCCTCGTCGTCGGAACGATGGCCATGTTGCGCATGTAATGGCCGCACCGGGTCCGTCGCCGTGTCGTGAGCCGTAAGACCGCCGGACCGATGGACCCGGCGCGCGAACCCAGGATCCAGGGACCCGGGACCGGGGACCCTGGACTCGGGACCCGGGAACCCAGGACGCAGGACCCGGGACTCGGGACCCAGGACCAGGGACCGTGTCCGTTGCTCGTCCTCGTCGCGCTCGCCTACGTCGCGTTCGGCCTCGTGACGGCGGTCATCGGCGTCGTGATCAGCCGCTTTCAAGAGGCGTATGCGGTGCCGCTCTGGGTGGCTGGCCTCCTGCCGTTCGCGTTCTACCTGGCCTACGGCGTCTGCTCGATCCCCTTCGGCCTGTGGATGGATCGACGCGGCGGCCGGCCCGCGCTCGTCGCCGGCATACTGTTGATGACGCTCGGCTGCTTCCTCTTCTACGTCGCGACGTCCTGGATCCTGATGCTGGCGATGGTGTTCCTCATCGGGGCGGGCGTCACGGCGATCCAGACCGCTGGCAACCCCATCATCCGCGACCTCGACGTGCCCGCGAAGTACTCGGCGAACCTGACGATCATCATCGGGATCGGCGCGCTGGGCTACGCAATCAGTCCCGTCCTCGTGCCGTATTTCGAGTCGACCGGCTGGTCCTGGCAGTCGGTGTACCTGGTGTTCGGCGTGGTGAACCTGGCGTTGCTCGTGGCGATCGCGGCCGCGAGGTTTCCCGCGGCGCACACTACCGCACAGGAACAGGTGCAGCTCGATACGATCGTCGCGCTGCTGAAGCACCCGGTCGTCGCGGCCTACGCCCTCGGCATCTTCATGTACGTGGGCGCGGAAGTGGGTGTGTCGTCCTACATCGTCAGCTACATGCAGGCGGTGCACGGCATGGGGCTTCAGGATTCGCTCTGGCCGCCGGGATCGTTCTGGCACACGGCATTTCCGTCGGCGTCGGCGCTCGCCGTTGCGCTGTTCTGGGGCCTGCAGGCGATCGGGCGCATCGCCATCGGACCGTTGATGCAGGTGGTGTCGCCGAAGCGCCTCCTCGTGATCGGCAGTGGGCTGTGCATCGTCAGTCTCGCTGTCGCGCTCGTCGGCTCGAGCCGCACGGCGCTCGTCGCGTTCGCGCTGAACGGGCTGTTCACCTGCGCGTCGTTCACGCTCGTCTTCAGTGCTGTCGTCCAGAGCTTCGAGACGAACCACGGCACGCTCTCGGGCATCCTGTGCACCGCCGTGGTCGGCGGTGCGATCATCGGCGCCCTCGTCGGTGCGGCCGGCGAGGCGTGGGGCATGCGCGCCGGGATGGCATTGAACCTCGTGCCGTTCCTGTACGTGTTCCTGCTCGCGGTGTTCGGCCGCGGCACGCTCGACGTGGAGCCGGCATGACGCGCACGACCGACGTCATCGGCGCCGTCGATGTCGGCGGTACGAAGATCGCCGTCGGCCTCGTCGGCGATCGGGGCGACGTGCTGTCGCGTGTCGATTTGCCGACCGAGCCCGGCCGCAGCTTCGACGATGCGATGAATCGTGTGATCGACGCGCTGTCGGGCTGCCTCCGTCATGTGAGGTGTGCGTTGCGAGGCATCGGCATCGGCGCCACCGGGCCGATCGATCACGTCACCGGTGCGTTCGGCAGCGTGCCGTTCTTTCCGCACTGGCAGGGCGGCAATCCCGCTGCTTCGCTGGCCGGCGCCTTCGGCGTGACCGTCGCGGTCGAAAACGATGCCGATGCCGCGGCGCTGGGCGAGGCCGAGTGGGGCGTCGGCCGGGGTGCGCGGAGATTCATCTTCGTTACGGTCGGCACCGGCATCGGCGGCGGCATCGTCATCGACGGCCGGCTGTATCGGGGCGCCGGCGGCACACACCCGGAGCTCGGCCACATCGTCATCGAGGCGTCCGGGTCGCCGTGTACGTGCGGCGGGCGGGGCTGCTGGGAGGCCCTGGCGGCAGGGCCGGCGATCGCCGAGCGGTACGCCGCTCACGCTCGCGTCAGCCGCGTGCCAGCGATCGCGGCGCACGAGGTGTGCGCGCTCGCCCGCGAGGGCGACGCCGTTGCACGTGACGCTGTCGTGCGCGAAGCGCGCTATCTCGGCGTCGGGCTCGCAACCCTGATCACGACGTTCGCGCCAGACGTCGTCGCGCTGGGCGGCAGCGTGATGGGCAGCTACGATTTGTTCGAGGACGTGATGCGTGCCGCCGTTCGCGAGCACTGCGTTCTCGTGCCGTTCACCGAAGATACGATCCGCACGGCGAGCCTCGGCGCCGATGCCGGGCTCGTCGGTGCCGCGCAGGTGTGGCGCCACCGATTCGAGGAGGGACATCGCAACGCATGACGCACACGATCATCGAAGGCGGCTACCTGAAGGATCTGCTCGCTCAGCCGGCTGCGCTCGACCGGACGGTCGAGCGGCTTGAGGCGGAGACGCCATTGCGCGAGCTGGCCGGACGGCTGCGCGACGGCGCCTTCCGTCGCATCGTCCTCACCGGCATGGGGTCGTCGCTCTACGCGCTGTATCCGCTGCACCTCCAGCTCGTTGCGCGCGGGTGGACGTCGCTCTGGGTCGAGACGGCGGAGCTCGTCTACTACCAGTCGCGTTTGCTCGATGCCGAGACCCTCGTCGTCGCCGTCTCGCAATCGGGACGAAGCGCCGAGACCGTGCGTCTGCTCGAGTTGAACGCCGGGCGCGCGCCGGTGATCGGCGTGACCAATACCGCCGGGAGCCCGCTCGCCCTCAGGTCGGCGGCCGTGATGCTGACGCATGCTGGCGAGGAATCCACCGTCTCGTGCAAGACCTACGTGGCCAGCCTTGCGACTCTCCATGCACTTGGGGTGGTTCTGCAGTGCGACGATGTCGAGGCAGCGAGGCGTGAGCTGGGCGGGGCAGGTGCGGCGGTCGCGGACTATCTCGCGGCGTGGCGTGCGCACGCAGCGGAGTGCGCCGATCTTGCGCGCGGCGCGCGCTGTCTGTTTCTCGCGGGACGGGGCGCATCGCTGGCGGCGGCGCTGACTGGAGGTCTGATCACGAAGGAGTCGACACACTTTCCGACCGAGGGCATGAGCACCGCGGCGTTTCGTCACGGGCCGATGGAGATGCTGGGGCCGGAAACGCTCGTCGTGATCTTGGGCGGCGCGCCACCGACCCGCACGCTCAACGCCGGCATCGTCGAGGAAATCCGGGCGCTCGGCCATCGCGCCGAGCTCGTCGGGGAAGGGGCCCGCTACCGCGCGCTGCGGCTGCCCGCGGTCTCCGAAGCGGTGCGGCCGATCGTGGAAATCCTGCCGGTGGAGATGCTCACGCTCGGCCTCGCATCGCTCTTCGGGAGGGAGGCCGGGAAGTTCACGCTCGCGACCAAGGTCACGGCGACGGAGTAGAAGCGTCGCCTATCGCAGCCCTGCCAGTGCCAGCAGCAGGAGCATCGCGTTCCGGACACCCGGAAGGCTGGTGCTCTTGGCGACGTCGATCCACTCGTCGGGTGCGTGCGCGCGGCCGCCCTCGCCGCCAGAGTCGATCGTGATGGCCGGAACGCCGAGGCTCATCGGGATGTTCGAGTCGGTGCTGCTCGTGCCGTACGACGGGAACATGCCGGCCGACCGCACCACGGCCGTGGCGACGTCGACGATGTCGCTGCCGCGGGGCGTGCTGCCGCTGGGCCGATCGCCGATGAGCGTCAGCTCGACCGTCACCGGCCCCTGCCGCGTCGAGCGCGCGTTGTTCTCTTCGGCGGCGGCCTCGGCCATGAGGGTCCTGAACTGTGTCTCCAGCCGATTGAGCTCTCCGGCATCTTCGGATCGCAAGTCCACGTCAGCCCAGACGTCCGACGGGATCGAGTTCACCGACGTGCCGCCGCCGATGACGCCGACGTTGAACGTCGTGCGCGGCTGCACCGGCACGCTGATGCGCGAGAGCTTGTCCATTGCCTTGCCGAGCGCGAAGGCCGGGCTGACGAGGCCGAACGCGCCGTAGCTGTGCCCGCCTGGCCCGGCGAACCGCACGCGGTAGCGACGGCTCCCGACGCCGCCCGTCGTGATGTGGCTGCCGGAGCCGGCGCCGTCGATCGAGACGAAGCGGCTGATGCGCCCCTTGTAGCGGCCCTGCGTGAAGAGGTACTTCACGCCACGCAGATCGCCCGGCCCTTCCTCGCCGACGTTGCCCACGAAGAGGATGTCGCCGGCCGTCTGCACGTTCGCTTCCAACATGGCGCGAACGATCGCGAGCAGCACCGCCAGCGATCGGCTGTTGTCGCCGATGCCAGGCGCGAAGAGGCGCGTGCCGTCGCGCCGCACGCGCACGTCCGTGCCTTCGGGGAACACCGTGTCGAGGTGCGAGGCGACGACGATCAGCGGGCCGGTGCCGTCGCCGCGGTAGAGGCCCATGACGTTGCCTTCGGCATCGCGCTCGACGTCGGCCAGGCCGGCGGCGCGCAGCCGCTCGAGATAGGCCGTCGCACGCGCGTCTTCCTTGAACGGCGGTGCCGTAATCTGGGTGAGCGCGACGATGTCGGCGATCAGCCGGTCGTGGTCGCGATCGAGGACGTGGAATGCGCGCTGCACGGCCGGCGACCGGAGAACGGCGTCGACTCGGGCGGCGGATGACTGGGCCGACGTGCTGACGCCGCCGGGCGTGAGGATGACGGCGGAGAGCGCGACCGCGGCAACGGCAGATCGGAACACGACACCTCGGTATCGGCGCCGCCGCGAGCAGCGGGCCGGCCTCTGATCGTTGATGCTGGATGGACGATTGTCAAACCGCGGCCGCCAGGCTGGCTTGTGACCTGTTGCGCCGCGAGCGTTTCGCCTCGGCCTTCGATGACGTGTCGCAGTCGTCCTGTGTCGGAGTTCCAGCACGAGCGTCGCGGGCGAGCCCGGCTCTCTCGTGCCGAGCACAGTCAAAGCGAGCGCTCTCTCGAACGATGCGCCGGCCCGGCCGCGCCCGGTCGCGATGCCAAACGTGCCGCCGGCCCGGATTGGACGGCGCGCGCGTCCGTTGTCCGCCGTGAGGCAGCCGTCTCGCTCCAGTTGTCGCGACAGGCCAGCCACCCGGCCCGCCGCCATGCGGTCCGTCGCAGTTGTCGCCAGGGCGAAGCGCCGCTACCATGCGCTCATGGCGTCGCGGCCGCCGTTTGCGCGCGTCGAGGCGATCGGCCGCGCGCTGCCGGACGTCGAGGTGGGAACGGCGTGGGGCCAGCCGGCGCTGAAGGTGCGAGGCAGGATGTTCGCGTGCATCGCCTCCCACAAGTCGGCCGAGCCGAACACGCTGGTCGTGCGGATGGCCGTGCCCGCACGCGATGCGCTGGTCGAAGACGATCCGGCGACCTACTACCTCGAGCCGCACTACGTCGGGTACCCGTGCGTGCTCGTCCGGCTGCCGCGCGTGTCGGCCGAGGCGCTCCGCGATTTGCTCGCGACTGCGCATCGGTTCGTGAGCGGCGAAGGGAAGACAGGAACGCGGCGGAGGGTCACGACGAGGAGGAGTCGATGAGCTCGCTGAACGAGGCGAACGTGGGGCGGGCACTGGCCGAGTGGAATGCCGGCAACCTCGAGGGGTACCTCGCGTTGTACGACGAGAACATCAGGCTGCACGGCTACTCGCCGGAGCCGATGACCAAGCCCGAGGTGCGCGGCTTCTACGAGATGATCCACCGCGCGTACGACGGTCCGCAGCTCGTGTTCCACGACGTGTTCAGCGCCGGCGATCGTGTCGCGATCCGCTTCACGATGACGGGCGTCCACCGTGGCGAGTTTCTCGGCATCGCGCCCACCGGCCGCCACATCGCGGTCGACGGCATCACGATCCTGCGTTTCGCGAACGGCCGGTGCGTCGAGCGATGGTCGAGCGTCGACAGGTATGCCTGGCTGGCGCAGCTCGGCGCCGCGCCGCCGATCGGGTGACGGTCGCGCACTGTGCAGCGAAGCGCTCGCCTGTGCGCGGCTTCGTCAGGAGCGTGACTTGCTCCGGTCGTCGGCGTACTGTTACGTTTGATAGGCTTTCGCACGGCGCCCTGCCGTTGCTGGGAGGTCGTTCAACGGTAGGACACCGCGCTCTGGACGCGGTTATCGGGGTTCGAATCCCTGCCTCCCAGCCATTTAACCCGTTCTACTCGAACAACCTACGAGTTTCGACCCTCTGGCGTCTCCAGATTGTCTCCAACCGCGCGTCGTACAGGGCGCTGTTCGAGCAATCGGATCGTCGCGTCGAGCGACGCCGGCGTCAGACGCGAGTACTGCTGCGTCATCGCCAGGCTCTGGTGTCCGGCCAGCTCCTGCACGCCTCGCATCGGCGCGCCCTGCATCGCGAGATGCGAGCAGAACGTGTGACGGAGGATGTGGACGCCCGTCGGCACCTTCGCCCTGTGCGCCGCATACCGCACGCGTGACCCCGCCCCTTGCCGCGTGAGCGGCGTGCCGTCGTCCTTGCACAGCACGCGCGGACTCGGGAGGTGTCGATGCTGGCGGAGGGCGGTCTAAAAGAGATGCTTGAGTAGCGGCGTGGCGCGGAGTCCGATGGGCTTGGCTGCTGATCGAGGTCAAGAAATGCCACGCTGAGATGCTGTCGCCTCAGTATCGCGACATCAGATGCGTAGAGTGCTATCATCAAGCATCATGCGTACCACTGTTGACATTGACGACCCGGTCCTCCGGGAGATCAAGGCGATCCACGAGAAGGAAGGCCGTTCTATGGGGGCCGTGGTCTCGGAGTTGCTGGCCGACGCGCTGGCTCGGCGTCGCACGGGACGCGAACGCCCGGCCTTTCGGTGGACGTCGCGTCCGATGAAGGCGTTGATCGATCTCTCTGACAAGGACGCGGTGTACGCCGCGCTCGACGGAGATCGGTCTTGAGCTACTCACTCGACGCCAACGTGCTCCTCTTCGCCTCGGATCGATCGAGCGAGCGACACGCTGCAGCGCGCGAGTTCCTGGAATCGTGCGCTGCCAGTCCCAAGGTGCTCTGCGTGACCTGGCCGACGCTTATGGGCTATCTCCGCATCGCCACGCACCCGAGCATCTTTTCGGCGCCTCTGACACCCGAGGAAGCCCTCGCCAACGTCCAGGCCATCCTGGCGTTGCCGCAGGCACGCGTGGTGTCCGAGCAGGATGACTTCATGGACGCCTACCTGCACGTCACAGCCGACACCGTGGTCCGCGGCAACCTCGTGCCGGACGCACACGTCGCGTCCATCCTGTTTCAGAACGGGGTGCGGACGCTCTACTCGAACGACCGCGACTTTCGGAAGTTCGAGACGCTCGACGTACGGGATCCATTCGCGTAGTGCTACCGAAGGTCGACACCCTGACATTCGTCGGAATTGGCTTTCGTGAAGTCACTGGCTATTCGGATTGGTAGGCTTCGCCGGATTGTCTAGCGCCGCTCAGCGCGGCAGAGCATGAAGACTGGGCGTGATCCGATCCGGTGGACGGATTAACTACGCCGCCTGAGCGGCTCGTCGTCCACCGAATCGGATCACGCCCACCTCCACTGGCAATCGCTGAAGCACGTGCCGGATATCGGCGTATGCCGCGACCTCGGACTTCCAGATCGATTCGAGGCTGACGGCCGACACGCGAGCTGGAAGTGAGTCTCTCAACGCCACCGTCTGACCGCGGTGAACCCGGCAGAAGGGCGACGAGCCCCAGATCCATTCGTCTAGAATGGGCACCGATGCCAAAGCACATGACCGGAGTCGGCCTGGCCGCCACTCTCGTGGTGATCGCGCATGTGCTCACGCTCGCGCAGACCGCGACGAGCATCGCTCCGCTGCGGACCACGCCCGTTGAGAAGTTCACCGTCAATCCCGGTCATCGTGACTGGGGGCCAACCGTGCTCGCCGGGACGACGATCGTCGGAGGAAACTCGACGAATCGCGGTGGTCTGTTCGCCGTCGATACCATCACCGGGAAACTGAAGTGGGCATTCCGTCCCACCGGCACCGCCAGTGGCAACCCATTCGTCTCGACGGTACCAGCCTTGTCGGGCGGGCTCGCCATCGTGCCGATGGGCAACACCCTCGTCGCAGTGACGATCGCTACAGGCCTCGAGGCGTGGCGTGGACCGGCAACAGCGCAGTCGACAGCGGTCGCGGCCGATGCCGGTACGGCATTCGTGCTCGGCGAAGACGCGAACCTCCATGCGCTCGATGCCATGACGGGGCGCGAGAAATGGGCTGCGGCGTTCCCGCGCCGGGGATCGTGCGACTCGGTTCCGGTTGCGACGGGCGGAAGCGTCTACGTGACGCGCAACGTGCTCGTGAAGGCTGCGGACGCGTATCAGCCCGCGAGCTACGCCCGGCACCTGGTGGCGCTCGACACGAATACCGGCCAGGAACGCTGGCGGTATCCCGCTTCGTCGGCTGGCAACGTCAACATCTGCATCAACCAGGCGGTCGTGGCGGGCGCCAGATACTACGCTGTCAACGGCGTGACGTTGTACGGCATCGACCTCCAGACAGGCCGCGACCTCTGGCCGCCGGTCGAGGTCCGTGCTCCATATGATGGCCGCGAGCGCGCGTTCCGCCTCTCTGGACTAGTCGATGCGGGGGATGTGCTGATCGGTGTGACACAAGTTGCGCTGGTGGCGTTCGACAAGGCGACGGGTCAGCGCGCATGGCTGCTGCCAGGACAATACCGCCAGGAAGAGCGAGCCATCGCCGTTGCCGGAGGCGTGCTCTACGTGCAGGGCCACCCGGGTGCGAAGCCCACCACGGAAACTTCGGGGCGAATCGTCTACCAGGGCGGCAAGCCGATCGAACAGACGCCAGTGCTGCCTGGCGGGAACTTGAACGCGATCGATCTGGCGACCCGCACCGTCCTGTGGACCTTCACGCGCCCCACGGCGGAACCCAACTGGTCGTTCGGGTACATCACTCCGGCCGATGGGGGGCTGTGGGTGGATTCGTACCAGGCGTTGATCAAGCTCCAGTGAGAAGCCAGGCTGCGGCGCAGGACGCGGCCGACTGCCGGAGTCTCGCTCAACGTGCCCTGGCGATTCGGAGGGAAAGTAGGTGCGTGGGACTGCCACTCATCGTCAGATAGGCTTGGAACCCCAATCGAATCAAGCTGTTCCGCGACGATTGAGCCGGGTCCTTCCCTGCGTGGATGGTGTCTTCTGCCCCAGCGGACCTCCCCGAGTTGAACCGCGCCGATCACGCCGAGTGTTAGGATCGACACCGTGCGCCGGTTGTTCTTCGCGATCGTCGTCACCCTTCTGAGCCTCAGCGCCTCTGGCGCCGCGGTGCTGATCGTCGATGAACCATGCATCGGCGTGGAGCAGTCCGGGCGAGACGACGGCGCGTGCCCACCGACATGCGTGACCTGCGGATGTTGTGCTCAGGCCGCTGAGCCGCTGCTCGTGCACGCGTCCAGCAGCGACGATGTCGTCATCGCTACCGCCGATAGCCTGGTTCCTCACCTTCCGCAGACTCCCGTCCTCGACATCTTGCACGTTCCGAAGCGCCTCGCTTCGTAGCCCCTCTCGTCCAGTTTCTCCGTAAGACCAGCCGACGCGTGTCGGCGAAGGAAGTCGCATGGGCATTGGGATGAGAACCATCGCGCCGTGTGTGCTCGTTTGCGTGTCCGCAAACGTCACGGCGGCACAAGGTCGGCCTCTCACGCTTTCCGACGTGTTGGCGCGCGCTCGCGAACGTGCGCCCGAGATCGTCAGCGCGCGACTCGCGGTCGAAGAGGCACGAGGAAGACTCGCGGGCGCGTCGTTGCGCCTGCAGTCGAATCCGGAGATCGACGTGGCCGTCGGCAACCGCGATGGCACGGGAACCCGATCGACCGATTTCGAGTTCGGCCTCGCTCAGGCGTTCGAACCCCGTCTTCGGCGGACGGCGCGTATCGCCGCGGTCGATGCCGCGATCGCCGGGAGGAGGGCCGACGTCGATCACGTCACCCGGTTGGTCCTCAGGGACGCTCTTGCCGCGTCCTACCGCGTCCTTCACGCCAACGAGCGGATCGCGCTTCTCGCATCGGCCTTCGATTTGGCCAACACGATCTACACCTCGGCCGACCGCCGCTATCGAGCGGGAGACATTGCGGTGCTCGACGTGAACATCGCACGCGCATCACTGGCTCGTGTGCGAGCCGAGCGCGAAGAGGCCTCGGCCAGGAAGGCGGCGGCACTTGGCGAATTGAAACGATTGCTCCGTACTGAGGAAGACATCGACGTCACGGGCTCGTTGGGACCCAGCGGCCAGGTCGACCTTGTCGCGGCCCTGGAGTCAGCGTCCGCGCGTCCGGAACTTCGGTCGCTCGAGGCCGCGATTCAGGAGGCGGAGGCCGAGGTCCGGCTGAGCCTGACCTACACCAAGCCCGAGTACGGACTCGATGCCAGGTACTCCCGAGAGGAAGGCGACCAGATCCTCGTCGGTGGCCTGAAGATCGCGCTGCCGGCCTTTTCCCGAGGGCAGGAACAGCGGGCGGTGGCCTCCGCGCGTGCCGCGCGCCTCCGTTCGGATCTCGCGGCGGCTAGAGCCCGCGGTGAGATCGAAGTGCGTGCCGCGTTCGAGACACTCAGCCGTCGACAGGCTGCGCTCCGGATTCTGGAAACCGACGCCCTTCCCGGCCTCGAAGAGAACGCACAGCTCGCCACGCGAAGCTTCGATGTCGGGCAGATCGGCCTTCCGGAGCTGCTCCTCATCCGTCGCGAGATCCTCGACACCCGTGTTCAGTTCCTGGACGCCCTTCTGGAGGCCGCACTGGCTCGTGCCGACTTCGACGCCAGCGCAGGATTGCTGCGATGACCCGAGCCCTATTCCTCTTCACCCTGTACGCGACGCTCGCCGGCTGCAGTGGCAGCCCGAACGGGACATCGTCAGCCGATTCACCGGTATCGAAGGCGCCCGAGACTGCGCACGAAGAGGCACCGAACACGGTCGAAGTCGACGAAGGCATGCTGCGTGACCTCCGGATCACGACGCGGCCGGTCGAGTCTCGAACCGGCGGCGATCTGGTGGTGCTCCTGGGTGAGCTCGCCGTCGACGAGCGCGCGTACGCGGAGGTCAGTGCGCCGGTGTCGGCCCGCGTCACGCGCCTGCAGGTGAGCGCCGGCGAGACGGTTTCAGCCGGCCAGGCGCTGGCCGAGCTGACCAGCCCGGAGCTTGGTCGAGCACGCGCGGAGTACCTGTCGGCGACGGCACGCCTGCGGCTGGCCGAGGCCACGCTGGAACGGAAGCGACAGCTCGCTGCCGAGAAGATCGCGCCGCTGCGCGAAGTGCAGGAAGCGGAGTCCGCAGCCGGTGAGGCACGGGCCGCGGTGCGCGCGTCGCGGGCCGCGATCGTGGCGTTCGGCGTCGAAGCTCCCTCCGACGACACCGAGGGCGAGACGTCGTCTGCGTTTCCCCTGCGTTCGCCCATCGCCGGCTCGCTGATCGCACGAGTTGCCGTGATGGGGCAGATGCTGGATCCAGCGACTCCCGCGTTCCGCATCGGCGACCTCTCCACGCTCTGGCTCACTGTGCATGCGTTCGAGCGCGACGCCGTGCGTATCCGGCAAGGCGTGTCGGCCCGGTTGTCGTTCTCCGCATTGCCCGGACGGGACTTCAGCGGCACGGTGTCGATGGTCGGGCGGCAGGTCGAGTCCGAATCGAGAACCGTCCCGATTCGCATCGACGTGAAGAACACCGGCGGTCTGCTGAGGCCTGGCATGTCGGCGACCGCAACAGTGCCTGCGGGCGCCGGGAACGCTTCAATGCTCACCGTTCCGGTGGCGTCGGTTCAACGTGTGCGGAACGAGTGGACGGTGTTCGTGCCGAAGGATGAACGCCATTTCGAGATTCGCTCTATCGGCCGTGGGCGCGATCTCGGCAACGAGGTCGAAGTGCTCTCGGGGCTCCGCGCGGGCGAGACCGTGGTCGTCGACGGCGCGTTCCTGCTGAAAGCGCAAGCCGAAAAGGGCGAGAACGGTCACGACGACCACTGAGGGCACGCGATGATCAGGACACTCGTACGCGAGTCATTCCGTGCACCACTGCTCACGGGCCTCCTCGTCGCGGCCGGCTCCACGGTCGGTGCATTCTGGATCCAGGACCTCCGGCGCGACGTGTTTCCCGACCTCTCGGCGCCCGTGTTCAACGTCATCACGCAGAACCCGGCGATGGGCGCTGAGGAGCTGGAAACGGCGATCGCCATCCCGATGGAGGTCGCTCTGGCTGGGCTCCCCGACGTTCGGCGCGTCCGCTCCAACGCTCAGCTTGGCGTCGCGCAAGTGACGATCGAGTTCGACCCTGCTGCCGACTACTACCGCTCGCGCCAGTTCGTGGCCGAGCGCGTCGCGCAGGCGTCTGGCCAGCTTCCTGCCGGCACCGATCCGCCGCTGATCTCGAGCCTCACCGGGCGGCTGAACGAGATCTTCGAGTTCACGCTCGAGGCCGATGCCGGTGCCGCCGACTTGATGACGCTCCGGGACCTCGCGGAATTCGAGGTCAACAACCGTCTGCTGGCCGTCCCAGGCGTCGCCGCCGTCGAGCGGCTCGGCGGCTACCTGCGTCAATTCCAGGTTCAGCTCGATCCCGAGCGAATGTCGGCGAGGCGCGTGAGCCTTGATGAGGTGATGCACGCGGTCGATGAAGCCAACATCGATGCCGCGGGTGGCATCGTGGCGCAAGGGGCGATCGAGTGGACGGTTCGGGCGATCGGCAGAGCACGAACGGTCGACGACCTGCGCCGAACGGTCGTCACGACGAGAGGTGCCGTTCCCGTCCTGCTCGGCGACGTGGCAGACGTTCGCGAGGCCCCTGCCGTCCGCCGGGGCGTGGCCCACCGCCTGAAGGGCGAAGTCGTGAGCGCCCGCGTCATCAAGCAGTTCGGCGCCGACACCGTCACGGTCGCGGCAAGCATCCGGTCAGCGGTTGAGGACATTCGCCGGACGCTGCCCCAGGGCGTCCAGCTTCGCATCGTCTACGACCAATCGCAGCTCGTCCAGTCGGCCCTCGGCGGCGTCGGCCGCGCCGTGATGTTGGGAGGCGTGTTCGTCGTCCTGGTGATCCTCGTCTTGCTCGGCAACGCCCGCGCCGCGCTCATCGTCACCCTGACCATTCCGGCCTCGATCGCGCTGTCTGGCTTGCTCCTGCGCCAGCTCGGTGTCGGCCTCAACACGATGACGCTCGGCGGCCTCGCCATCGCTGTTGGACTGCTGGTCGATGCCGCGATCATCATGGTCGAGAACATCCTCCATCGGCTGTCGGGAGCCACGTCGAGGGCCGAGCGCCGGGAGCGCGCGATGAACGCCGCTCTCGAGGTGGCGACGCCGATCGCCTTTGCCACCCTCATCGTCGTCGTCGTCTTCCTGCCGCTCTTCGGCATCTCGGGCATCGAGGGCCGGATGTATCAGCCGTTGGCAGCCGCGGTGATCGCCGCGATGACCGCGGCGCTCGTGCTGGCCCTCACGCTGGTGCCGGTCGCGGCGGCCGGCCTCATGAAGCCGCGTCACGGCAACGGCGGTGACGACGACGTGCTGCTGCTACGGAAGGTGAAGCAGTGGTACGCCCCGATGCTCGACGCGTCCCTGCGCCGGCCGTGGATCGTCGCGGTCCTGACGGCGGCCGCTGTCATCGTGACGGCGGTCGCGGGCGCGCGCGTCGGCAACGACTTCATGCCGCAGCTCGACGAGGGGGCCTTCCTGTTGCAGACGGTGCTACCTGCTGAAGCGGCCCTGGACGAAGTCGATCGGCTCAACCACCGCGTCGAAGATGCGCTGCGCGCCGTACCAGAGGTCGAGGACGTCGTGCGGCGAACGGGACGAGCCGAGCGGACCGAAGACCCGATGCCGCACACCGTCTCGGACGTGCTCGTGGTGCTCCAGCCGGACCGAACGCGTTCGATGGACGCCATCGAGGCCGACATGCGCGAGCGCGTGGAAGACACGCCGGGTGTGGCCGTGCTGTTCACGACGCCGCTGGGCATGCGGATCGATGAAGGCCTCGGCGGCACGCCAGCGGATTTGTCGGTGCGCATCTTCGGTCCGGATCTCGACCAACTGTCTCGACTCGCTGAACGAGCCGGAGGCCTGATCCGCGGTGTGGGAGGAGTGGCGGACTTGCGTGTCGAACAACTGACGGGTCTGCCCCAGTTGCAGATTGCGGTGAATCGCGAAGCCACCGCGCGAGTCGGGCTCGCCCCGGGCGACGTAGTACGCGCGATACGTATCGGTCTCGTCGGGGAGGAGGGTGCCCAGGTCTGGCAGGGCCAACGCCGGTACGACCTGCTCGTTCGCCTTCGGGACGATCAGCGTGGTTCGCTCGAAGCGATCCGAACGCTCCTTGTCGATGGGCACGACGGAAAGAAGATTCCGCTGGGCCAACTCGCCGACCTGACACAGACGTTCGGTCCCGCGGCGATTCGCCGCGAGGCCGGCATGCGCCGCATTGCGGTAGAAGCCTCGGTGAGCGGGCGAGACCTCGGCAGCACCGCAGCCGAAGTGCGCCAGATCCTCACCGAGCGCCTGCAGTTGCCCGCGGGCTATTTCTTCGATCTGGGAGGCAGGGTCGAGAGTCAGGCGCGGGCGACGCGCTCGTTGATGCTGGCCATTGGCGCGGCCCTGTTCGGCGTCTTCGTGTTGCTGCTCATCGCACTGGGTTCGGCCATCGAGGCGACGCTCATCCTCGCCACCGTGCCGATCGCGTTCGTCGGCGGCGTGTTCGCGCTGCTCGCGGCCGACGAGACCTGGAACGTGTCGTCGCTCGTCGGTCTGATCGGCTTGTTCGGCATTGCCGTGCAGAACAGCCTCGTGCTCGTCGCGCAGACACGCGGTCTCATGACCGCGGGGCGCACGCTTCGCGAAGCCGTCCGTGAGGCGAGCATCGGCCGCGTCCGGCCGAAGCTGATGACGGCAGCGACCGCGACGCTCGGCCTGTTGCCGCTTCTCGTGCTCCAGCTTCACGGGACGGAAATCGAACGGCCGCTGGCGATTGTCATGATCGGTGGGCTCGTGACGTCGACGCTCTTCACCTTGTTGGTGTTGCCGACGTTCTATCTCCAAGTGCACGGCTGGCTGGATCGGCGGGCGAAGCACCGCGAGGCCGAACTGTGAGTCGTTCGGTTGCCCAGGAGGCGCCGACGCCGGTCTCGACTGGCAGCGGCCGTCACTCCTTCATCGTGGAAGGCATGTGCTGCGCGAGCGAGGTCCGGCAACTCGAAGGAAAGCTCGCACCGATGCCTGGCGTCGAGCGGCTGCAGTTCGATCTCGTCAACCGGCGACTCCGAGTGGATGGCGACATTCCAGCGGTCACGGTCCAGCGCGCTGTCAAAGATCTCGGCATGACCGCGCGGCCGGAAGGTCAGGCGCTTCCTCCACCGCGCTTCTGGCAACGACATGGACGACTGGCGATGTGCGCGGTGTCGGGTGCGTGGCTCGCCATGGGTCTTCTGGCCGGTTGGACGAACGCGAATCGTGGCATCGAGGTCGTGCTCCTCGGGCTATCGGCAGCGACGGGCGGCTGGTTCATCGTTCCTCGGGCCTGGAAGTCCGCCAGGAACCTCTCGCTGGACATGAACGTGCTGATGACGATGGCCACG
The DNA here is from genome assembly GCA_020853395.1 of Acidobacteriota bacterium. Classification (NCBI taxonomy): domain Bacteria; kingdom Pseudomonadati; phylum Acidobacteriota; species Acidobacteriota bacterium. The sequence goes on from JADYYY010000019.1 coordinate 87,462, forward strand.
ATCGGCGCGGCGGCGATCGGGGAATGGAGCGAAGGCGCGTCGGTCATGTTCCTGTTCGCGGTGGCACAGTTACTCGAGACGTCGTCGATGGATCGCGCGCGGAACGCGATTCGCGCGCTGATCGATCTGTCGCCAACCGAGGCGACGGTCAAGCGGCGGGACGAAGAGAAGACGGTGCCCGTGGCCGAAGTCACGGCCGGCGAAATCATCGTCGTTCGGCCGGGTCAGAGGATCCCGCTCGATGGCGTGGTGCGGCAAGGCACGTCGAGCGTGAACCAGGCGCCGATCACCGGCGAGTCGCTGCCGGTCGACAAGACCGTCGGCGCGGAAGTGTTCGCCGGGTCGATCAACGAGCAGGGCCTGCTCGAGATTGAGGTCACGAAGCTCGTCGAAGACACGACACTGGCGCGCATCGTTCACGCCGTCGAGGAAGCCCAGGCGACGCGCGCGCCGTCGCAGTCGTTCATCGATCGGTTCGCTGCCGTCTACACGCCGGCGGTGGTCGGCGTGGCCATTCTCGTGATGGTCGTGCCGCCGGCGCTCGATTTCGGCAGTTGGAGCGACTGGTTCTACCGCGCCTTGGCCATGCTCGTCATTGCGTGTCCGTGCGCGCTCGTGATCTCGACGCCGGTGTCCGTGGTGAGCGGCCTTGCCGGCGCCGCCCGTGAGGGCATTCTGATCAAAGGCGGCTTGCATCTCGAGAACGCCGGTGCGGCAACCGTCGTCGCATTCGACAAGACGGGCACGCTCACCGAGGGGCAGCCGTCGTTGACCGACGTGCTGCCCGTCGCCGGCGCGTCCGCAGTCGGCATCCTCAGTGTGGCCGCGGCGCTCGAGCGCGGATCCGAACACCCGATCGCCCGGGCGATTGCTCGAGCCGCGGGCGCGCGTGGATTGGACACCTCGCCGGTGACGGATTTTCGGGCCGTCGTTGGGCTGGGGGTCGAAGGCACCGTGGCGGGACGCCGCTATTTCCTCGGCAACGAACGTCTGTGCCGCGAGAGGGCCGTGTGGACTGCGGAGCTCGAAGCGGCCTTTGCGGGCATCGAGCAGCAAGGGAGAACCGCAATCGCTCTCGGAACATCAGAGTCTGCGTTGGGCGTCCTGGGCATCGGCGACCGGCCGCGCGGCAATGCTGCCGACGCCATCGCCAGCCTTCGGCGCGCGGGCGTACGACGCATCCTGATGCTCACGGGTGACAACGAAGGCACGGCGCGCGCGGTCGCCGCCGCCGTGGGAGTAACGGAGCACCGTGCCGGCCTCCTGCCAGACGACAAGCTGGCGGCCGTTCGCGAGTTGGAATTCGACGGCACCCGCGTCGTATTCGTCGGCGATGGGGTGAACGACGCGCCGGCACTCGCAGCCGCGACCGTCGGAGTGGCGATGGGCGCCGCAGGCGCTGATGTCGCGTTGGAAACGGCGGACATCGCGCTGATGGCCGACGACCTCTCCAAGCTTCCGGTCGCGCTCGGCTACAGCCGTCGGACGCTCCGCATCATCAGGCAGAACATCACGTTCTCCCTCATCAACAAGGCCGTCTTCATCGTGCTCGCCGTGGGCGGGTGGGCGACGCTCTGGATGGCGGTGGCGTCAGACATGGGCGCGTCACTCGTGGTGATCGTCAACGGGTTGCGCGCACTGCGCCTGCCACGACCTCCGTCGTCCGCAACCTCGTCGATGGCCGAGTAGATGCGCTCGGCGGCGATGCCTTCGAGCACGCCGGCGATGTCAGCTTCCGTCGTCAGGAGTCACGCGCCGAACGCGGACCAACTGAGCTCGCATTGCGCTGGTGGCACGGACGAACACGCTCGCGAGAGCCGCAGCCCATGCTCACCGGAGCCGGCTAGGCCCGCCGCATCAGCGGCGCCTCGACCGCGCTCGCGAGAGTCGCAGCACGATGGTCACCGGAGTGCCTCGCCCGGGCCGAGCCGCGGCGCGCAGTCACCCGCGACCAGGTTGGCGAAGCACAAGAACAGCGGCGACGGGAGCGCGTCGACGTCGAACCAGCCGATCTCGGCCACTTCCTCCGGTGCCTGAATCGTGCCCTCACCAGCCGAAGCGATGCCGCGCATCCACACGGTGATGTAGTGCTTGTCCTCTGCGTCGAAGATGTCGTTCGTAATCGCGACGAAGGTCACCTCGGAGACGACCACGCCGGTCTCCTCGTACAGCTCTCGGCGGGCGCACTGCGCGGGCGTCTCACCGAACCCGAGGTGGCCGCCCGGCGGCGACCACGATCCCGCGCCGTGCAAACCGTGCCGGCGAATCAGCAGGAGGCGGCGATCACGAATCACGAGACAACCGACGCCGACATAGGGGACTCTGGGCCACTCGACCATTTCCGCAGCGCTCCTGTAGGGCGAATCCTAGCATCGCCCCTCGACGCACTCGGGGCCGAGGATCGCACGCGATTCCGCGCTGCGGCCCACGCCGGCCACGATGGTGAGCGCGGAGATCAGGCAGGTGGCTGCAACGGCAATGCGTTCTGACATGCCACACATGCCCTGCGCGAGGCGGAAGGTGTCAGATGCGTCGTTGACAGCATGGGATGCGCGACCGGGTGAAGGTTCGGCCAAGCAGGCTGGGCTTCGCTACGTGCGCCCCTCGGATGCAGACGCTCCGGTTGGTGACCAGCCACCAGGAGGGGCGTCGTTGGAAACGAAGGCCGTCACCTCACGGTCCACCTGCAATCGGCAGGGCCTGTCCACATCGTTGCGTGTGATGCGCGATCCTCGATCTTCAGGTTGACTCGTTCAGTGCAACCGCCAAAGGCGGACACCTTCAGGTACCGGAAGGCCAACGAGCAGCTTGCCGTCGCCCGTCCAGCCCGTGGCGATGGGCATCGTCGGCGGCGGCCATTCGGTGTGCGTCTGCCATGTATCGAGCGCGCGAACGACAATCCGATCGGGCTGCGTGATGTCTTCTGACTTCCTCGAAATCTCGGCGACGAACTTGCCGTCGGGCGAGACGTCGAGCCTCCATATTGGCTGAGATGTGCGGTCGAGCTTCCGGATCGTGGCGCCCGTGGCGGCATCGATGATGGTCACGACCCTGTCACCGCTCACCGCGAGAACCGACTTGTTGTCGGCGGTGAAGGCCAAGGCCAGCGGCACCATCAGGAATTCACGATTCTGGGCGACTTCTCGACCCGTGGCTGCGTCGTGAATTCGGACGACGGTATCGCCGTCCCCGGTTGCCACCCATCGCCCGTCTGGCGAGAACGCGAGCGCAGGCGTGCCGCCGACCTGGCTGCCTAGCGTCACGACGAGCTTGCCGTTCCCGGCGTCGAGTATCTGCGCGGCATCGCCCTCCGCCGTGACCGCAAGTCGGTGGCCGTCCGGGGAGAATGCGAGCAACCCCGGATACTTCGGCAGCCTGTAGTCGAATCGCAGCTGTCCCGTTGCGGCATCCCAGACGCTCACGAGGCCGGTTCGATCCCCGAGAGCCACTGCTGCACCATCCTGCGAGTAGTCGATCGCGTTGACCGGCCGATCGCCGTAGTCGATCGTCCGGAGCTCGTTGCCATCCGGCAATGAGAGGATGCGCAGCGTGTGATCCGCGGTCAGCGCGACGGCCGTTTGTCGCGTGCGCGCGAACAGCAGCACGAACACCTTGGAATCCACGCGCAATGACCCGGTGTCCACGGGCGCAGTGATTGCCGGAGCTGCCGTCGAGCATGCGAACGCGACGAGGACGGCGGCGAGCGCACCGCGCCGGCGGTTCACAGACGCTCCAGGACGAGTTCGAACGTGACCCCCGCGCGACTGCCTTCCGACGACGCGGTCATCTTCACTGGCCGCACCAGCTCGAGGCTCTGGATCAGAGGATCCTTGGTGAAGTTCTTCGCCGGGTCGCCGTCGAACACGGGATCGGTCGCGAAGTACAACTGCGTCGTGAGCGGCTTGCAGCCGGGCGCCGTGACCAGATAGTGAATGTGCTGACACACGCGCGCCGGATAGTGACCAGGCATGATCGAGCTGAAGCCATAGGCACCCGATCGGTCTGCGGTCAATGACGTCCGATAGCGATAGCTGTCGAGGTCGTACAGTCCCGCGTCGTCTGCCTGCCAGATCTCGATCTTCGCACCGTCGAGTGCGACACCGCGCGTGTCGAAGACGCGGCCCGCAACCGCCAGCGGAAGCCCCTTGTCTCCCGGCGCCCGAAGCTCGGCGACGTGTGGCGCTTCGCGTTTGTAGAAAGGTCCAAGCTCGTTCCAGGGCGTCGGCGGCCGAACTGGGTTCTGCATTTCGGACCAGGCGAAAACATCTGCCATAGATACCCCCGGTGCGAGCGTCAGGACGCCCAGGGCCGCGCACTTCCAGAGCACATCACGCCGGCTGAGAGCTTCCCGCATGAGTGGGAACGATAGTCGCACAGCGTCTCAGGGGCAACGGCTACGCTCGTGGCCCATGTTCCTTCCGTTCTCGTCGGGCCAGGCGTGGCCCGCACACCTTTGGGTGTTCCATAGGAACCTGCCACCCGTTCATATGGAATGTCCAAAGGAACTGACGGGCGGCTCGCGAGGGTGGTAGCGTTGTCGATGGCTCCCGAACGAGAGAGGGATTCCATGTGCGTCTCGGCGCGCGTCATTCATCGAGAACGCGCGGTGCATGCGGCGCTTCGGCCGTTCGCGCTGGCCCTCACGATCTGTCTTCCGTCGGCAAGCGGCGCACAGGGAACGGCCGCGGCGTGGCTCGACGAGCGGACACCGGCCGCGGAGAGTCCAGATGCCAGATGTCGCGGCCTCGCACGCCCACCGGAATCGCCCGAAGACCAGCGCGTACGAGACCGAGGCTGGGATCTCGTCGGCGCCTATCAGGGAGGCTGGCAGATACGCGTGATCCGCGCGACGGCCGGGTACGACGGGATGTGCCGGCCGCGCGCCTATCAGGACTTCGTCTTCGTGCGCGGCGTGTTCGCGGGCACGCTCTCACCACAGCCCATGGACAGCCGGGCCGATGGCGCGCTCGGGCGCGTCGCGGTTCGGAGCAGCGCCGAGATCATCGGCGACTACGCCCGGTATGCTGCCAGTGACCCGTTGTGTTGTCCGTCGCGCATCACCATCGTCGTGTTCAGGGTTTCGGCCGAGCCGCCGGTGGTGGTGCCGGTGTCCGCGTCCACCTCCGCCACCGCCGAGTCGCCCGGGCCGGCACGCACCATGGCGTTGGAAGGCACGTCCTGGCAGCTCGTCGCCTTCGAGGGCGGTGACGGCACGCGGCTCGCGCCAGACGACCGGACGAAGTACACCATCGAATTCGGCGCCGCAGGCCGACTGGCGGCGCGCATCGACTGCAATCATGGGCGCGGGACCTGGACGTCGGACGGTCCCAATCGGCTCGAGGTTGGGCCGTTGGCGCTGACGCGAGCGATGTGCCCACCCGGATCTCTGCACGACCAGATCGTGCGGCAGTGGGCGAACATCCGGTCGTACGTGATCAGGAACGGACATCTCTTCGTGTCCCTCCGTGCCGACGGCGGAGTCTACGAGCTCGAACCGCTCGCGCGATGAGCACGCAGCCGTCGGAATCGCTGCTTTCCGACGCAAGGCTCTGATTCTGGGCTGCCGCTCGCGATCGAGCGCTGCCGCTTTCTAACGCGTCCACCGCTCGCGGCGGACACGGCCTCCGGATCTCGCTGGCGCCACTTCCGTTGCCCTGAGGCGACCGGGTTCTCGGCGTGGTCGAGTGCAAGACGACGCCCGACTCTCGCTCCCTGTGCGTGGGGCTCGCTCTTCTGCCAGCGAAAGCAACCATTGTCGTCGTTGATCCGTCTGACCTGTTGTTTGCCAAAATGAAAACACGCCCACTGATTTTTGGGACCAACAGGAGCCTCGACCGTGGAGAAACGTGACGTACAGCAGGGCACGCTGTCCCTGATGGTGCTGAAGACGATCGATGTGCTGGGGCCGCTGCACGGCTATGGGATCGCCAGGCGTATCGAGCAGATTAGCGGCGATCTGCTCGCCGTCAATCAGGGCACGCTCTACCCCGTGCTGCTGAAGCTCGAACAGGAAGGGGCGATCGACTCGGCGTGGGGCACATCGGACAACAACCGGCGGGCCCGCTTCTACCGCCTCACCGTCGCTGGCCGGCGCCGCCTCCGGGTGGAGGCGCATGCGTGGGCGCAGACGAAGGCCCTCATGGATCGGTTCATCGCGGTCAAGGCGGAGGATCTGACATGAAGACGTTGCGGCGCTTCATGGCGCGGCTGACCGCATCCGTGCTCGGGCGACGAGACGCGAGCCGCGTGCGCGAGGAGCTGGCGGAACATCTGACGAGCCTGACCGACGAGTACGTCCGCGGCGGGCTCCCGTTCGACGAAGCGCGCCGCCGGGCGAGGCTCGAGATGGGATCCGAGGAAGCGATCACCGAGGCCTGGCGCGACGAGCAGCGGTTGCGCCCTCTCGAAGACTGCTGGCAGGACGTCCGGTTCGCCTTCAAGGTTCTGCGCAGGATTCCCGGGCTCGCCGCTGTGGCGGTCCTGTCGATTGGGCTGGGGATCGGCGCCAACGTGGCAATCTTCAGCATCGTGAACGCCGTCGTACTCCGCGCCTTGCCGTATGCCGAACCAGACAGGCTGGTCGGGATCTGGGGCACGCACGTTCGCACCGCCGGCCGGGGCCTCCTGTCGCCAGCGGCCTTCCTGGACCTCAGGAGTCAGACAGGTACTCTCGAGCGAGTCGAGGCCGTTGAGTTCGTCACGTTCAATCTCGTGACGGGCACCGCGCCCCTGCGAGTCGCCGGCGCGCGGGCGTCCGCGGGGATCTTCTCGCTGTTGGGTATCGGCGCCGCACGGGGGCGCACCTTTCTGCAGAGTGAGGACGGACCCGCCAGTTCTCCGGTAGCTGTTCTGAGCTACGCACTCTGGCAGCGCCAGTTCGGCTCCGATCCTCGCGCGATTGGACGGTCCGTGACCCTGAATGGCATCGTCCACACGATCGTTGGCGTCGTGCCGCCCGCACTTCAGTTTCCCTTGAGTGGTCCCGAGGTCTGGGTGCCGTTCGCCATGAATCCGGAGGAACGTACCGTCCGCCACACGAGCAACGTCCAGGTGTTCGGGCGACTCGGGCCACGTGTTTCGGCGACCCAGGCGGAGGCCGAGTTGACGAGCATGGCGCGGGCCCAGGAGGGTCACGTTCCCCAGTACACGGACTGGAAGTTCACCGTCATTCCTCTGAAGGAACAGATGGTATCGGACGTTCGCCAGGCGCTGATGCTGTTGCTCGTCGCCGCGGGTCTCGTCTTGTTGATCGCCTGTGCCAACGTCGGCAACCTGCTCGTCGCACGAGCCGCCGCGAGACAGCAGGAGGTCGCCATGCGGATCGCGCTCGGGGCTAGACGCTCGCGCCTGGTCCGGCAGTTCCTGACCGAGAGCCTCGTGCTGGCTACGGCCGGAAGCTTCCTCGGGCTCGCGATCGCTCATGCCGTTGTCAAGGCTCTTCGGGGCATCGTGCCGGCCACCGTGCTCGAGCGGAGCCGTGGTGATTTCGCCATCGACGGGTCGGTGTTGATGTTCAGCCTGGCGCTCACGGTGCTCGCGACGGTCGTCTTCGGCGTGGGACCGGCCATGCGGCTTTCTGGCGCCGAGTCGGCTCCGTCACTCGGAGGCAGCAGCCGGCGCCTGACTGGAACGCAGCGTGATCGGCGTCTGCGAGCCACGCTCGTCGTCCTGGAGACAGCGCTCGCTCTCGTCTTGCTGATCGGAGCGGGGCTGCTCATCAACAGCTTCTGGCGTCTGCAACGGGTCGATCCAGGTTTCCAAGCGAATCGGCTCCTGACCTTCCGCATCGCCCTGCCCGAGGCCGAGTACCGCGACAAGCTCGTTCCCGTCGGGGACGCGTTCGTGTGGGAGGGCCGCCAGGTGCCACTGTTCTTCGATGAGCTCCTGCGGCGGCTCGCGGCGCTGCCTGGCGTCATCGGCGTGGCCGCATCCGGATACGCGCCGCTCACCGGCGAGAACAACAGCGCTTCGTTCGAGAAGGAACGAGCAGGTTGGATGGATGGCGGCCGGCCACGCGTCGCATTCTTCCGGCCGGTCAGCGCGAACTACTTTCGCGTACTCGGTATCCCATTGCTTCGTGGCCGGGAGCTCGACCCGCACGATATCCAGGGAACGATGCCCGTTGCGCTCATCAATCAGACCATGGCGAACCGATACTGGCCGGGCGAAGACCCGATCGGTCAGCGATTCCGCACGTCACCTCAGATGCCCTGGCGCACGATCGTGGGCGTGATGGGCGACGTCCGATACGACGGCCTCAGCGAACCCACCATCCCCGAGATGTATTTCGCCTATGGCCAAGCGCTCTGGCCGCAGCACACCATGACGATCCTGGTCCGGACGGCCGTGAGTCCGACAGAGTCCATCGCTCCGATCCGGCGAGAAGTGAATGCACTCGACCCGAATCTGCCGATCTACAACGTCCGAACCATGGACCAGTGGATCGCGGGCTCACTGGCCACGCCGCGGTTCAACGTTGTTTTGTTGGGCACGTTCGCCGGCCTTGCGCTGGTTCTTGCGTCGGTCGGAATCTACGGCGTGGTGTCCCACTCCGTGACTCAGCGCACGCGGGAGCTCGGCCTGCGCATGGCGATGGGAGCACAGCAGCGGGATGTCGTGGCGATGGTCCTTCGCGAATCGTTGCTCGTGGTTGCGGTGGGGATGGCGGTGGGCGTTGCCGGAGCACTGCTCGGAACGCGCGCGTTGTCCGGCCTGTTGTACGGCATCGGTCCGATGGATCCCGGTACGTGGGTCGCGGTCACGAGCCTGTTCTTCGCGGTGGCACTCCTCGCCAGCTACGTTCCGGCCAGGCGCGCGACCCGCGTCGACCCGGTGATCGCGTTGCGCGCAGAATAGGTGAGGAGCTCTCACGGCGTGACGTCGAGCGGCCACACTTCGACGACCCCGTGAGCGACCGCGCACGGCGTCTGGGAGACGAGCCGCACGGCCTCTTCGATGTCGCTCGCTTCGATCACCGCGAAGCCGGCGACCGGGAGGTCCGACCGCATGAACGGTCCGGTCGTGGTGTGGAGATCGGCGGCCTCCGGGTTGCGCACCTGCACAGGAGCGCCGGCGATCCCCATCAGCACGCCCATGGCCCGAAGGCGCGCGTCGTGGGCATGTGCGGCCGTCCTGACCGACGGCGCCGTTCGGTCGTAGCCCGCACGGTCGCCGTAGCCTATCGTGACGAAGGTCGCCATATCCCATCTCCTGTTCCTCGAGCCGAACCTCTGTTGTCTTCGAGGCCCGGTCGATCGAAAGTCCTGAGAAGACCCTGAGAACGGTCATGTGTCCGATCGCCGCCGCCGGATTCGACGGCTATCATGGCCCACTGATGCCGTCGGCTCGATCGGGCGACGCGTTTCGCCTCGCCGGTGCGCTCGCTGCGGTGGCGGCTGTTGCGCTCGCGCTCAGGTGGTGGCTCGCCGACTCGAATGCGGCCACCGTCTCGATCTCGCTCCTGCTGATCGTCCTGATCGCGGCGGCGACGGCGCGCCTGTGGGTCGCCATCGTGACCTCGATCGTCGCGATGCTCGTCATCAACTTCTTCTTCCTGCCGCCGACCGGCACGTTCAGGATCGCCGATCCCCACAACTGGGTCGCGGTCTTCGTCTTCCTGGCCGTGAGCCTGGTGGCCAGCAACTTGTCGGCCGCCGCGCGTGCGCGGACGCGGGAAGCGGTGGCGCGCCGCGACGAGCTGGCGCGCCTCTTCGACCTGAGCCGCGACGTGCTCATCCTGGGTGAGGGCCCGGGGGCGATCGCGCAGCTCGCCCGATCGATCGCGCGCCGGTTCGACCTCGAGTACGTGGCGATCGCCCTTCCGCAGGACGGTGATTGGAACGTCCACGAAGCGGGAACGAGCACGATCGACCTCGATCGGCGAGAGCTGGCCAGCGCGTTCGCCGCCGCGCACGCCTCGCTGGAGTTCGACGCGATGGCCCGAACCTACGCGGGGCACCGCGTGATGAACGCCGGCACCGAGCACGTTCGCCTCGTGCCCTTGCGTGCGCGCACCATGCCGATCGGCATCCTCGCGGCCGCCGGCCGGCCGGTGGAGGCGGGAACGCTCGACGCCTTGGCCGGCATCGCGGCCATCGCGATCGAGCGCGCCTCCTTGCTCGAGGCGCGCAAAGCGGGCGAGCTCGCCCGCCAGCGCGAGGAGCTCCAGACGACGCTGCTTGCATCGATCGGCCATGATCTGCGCACACCGCTCACGGCCATCCGTGTGGCCGCGAGCAACATCCAGTCGCCGGCGCTCGGCGAGGCGGACCGGAACGAGCAGAGCGAGCTCATCCTCAGCGAGGCCGAACGGCTCTCACGCCTGTTCCAGAACATCATCGACATGGCGCGGATCGATGCCGGCGCGGTTGCCACCGAGCCGCGCTGGACGCACGCCGCGGAGATCGTGGCGGCCGCTCGCGATCAGGCCCGGCACAGCCTGCAGCAGCACGTCGTGGACGTCACGGCGGAGGGCGACGTGCCCGTGCGCCTCGATCCGCGACTCGCGGCCGGCGCGCTGGCGCACGTGCTCGAGAACGCGGCACAGTACTCGCCCGCCGGCACCGCCATCCGAGTCCTCACGCGGCTGCACCAGCACGAGCTCATCATCGAGGTGCTCGACGAGGGCCGCGGCATCGCGCCGGGCGAGCTCGCCCATCTCTTCGATCGGTTCTACCGAGGTGGTGCCGGGGCAGAGACGCGCGCATCGGGCACGGGCATGGGCCTCTGGATCGCGCGCGGCCTGTTGGCTGCCGAGCACGGCCGAATCTGGGCCGAGAACCGTCCCGAGGGCGGAGCCCGCTTCACCATCGCCGTGCCGGTTCAGATCCGGCCGCCAGAGTCCAGTCCTTCGCACGCATGACATCACCGGCGCGGATCCTGCTCGTGGACGATGAGGTCGCGATTCAGCGCGCCGTGGGGCCGCTGCTTCGGACGCGGGGGTACGACGTCGACATCGCGGCCAGCGGTGGCGAGGCGCTCAGGATGATCGCCGACGAGATGCCCGATCTGATCGTGCTCGACCTGGGGCTGCCCGATATCCAGGGAACCGAAGTCTGCCGCCGCGTGCGAGCGACGTCGCAGGTCCCCATCGTCGTGTTGTCGGCTCGGGGAAGCGAGGCGGACAAGGTGCACGCCCTGGACCTCGGTGCCGACGACTACGTGAGCAAACCGTTCGGGCCCGAAGAGCTGCTCGCGCGAATTCGCGTGGCGCTGCGCCGCGTGATGAGCGAGCGGGCGTCGCCGCAGCCGCTCCGCGTGGGCACCCTCACGATCGACTTCGACCGCCACCGCGTCGTCGACGGCACGACCGAGATCCGCCTGACGCCGAAGGAGTTCGAGCTGCTGTCGCTCCTCGCGAGAAACCACGATCGCGTGCTCACGCACCGCGCGATTCTCAAGGCCATCTGGGGCCCGAACGCCGTCGATCAGCCCGAGCACCTGTGGACGCTGGTCGCGCAGGTCCGCAGGAAGATCGAGCCCGATCCAGCGAAGCCGCGGTACCTGTTGAGCGAGCCCTGGGTCGGCTATCGCCTCTCCACCGAAAGCGCGTGACCCGTCTTCAGTGACCGCGGAGATTCGCCGGCCCACCGGCCTGTCGAAACGCCGCGGTCCTACTTCGCCGGCCCGAGCGATCGAAGGTAGTCGACGATGCCCCAGATGACATCGTCTGTGAGACGCCCTTCGAAGCCCGCCATCATCGTCGTCGGGACTCCGCGTTTGATGACGGTGAAGACCTCGCGATCGCTCGCGCCGTGATCCCAGTGACCGTCGGTGAGATCCGGCGGCTGCTCGCCGCGCTGCTCGTCGATGATGGAAATCGTGAGGCCGGCCTTCACCGCGCCTTGGGCCGATTGGCCGTGGCAGGCGGCGCAGTTGGCGTCATAAGCGCGCTTTCCGGCGGCGATGGATTCCGGCGTCGACGACAGCGGATTGCGGATCCCGGTGGTGGCTTCCCCGATGACGCGCCGGCCAGTGCCTGGCGCCGGAACATCCGCCGCGCGTGCGGGCGCGGCCACGGCTCTGGCGCCGACGACCTTTCTGATCATGCCGTCGCTCTTCGTCAGGATGTACAGCTCGCCGTCGTCGTCCTCCGCGAAGCGGAAGTCGACTCGGCCGCTCCCCGCAGCGCCGGCGAACCCGGGGAGCGCAGATCCCGAGCCGCCGCGCTCGCGGAACTTCTCTTCCGCGAGCCGGCGCAGGTCAACCACCATCTCCGAGATCGGTGCCACCGTCTCCGGATTTCCATCGTCGGCCGCGACGACGTCGGCGTGGTTGGCATACCAGATCCGTCCGGTGGTGATGTCGCCGAAGACGAGCTTGTCTCTGAGCGCTGGAATGCGCGTGCCGCGGTAGACGAAGCCGTTGGCGATGGCGTCACCGCCGGTGTCGCGACCGTGCGAGTACTGGATGACCGGATACGCCGGCCGAACCGTTTCTCGCGTCACCGTGTCGGAGACCTGCACCGGAATCATGTCGGTGTCAGGCAGCGGGCCCATTCCGTTCGTGGGCGACATGCTCTGCGTGCCCTCGCGCAGCGGATAGCCGTAGTTCGCGCCGCGGCGGACGACGTGCACCGTCTCCCAGCCGACGAGGCCGATGTTGAAGGCCAACAGCGTGGTCGCACCGGGCCGTGCCGGATCGACGTCCCAGCTCAGACGATGGGGATTGCGCAGGCCGTACGCCCAGACTTCCTTTCTCGCGCCGTCGACGGCCACGAAAGGATTGTCGTTCGGGATCCGGTAGCGGCCGTTCGGGCTGATCGTGCTCGTGGTCGTCTGCTCACGCAGGTCGGGGACGATGCGGAGGATCTTGCCGACGAGCGTGTCGAGCCGCTGCGGGTTGAGGCGGCGGTTGTCGCGCTGCTCGCCGGACTGCGCATCGCCCGCGCCGAGATACATGACCCGCCAGTCCGCATCGCCGCGCCGCGCCGCCGGGTTGAACGTCATCTCGCCCAGCGGATGCGGTGCCAGCGGATGCTGCACTCGCAGCACCTCACGGGCCGTGCCTTCGAACGTCGTGTTCGTGATGTCGCGATCCGTCCACTCCACCAGCACGACCTCGCGATCGATCCGTCCGTCGACCGTCGGCGTCTCGACGGCCGGCGTCGTCGTGTAGCCGGCGAGGTCGAGCGCGGGTACGGCCGCGGAGCGGGGCATGCCGGATCCGGGCGTCGACGGATCCTCCATGTGGAGCGTGTAGAAGACGCCGTTGTTGGCGTAGTCGGGATCGAGCAGAACGTTGATCAGGCCGCTCGCGAAGTTGCGTTCGTACGTGAACTTCGGGAACAGGCCCGGCCGCCTTGCGAGGCCGTTGAAGTCCAGGTACGTCGTGAACGTCCTGGTCCGTTTGTCGAGCAGGTAGAGTGGGCCGTTGAGATCGTTCACGAAGAAGCGGCGGCCGCCAGGCTCGTCGCGCAGGAAGTTGACGCGGGCGAGCTGCGCGCGCGTGTTGCCGTCCGCGTTGTTCGCCGTGATCGGCAGCGATGCGTAGTCCTCGAGCTCCAGCATCAGCCGCGGCGCCGGCTGAACGGCGACGGGCCGGATCGCGGTCACGGCCAGCAGCGCAGCCGTCAGTGCTCTCGAGAGAGCGCGCGTCACGGCCGGCCTCCGTTCCGCCTGCCCACGCGCGCGTCCACCCATTGAAGGATCAGATCGGCGATCTGCAGGTTGTTCTCGTCCTGCATGATCATGTGGCTGTTGCCGCGAATGCCCCGGTCGGGCGGCGCGAGCATCTCGGCCTGGCCGCCGGCACCTTTGATGCGGGCGATGAGGGCCTCGCAGGCCTCGAAGCGAGCCTGCCACGTCGGCAGCGTCGGAAGGCCCGTCGGCGTCTCGCGGTGATCGCCGAAGACGACGAGGATCGGCACTTTCGCGAGGCTCGAGATCTGATCGGGCGTGTAGCGGGCCGGGCAGCTCCCTGGTTCGACGAGCACGAGGCCCTTGGCCGCGGCGGGATCGATCAGCGCCGCCTCGAGCGGAAACGAGCCCGACTGCGAGTGGCCCATCAGCACGGCGCCGTTCAACTGGCTCGCGAGAGCCGACAGCGCCTTGATTGTCGGGTTCGGCGTGGGGATGCCGCCGAAGCTGACGTCCGGGACACCTTGCTTAGCGAGCTCATCCACGGAAGCGACCGGGAACTGCGTGTCCGCGAACGGCTTGCCAGGGGTCAGCCCGAAGCGGAAGTTGGGCCAGACGCTCTCGTCGCTGAATCGCAGCCAGACGGGTTGGCTCACCGGCGGGGCCGAGCCGGCGCGCACGTTGTTGAAGACCGCCTGGTTGAATCCCGATCGCCCGCGTCCGACCTGGTCGGGCACGTACACGGCATGGCCCTGTCGGACGAAGTACTCGTCCCATCCCATCCGGCCGTCCGGCGTCGTCTCCCACGACTTGCCGGTCAGCGTCGCGCCGTGAATCATCACCACCGGCACGTTGCCGCCGCTGCCCTGCGGCACCATGAAGCGCACGTACATCTGATTGACGGCGACGTGCCCGCCCGGGCCGAGGTCGCCGAGCTCTCCTCGGGTCTGCTCGACGTTCTCGCCGCCGACGAAGAAGCTCCCTTGCGCCTCGAGCACCAGGGGCGAGGCTGGAGTCTTCACGTCCGCGAGAGCCTGCGCGATCGCGTCGCCGCCCGACAACGTGACGCAACCGGCGATCACCCATGACGCGACGAAAGAAGGTCTCTGCTGCATGTCGCGAGCGTACGAGCCCGCGCGAGGCTGTCGATGCCTGTTCCTCCGGAAATCCGGCTCGAACGATGGCGTGAGCCCGGAGGTTCAGGCAAGACGAGCGTGCAGGCGCCGTGTACGATGGCCATCGCGCATGCCTACTCTTCGTCGGACCCGCCCGCGAGCCGCTGCCGAGCCTTCCGCCGTTCGCGGCCGCGCCGGCCGCTCTGCGGAGAGAACCGTTGGCCCGTCGCTCGAAGAAATCAGCCTCGCCGCGCCTGGCGCGCTGGCGCTGCGCCGATTGGCGACTATGGTTCTTCGGTACGCTCCCCGCGAAGGCGTGTTCCCGTTGCGGCTTCCCGGAACGTACGCGTTGCACCGCAAGCGGATCTCGTCCGAGCCGATCCGCGCCACGCTGGAACCGTCGCTCTGCATCGTGGCGCAGGGCGCCAAGGTCATGATGCTCGGCAGCGAGCTGGTCCGATACGATCCGGCGCGCATGCTCGTCTTCTCCGTGCCGCTGCCGGTCTCGGGCCAGGTGACGCGGGCGAGCGCGCGGGATCCGTTCCTCGGATTCAAGCTGGACCTCGTGCCTGCGCGCGTCGCGGAGCTCTCTGCGCGCGTGTTTCCGCACGGCGTCCCCAAGCCGTCCGACAGCCGGGCACTCTACGTCGGGCCCGCGACCGACGCCATCGTCGACGCCGCCGCGCGGTTGCTGGACCTCATGGTGCGGCCGGAAGACGCGGACCTCGTCGGCCCTCTCGTCGTCGACGAGATCCTGATCCGCCTCCTGCAGTCGCCGATCGGGGCGCGCGTGGCCCAGATCGGCGAACGGACGTCCGGTGTGCACCGGGTGGCGCGGGCCGTCGCCTGGATCCGCGAGCACTTCGCGCAGCCCGTGACGGTCGCCGAGATGGCGGCGCCGGCGCAGATGAACGCGTCGGCGTTCCACGAGCGCTTCAAGGCCGTGACGGCCATGAGCCCGCTGCAGTACCAGAAGGCGTTGCGGCTGCACGAGGCGCGGCGGCTGATGCTGTTTCAGAAGGTCGAGGCCGTGGAGGCGTGCCACCGCGTCGGCTACCTCAGCCCGTCGCAGTTCAGCCGCGAGTACGCCAGGTTCTTCGGGAACGCGCCCACGCGCGACATCGCCCGGCTCCGAGCCGAGGGGTTCGCCAGCGCCGCTGACGGTTAGCTCGCCTCGTCCTCGCGCTGCCCTACGTCCAGCAGCGGCACCAACTCGACCAACCGCGAACGCGGAGCGGATCGCCAGACGGGGAGCCTCGCGTGCGCGACAGCGCGCACGCACCCGATCGGGGTTGCTGGCGCAGATCCGTAGGTGTCCGCCGCAACCACAACGGAGGACGGCTCCTCGGCGAGCTCCGCACGGCACCGGAGGCGCATGCGCTCCGCCCCCCTTCGCGTCGAAGCACGGGCAGGCCGCCCTGACCTCCACGATCAAGCTGCGCACGTCGCGCAACCCCCAAATGGTACTGGCGGCCGTCAGCGGCTGTGGGCAATATCCGGCCGAACCGGGCGACCTGACATGTTCGAGCACATCGAGTACCTCGATGCTCCAGCCGCCGACGGCGGCGGTGACGGCCTCAGCCTGGCTGAGGGGCGGCAGAACAAAGGCACCTCGGGCGCCGACAACGACCAGGCCGCCGGCCGCGGGTCCGCCGGGACCGCTCCGCCGTTTCAGAAATTAACTGCCGCCGAACGGCTCGCGCTCGAGCGTTGGGCGCGGCAGCGATCGTCGCCGCACCGGCTGGTGGTGCGCAGCCGCATCGTGCTGCTGATCTCGGACGGGCTGTCGGCGGCTGTCGTCGCGGCCAGGCTGCACGTGGCGCCCGCCACGGTGCGGCTGTGGACCAGGCGTTTCGCCGTTGGCCGGCTGCCGGCGCTGTTGCGCGAAGCGCCGGGTCGAGGCCGCCGCTCGGGCATCGCCGAGGCGCTCACGCGGGCCGTGCTCGAGGCGACACGGCGGCTGGCGGACGGGCCGCGAACCGTGCGCCAGGTCGCGGCGCTGGCCGGCACGAGCCCCAGCACCGTCTGGCGGATCTGGCGCCGCGCCGGCTTGACGTCGCGGTCGCCGGCCGAAGCCGTGGAGGCCGCGCTCGCGAAGGTAATTGCCGGAACAGCCGAGAGGCCGGACACGGGCCCGAAACGGTGAGGTTCTTGCTGAGCACGTCGGGCCCGGCTATGCGGGCCGCGGCCCGATCGAGGCCGCGTGGTTGACTTCATGACTCCGTTGACGCAAGGGGATGCCGATGACGCGAGGATGGCAGCGAGCGATGACGATGGTCCTGGCGGCGGGGGCGCTGGCAGGGGTGCCGCGGCCGGCGGCGGCGACGAGCCTGCTGACGTCCGCCTTCGAGGCGACGCTGGAAGGGTGGCTCGGCCAGGGCGACCTGGCCTTCACGGCGCTCTACGAGAAGCAGGCGGGCGACAACTCGCTCGACTTCCACGCCGCGGCGGACGGCCAGGGCGCGACCTTCACGCTGATCGAGGCATTCGTCGGCACTGAGCGGTACATCGTCGGCGGCTACGACCCGCTGAGTTGGTCGTCGTCGATCGGTGACTACAACTACAGCCTGACCGACGCCGAGCGGACGGCGTTCGTCTACAACCTCACAACCAGCACGAAGCTCGCGCAGCGCCTGACGTCGGACACGACGTATTGGGGCGGCTCGTCTGATTTCGGGCAGTTTCAAACGTTCAACTACCCCTTCTATGGACCAGCGTTCGGCGGCGGTTTTGACCTCGGCGTTCAAGGCGACTTGCTCGGCGGCTATGCACGGCAATACAGCTACGGGAGCGGCGCGCCCTGCGGGGTTGGTGGCGCCGACCTCTTCGGGCACGTTGCTTACATCGAGCCGTGCCCAACGCAGCCCGGCATCTCTGAGACCTTCTTCACCGTCGGCGCGCTCGAGGTGTACAGCTTCGCGCCCGCGGCCGCGGCACCGGTGCCCGAGCCCGCGTCGCTGCTGCTGCTCGGCGCCGGCCTGCTCGCCGGCGCACGCGGGTTGCGACGGAAGAAACAGAGCTGAGAGTGCGTTTCAAAACTCCCGCGGCGGGGGTCGCGCCGGACGGGGCCGCCCCGCATGGCGCGCAGGCGACGTCCGTGATCACGCGCGTGGTGCCGAGCACCACGGGGGCTGTCCGGCGACAGGACTCGCGCTCGCGAAGGTAATTGCCGGAACAGCCGAGAGGCCGGACACGGGCCCGAAACGGTGAGGTTCTTGCTGAGCACGTCGGGCCCGCGCACGCGGGCCATGGCGTGGTCGAGACCGCGTGGTTCGAACTCATGACTCCGTTGACGCGAGAGGGATGCCGATGACGCGAGGCTGGCGGCGAGTGATCACGATGGTGCTGGCGGCGGGGGCGGTGGCAGGGGTGCCGCGGCCGGCGGCGGCGACGAACCTGCTGACGTCCGCCTTCGAGGCGACGCTGGAAGGGTGGCTCGGCCAGGGCGACCTGGCTTTCACCGCGCTCTACGAGAAGCAGGCGGGCGACGACTCATTCGACTTCCACGCCGCGGCGGACGGCCAGGGCGCGACCTTCACGCTGGTCGAAGCCTTCGTCGGCACCAACCGGTACGTCATCGGCGGCTACAACCCGCTCAGTTGGTCGTCGATTGGGGACTGGAACTACAGCCTGACCGACGCCGAGCGGACGGCGTTGATCTACAACCTCACGACCAACACGAAGCTCGCGCAGCGCCTGACGTCGGACCCGACGTATTGGCCCGGCTCGTTCGATTTCGGACAGTCCCAGACATACAACTCCTCGTATTTTGGACCGACGTTCGGGGCCGGCAATGATCTTCGGGTTCACATCGACTTGCTCGGCGGCTATGCACGGCAATACAGCTACGGCAGCGGCGCGCCCTGCGGGGTTCGGGGCGCCGACCTCTTCGGGCACGTCGCTAACATCGAGCCGTGCCCAACGCTAAACGGCTACGACCTCACTTCGTTCACCGTCGGTGCGCTCGAGGTGTACAGCTTCGCGCCGGCGGCCGCGGCACCGGTGCCCGAGCCGGCGTCGCTGCTGCTGCTCGGCGCCGGCCTGCTCGCCGGCGCGCGCGGATTGCGACGGAAGAAGAGCTGAGAGTGCGTTTCAAAACTCCCGCGGCGGGGGCGGCGCCGGACGGGGCCGCCCCGCGTGGCGCGCAGGTGATGCCCGTGATCACGCGCGTGGTGCCGAGCACCACGGGGGCTGTCCGGCGACAGGAGGCCGCGCTCGCGAAGGTAATTGCCGGAACCGCCGAGAGGCCGGACACGGGCCCGAAGCGGTGAGGTTCTTGCTGAACACGTCGGGCCCGGCAACGCGGGCCGCGGCGTGGTCGAGACCGCGTGGTTCGAACTCATGACTCCGTTGACGCGAGAGGGATGCCGATGACGCGAGGATGGCGGCGAGCGATGACGATGGTTCTGGCGGCGGGGGCGCTGGCGGGGGTGCCGCGGCCAGCGGCGGCGACGAGCCTGCTGACGTCCGCCTTCGAGGCGACGCTGGAAGGGTGGCTCGGCCAGGGCGACCTGGCCTTCACCGCGCTCTACGAGAAGCAGGCGGGCGACGACGCGCTCGACTTCCACGCCGCGGTGGACGGCCAGGGCGCGACCTTCACGCTGGTCGAAGCCTTCGTCGGCACCGACCGGTACGTCATCGGCGGCTACAACCCGCTGAGTTGGTCGTCGATCGGTAATGACAACTTCAGCCCGACCGACGCCGAGCGGACGGCGTTCGTCTACAACCTCACGACCAGCACGAAGCTCGCGCAGCGCCTGACGTCGGACACGGCGTATTGGGGCGGCTCGTTCGATTTCGGACAATATCAAACGTTCAACTACCCCTTCTATGGACCAGTGTTCGGCGGCGGTTTTGACCTCCGTGTTCTCAACAACTTGCTCGGCGGCTCTGCACGGCAGTACAGCTACGGCAGCGGCGCGCCCTGCGGGGTTTTGGGCGCCGACCTCTTCGGGCACGTTGCTTACATCGAGCCGTGCCCAACGGTAAACGGCTACGACCTCACTTTCTTCACGGTCGGCGCGCTCGAGGTGTACAGCTTCGCGCCGGCAGCCGCCGCGCCGGTGCCCGAGCCGGCGTCGCTGCTGCTGCTCGGCGCCGGCCTGCTCGCCGGCGCGCGCGGGTTGCGACGGAAGAAGAGCTGACCGGCGCGCGTGATACGCCGCGGTCGACGACCGCCTGTCGGAGATCCGGTTCGGCAGGTCAGGCGCGGCGGGCGATCAGCCCGACCCCGCAGAGCTCGTCGCGATACTGGCGGAACACGCCGCGGACGGCCCGCAGGCGGCGCGGCGCGCCCGGCGTGCGCAGCGCGTTGCAGACGAACCGCGCCGCGCCCGCGACGCCTTCGTCTCGAACGAGCCGCGCCGGCTCCAGCAGGCGCATCGGCGCCATCGTCATCCGCTCGATCGCGAAGCCGGCCTGCTCGAGCCACTGCCGCCAGTCGCGCACGGTCCCGATGCGGACGCCGACGTGGATCACCGAAGACAGGTCCGCCTGGATGCGCGCGACCTCGGCCGGCGCGAGGTCGTCCGGCGTCACGGCCAGCTCGTGGATGACGTAGCGGCCGCCCGGCCGCAGGAGCCGGTGCGCCTCGCGCATGATGTTCTGCTTCGTGGCCACGGTCTGCATGCTGAGCATCGCCTCGCCGACGAGCAGCGTCGCCGAGCCGTCGGCGAGCGGCACGGCTGCCGCGTCGGCGTGCAGGATGCGCACGGCGGCCCGTTTACGCCCGGCCAGCGCGTGCTCCGTGAACTGCGCCGCCCGGGCGTCGCGCTCGACGCCCACGTAGCTCCGCGGCTGCCGCGACAGGATGAGGGCAGCCGTCCGCCCCAGCCCCGGCGCCAGCTCGATCACGTCGTCCTGCGACGTGATGGCGGCCTGCTCGAGGAGCCAGCGCGTGGTCTCGATGCCGCCGGGCCGCAACACGCGCTTGCCGAGCCGCGCCATCAGCCAGTGCGCCGGCATCTTCTGGACGTCGAGATCGGCGCCCGGCAGCACCGCCTCGTCGGAGGCGATCGAGGATGTTCGTTCAGAAGCCGTCACGGTGCCCTCCCGGCCCTCGATTCCGCGCGGGCGCCGGCGAATCGTCCGGCAGTCCCAGGGCCACGGCTTCCAGTGTGAGACCACGGACGCCTCCCGTCTTTGATCTGGCGCAATAGCCAGTGCCGTGTGGGCGACGCCGGACGCGGTGCCGGCCGAGGCTGCCCGCGCGCCGCGGGGCCGGATCAGAACGTGAGCTTCGTCCCGGCCCACACCCGCGCGGGCGCGCCCGGCGCGAAGAACGTCCCCTGCCTGACTGGGAACTCACCGTCGATCGCCGGAAGCGGCCGGGCGATGAAGGCGCCGGTCTCGGTGAACCCCAGAGGCCCGAGCTGGCCGGCGGTGTAGTACTTGCGGTCGAACAGGTTCGTGACCTGCGCGACGAGCTGCACCCAGGGCGCCAAGCGGTACCCGACGCCCAGGTTGACGATCGCGTAGCCGGGTACCGAGCCTGGACCGAGGTAGTACGTGCCGTCCGGCTCGTGCAGGTTGTTCTCGTTGCCGCGGGCGAACGATCCGGACACCGCCAGCAGGTCGACGTCGATCGACAGCTTCGCGCCGACGGGGATGTCCGCGTACGCCTTGAACATGTGGCGCGGCACGAGCGGGATGCGATTGCCGGGCTCGATCGTGATCGAGCCCTCGAGCCCCGGTTCGCCTTCTTCCGCCTCGTCGTTCGCGCTGTTGCTCTCGCCGTTGACCGTCTCTTCGCTCTCGTACGTCGCCGACAGGAAGGTGTAGCCGGCGCCGATCGTGACGCGTCCGATCCGGCTGTGCGCGCCGAGCTCGAGGCCCTTGCGGCGCGTCTCGCCGAAGTTCTTGAAGTAGCCGAAGCCGGTCTGGTCCGAGAGCACGAACAGGATGTCGTCGCGGTTGTCCGCCCTGAACACGCCGGCGCTCCAGTCGATCCCGCGATACGCGCCGCGCGCCCCGCCCTCCCACGTGCGGGTGACGACCTGGTCGAGTGGCGGGTCGCCGGCCATCGCGTTCGGCAGCTTGCAGGGCTCGTCCGGGTTGGCGCAGCCGAGCTCGATGGACGTCGCGGCCCGGCTGCCCTCGCTGTAGCCGCCGTAGAGGTTGAGCGCCTGCGACGGGCTGAACGTCACGCCAGCCGCCGGGTTGAACCGGCCGAACACGTGGTCGCCGTCGAGCGACGCGGGGCCGCCGCCCGGCGTGATCGCGTCGCGGTTCCTGATCGTCGTGCGGTTGTAGCGCCCCGACAACGTCACGCTCCATTTCCGCGAGAGCGTCACGGTGTCGGTCGCGTAGACGCTGACCGTCCGGATCAGGCCGTCGAGATCCACGCGCGTGTCGAACGGCTCGCCGTCGACGTCGCCGCCCGTCTCGGCGTCGCCGAACGCGCCGAGGCCGGTGACGCTGCGGTCCTCGTTCAGATATCCCAGCTCGGTCGACTGGACGAAGCCGGCGCGGCTCCGGTCGTAGCCTCCGCCGGCCGTGAACTGGTTCTCGCCCCCGCTGAAGGCGTGGCGCGCGGCGATCTGTCCGAAGCCGCCGCCGCTCTGCTGAGACGTCTCGCTGCGGTTGATGAGGCCGTTGCACTTCTCGGCGGGCTCGTCCTGGAGGAGCACGTTCGCGATGCAGCGCCACGACGGAAACCGCGTGTTCGAGGCATTGGCGCCGCTCGCCGGCACGCCGGTGTACCCGGCCGCGGCGAGCGCGGCCCGCTCGGCCGCGCTGGGCTGATAGACCGACTGGTCCAGCGACTCCTCGTTGATGTCGCCGTTGAACGTGTCCGTGTGGATGCGGCGGTAGTACACGTTGCCCGACACCAGCACCTTGGCGCTCAGGCTCCGGCTGCCGGTGAGATTGAGAAACGTCGATCGGTTCTCCGTCGTGTCCGGCTTCGTGTAGACGCTCGCGTAGTCGCGA
Source organism: Acidobacteriota bacterium (assembly GCA_020853395.1). Classification (NCBI taxonomy): domain Bacteria; kingdom Pseudomonadati; phylum Acidobacteriota; species Acidobacteriota bacterium. The sequence goes on from JADYYY010000019.1 coordinate 110,083, forward strand.
TCGAGGAAGCCGGCTTCCTGGAGCCCGTTGCCGTTGAGCGCGTTGTCGGCGTGCGCGGCCGAGACGAACAGCTCGCTCGTCGCTCGCTGCCAGCCGACCTTCCCGAAGATCTGGCGGACGTCGGACGGCGAGTCGTCGCGCCATCCGTCTTCCTTGAACAGGTTGCCCGCCACGTACCAGTTCACGCCGTTCGCCTTGCGGCCTCCGTGCTCGAACTCGATCGAGCGGCGCACGTCGCTGCCGTAGACGGCCTGCACCGTCGTGCCGGGCGCCGTCGCGCCGTTCTTCGTCTGGAGCGCCAGCGCCCCGCCGAGCGTGTTGAGGCCGAACAGCGGGTTCGACCCCGGCATCAGCGTCGTCGTCGAGATCGCGAGCCGCGGAATCAGGTCCCAACTGACGACGTCGCCGAAGGGCTGGTTGAGGCGCACGCCGTCCATGTACACCGACAGGCCCTGCGGCGTGCCGAGAAGCGGCGATCCCGTGTAGCCGCGGTAGTTGATGTCCGGCTGGAACGGGTTGTTCTGGATCTCGTTGGCGAACACCGCGTTGAACCGGCGGGTCAGGAACGACGAGAGGTCGAGCGACTTGCTGCGCTCGATCTCGACGGACGTCGCGGTCTGCGCCGGCGCCGGCACCTTCTCGATCGGCAGGTCGACGCCGGGCAGCGGCGCCGTCTCGATGACCGTGACGGTCGTCGCGAACGTCGGCGGTTGTGCCGGCGGCGAGGGGGCCGACCCCTGCGCGGCACCGGCGGCGTTCTGGGCATCGATGGTTGGAGCGAGCGCGAACAGGAAGGCGGAGAGCAGAAAGCCGACGCGACGTGAGTGCACCACGAATCCTCCGAAGGGCACGCCCTTCTTCTGTATATTCTCGAAAGCCGCCGGATGTTCACGTCCGCCGATCGCCCATCGCGCCGTGGGAGGCGCGGCCGGCGCATGTAGAATCCGTGAGCGCGTGAGATGGCGAGCCAGAAGCTTCATGACGTGATCGACCTGCCGTTCGCGGCGGGCCTCGTCGCGGACAGACCGTCCACGCCCGTTGCGATCCAGGAGCGCGTCCTCGCGCTGTTCGACGAGTGCGGGCCGCGCGTGCGGCGCTACGTCGCGTCGTTCAACCTCGGCGACGCCGCCACCGACGACGTCGTGCAGGAGGTCTTCCTCGCGCTCTTTCGCCACCTGTCGCTCGGCCGGCCCGCCACGAATCTCAACGGCTGGCTCTTCCAGGTCGCGCACAACCTGGCGCTCAAACAGCGGCAGCACACCGTCAGAAGAAGCCTGGTCGAGGGCACGTGGGACGCCGCATCCCTGGACCACGTGGCCGATGCACGGCCGAACCCGGAGCAGCGCCTCGCGGAGCGCCAGCGGCAGCGGCATCTGCTGGGCGTCCTGCGGCTGATGCCCGAACGCGACAAGCAGTGCGTCTACCTGCGCGCCGAGGGGCTCTGCTATCGAGAGATCGCGAAGACCCTCGGCGTGTCGCTGGGCTCGGTCGCGAAATCGATCGTGCGAGCGATCGGCCGCCTCTCGGCTGCGGACATGGAGTGATCGATGCGTCACCCTCACCTGAGCGATCGCGATCTCGTGCTGGCCGCCGACGGCGAGCTCTCCGCTCGCCGCCAGGCCGTCGTCGAGGCTCACCTGGCCGACTGCACGTCGTGCAGCCATCGCCGTGCCGCGCTCTGTCGAGGCGTAATGCTGGCCGCGGCCGGCTACCGGTCGGCGCTGTGCGATGCGGAAGACGCCGCCGCGTCTCGCGAGGCGCTCCGGGCCAGGCTCGCCGCGCTCGTGCGCGAGCGGGAACGCTCGCCCGTCGGGCGCTTCGTGCCGCGGTTCGGTGGCGCGTCGCGCTGGGTCATGATCTGCCCGGCCATCGTCGCGGTCGTCCTGCTCGTCCGCGTCGGCCACGAGCCTGGCGGCCGCTTCCAGCCCGGCGCCATCGCGCCGGTCGAAGACGATGCGCTGCCGGTGGCGTCGCTCACGCCGGGAGCGACATGGAGCGTGACGGCCGAGGAGCTGTGCGCGCCCGGCGCGCACGAGCAGCGGCGCGTTCCCGACGCCGTGCGCGTCCAGGTGCTCCGCGGATACGGGATGGAGCACGAGCCGGCGGAGCGCTACGAGCTCGACTACCTGATCACGCCGGAGCTGGGTGGCGCGCCGAGCGTCGAGAACCTCTGGCCGCAGCGATACGCCTCGCGCACGTGGAACGCCCACGTGAAGGATCAACTGGAGCGGCTGCTGCCGCAGCTCGTCTGCGATGGAACGGTCGCGCTCCAGACGGCGCAGCGGGAGATCGCGGCCGATTGGGTCGCGGCCTACCGCAAGTACTTCCGGACGGACGTGCCGCGGCTTGCGCGCGCGGACCTTCGAGACAACGCGCCGCCCGATTCGATCGACGACGATCTCGTGTATCCGATCTGGCGCTCGGGCGAGGCGCCGGCACTGCGGCTCGTCTCGTTTGCCGTCAGCAGGTGAACGCCGAGGTTCCGCCATCGCCGACCTGCAGTCCGAACTCGACTCGCTGAACGCGCTGCTCGCCGAGTGGCGAACGGCCCGGACGGAGCTGGAGTCGCTCGAGCGGCTGCTCCGCGAAGCCCAGCAGGGCCGCGCGGCCGCGCTCGACCACGGCCTGCGCGACGAGGTCGCCGCCCTCACGCGCGACCTGCACGAGGCGCTGGCGGCCATCAAAGACCGCACGTCCGAGCCGCCGGCTCACAACGCGCCGCCTGCCATCGAGCTTCGGAGCGCACCGGCCGTCGAGGTCCAGAGCGCACCGGCCATCGAACTCCAGAGCGCGGCTGTCGTCGAGCTTCGGAGCGCGGCTGCCGTCGAGCCGATCGGCATCGACGAGGCCGTCGACGCCGAGGCGATCCAGCCGGCCGCGCTCGCGCACGAGAGCGCACCGGCACGGCGCCGCTGGGCGACGCCATGGGTGTACGCGGGCGCCGCCGTCGTTCTCCTTGCGATCGCGGCGGCGACCATCGGTCCTGTCCGCCGCGCTCCAATCGCGTCTCCTCCCGCCGCGGCGGCGGTCGTCCATCCATCGCCTCCATCGAGCGTGAACGATGTTGCCGATCCGCCGCGCGGGTTCTTCGCGTCGCCCGCGTTCCTCGAATTGGCCGCCGCGATCTCGCCACGGACGATCGTGGCGCCGCGGCCGGGGCGCGTGAACGTCGCGCTCTCCGCTCACGGCGCGGTGGCGAGCGCCTCCTCGACCTACCGCTGGGACGGTGAAGGCGCGCTCGGGTGGTTCGACCCGGGCTCGGTCATCAACGGCGATCGCCGCGGCGAGCCGTGGGAGCTCGGCGGCGGCTGGAGCGACGAGACGCCCGGCGAATGGCCCGACTGGATCGAGGTGGCGTTCGACGGCCCGAAGTCGATCGACCAGGTCGACGTCTTCGGCCAGCAGGACGCGGAGCGGACGCCCGACGATCCGACGCCGTCGATGCAGTCCAGCCGATTCGGCTTGAAGGCCTTCACAGTCCAGTACTGGGACGGCGCGCGCTGGCGCACGGTGCCGGGCGGCATCGAGCGGAACAACACGTACGTCTGGTGGCAAACCAGGTTCGCACCGGTGACGACGACGAGGATTCGGCTGTTCATCACGGGGACGCAGAGCCGGTGGAGCCGCGTCATGGAGATCGAGGCGTACGGAATGCCCTGAGCGCGCTGTGCGAACATGGCTCAATGAGCGCGCCGATTCCTCCCTGGGAGCCGTTGTCCGAACCGCTGCTGGCCGACCAGCGCGGCACCTACGATCGCATGCGTGCGGCCGGCCCGCTCGCCGAGTCGCCGCGCGGCGTCACGCTCTTCAGGCACGCGGACGTCGTCGCGGCGGCGGCCGATCCGGCGACCTTCTCGTCGGCCGCGTCCGCGCATCGCATGGTGCCGAACTCGCTCGATCCGCCCGAGCACACGGCGTTTCGCGCGGTCATCGATCCGTTCTTCTCGCCGGAGCGCATGCGCGCGCTCGAGCCGCAGGTTCGCCGTGTCGCGCGCGAGATCGTCGGCGCGCTCCCGCGCGGCGTCACCGTCGATGCGGTCACGGAGCTCGGCTACCCCTTCGCCGTCGACGCGCAGGCGGCGTGGCTGGGATGGCAGGGCATCGAGGATCGACTGCTCGCGTGGATGGCCGACAACCATGCGGCCACGCGCTCGAAGGATCACGCGCGCACGGCCGCCGTGGCCGCCGCGTTCGACGACATCGTCCTGGCCCAGATTCACCGCCGCCGCGAGCTGGGCGCGGCCGCGCCGCAGGATCCGACGACCGAGCTGCTCGACGTCGTCGTGAACGGCGCGCCGCTGCCGGACGCCGACATCGTGTCGATCCTGCGCAACTGGACGGCGGGCGACCTCGCCTCGATGGCCGCGGCGCTCGGCGTCGTCGTCCATTTCCTCGCGACGCACGCGGACGTCCAGGCGCGACTCCGCGCGCGTCCCGGCGACCTGTCGGCGGCGATCGACGAGATGCTGCGGATCGACGATCCCTTCCTCGTCAACCGGCGCGTGACGACGGCGGCGGCGTGCATCGCCGGATTCGACGTCGCGGCCGGCACGCGGATCTATCTGAACTGGACCTCGGCGAACCGCGACGAGCGCGTGTTCGGCGATCCGGACGCGTACCGGCCCGAGGCGCACGCGCCGCACAACCTCGTCTACGGCACCGGCATTCACGCCTGTCCCGGACGTCCGCTCGCGACGATGGAGCTCGTCGTCGCGACGGAGACGCTGCTCGCCGCCACCACCGGCATCGAGCTGTCGCACGAGGCCGAGCCCGCACGGGAGACGTATCCGCTCGGCGGATGGCGTACCGTGCCGGTGCGGCTGTCGTAGCGGGGCCTCCGCGCAGCGGCGCGATTGCGTGACGAGCGGCGTCCGCGCCGTTACGTGAGCGATCCGAAGATCCCGTGACGGCTCGTGCACAGCCGCGGTGCGACGGCGACGGTGACGAGCACCAGGGGCCAGAGCCGGCCGTGGAACACGTCGTAGTCCGCGAAGAGGTCGGGCCACGGCGTGCCGAACGCGAAATGGCCGGTGAGCAGCTCGAAGGCCAGCGTCAGCGCGAGCCAGAGAGCGCCGATGATCCAGGCGTCGCGAGGCGACCGTGGGCCGACCCATCGGATCGTGAGATAGGTCACGAGCAGCACGACGAGGGAGAGCGCGATGGCGCTGATCGCCCGACCGGCGAACGCGCCGATCGCGGGGATGAGCAGCACTTCCCGGACTCCGCCGTTCACGAACGCGAGCACCAGCACCGCCAGCCAGACCACGACCGATCGTCCGAGCATCGCGTCCTCCACCGAACATACTGGCGCGCCGACCGCGGCGAAGTCACCTGGTCAGATGCAACGCCGGCAGCGGGCCGGATCCCATGGAGCGTTCTGTATGATAGGCCGTTCACCCGTGAACGAGCCGATTGCTGCTGCCTCGTCTGCATCGCCTGTCGCTCCGGCGGAGACGGAGCGGACGTACTCGTACCTCTTCGACGTCAGCCCGTTCCCCGCCGTCGTGAGCCGGCTCGCCGACCACACGGTGCTCGCGGTGAACGCGCGGACGTCCGAGGTGATCGGCGTGCCGCAGGCCGAGGCGATCGGCGCGTCGGTCAGCGACTACTACGTGGATCCGGCGCAGCGGATCCAGCTCGCCGAGCAGCTCCGTCGCGACGGCCGGGCCGATTCGCTTCGCCTGCACATCAAGCGGCACAGCGGCGAGCCGTTCTGGGCGATGTGCTCGTCGCGGCTCATCACTTGGCGGGGCGAGCCGGCCGCGCTGACCGTCTTCCACGACATCACCGCGCAGGTCGAGGCCGAGGTGGCGCTCAAGGCCAACGAGCACCGGCTGACGGCGCAGAGCGACGCGCTCACGACGCTGACGGCGCGCTACACGGGCAGCGATCGGTTCGACGAACGCCTGCGCAGCATCCTCGAGATCGCGTCGGAGGCGCTGCAGGTGGAGCGGCTGAGCATGTGGCGCTTCGACGAGACGCGCGGCACCATCCGGTGCCTGGGCCTGTACCGGCGGTCCGAGAAAGGGTACGACCAGGGGGCCGTGCTGCAGCGCGAGAACGCGCCGGCGTACTTCGACGCGCTCGACGGCGAGCGCGTGATCGCCGCCGCCGACGCGCGGACCGATCCGCGCACGGCGGAGTTCCTGCGCGGCTATCTCGATCCCAACCGGATCGGGGCGATGCTCGACGTGCCGCTGCGGCACGACAACCGGACGGTCGGAGTGCTGTGCGCCGAGCACGTCGGCGGGGCGAGGGCCTGGCCGGTCGACGAGCAGAACTTCGCGATCGCGGTGGCCAACCTGGTGGCGGCGGCCGGCGCCGAGGAGGATCGGCGGCGCGCGCTGGCGCGGCTGGCCGACAGCGAGACGCGCGCGCGGCTCGTCATCAACACCGCGCACGACGCGTTCATCGGCATCGACTCGGCCGGCGTCATCGCCGAGTGGAACGCGCAGGCCGAGCGCACGTTCGGGTGGACGCGCGACGAGGCCGTCGGCCGCAACCTGGCCGAGACGATCATTCCGCCCGCCTACCGCGACGCGCACACGAGCGGCATGCGCCGGTTCCACGAGACCGGCGACGCGCCCGTCGTCAACCAGCGCGTCGAGCTGTCGGCCATCCACCGCACGGGCCGCGAGTTCCCCGTCGAGCTGATGATCACGTCGCCGATGAAAGTGGATCGCGGCTACTTCTTCGGCGCGTTCCTCCGCGACATCTCGGATCGCCGCGAGCGCGACGCGGAGCTGCGGCGCGCCAAGGAGTCGGCCGAGGCCGCGACGCGCGCCAAGAGCGAGTTCCTCGCGAACATGAGCCACGAGCTGCGGACGCCGCTCAACGGCGTGATCGGGTACGCGCAACTGCTGCAGCGTGATCGCGCGCTCGGCGGAAGCCAGCGCGACGCGCTCGACGCGATCGCGAAGTGCGGATCGCAGTTGCTCGACCTGATCAACGACGTGCTGGACCTCTCGAAGATCGAAGCGGGCCGGCTCGACATCGAGGAGGCGCCCACCGATCTCGCCGGTCTCGTCGCCGATCTCCGGGCCGTCGTCGCCGAGGCGGCCGAGCGCAAGGGCCTCCGGCTGACGATGACGGTCGACGCCGGCGTGCCGGCGGTCGTGGTGCTCGACGGCCGTCACCTGCGGCAGGCGCTCCTCAACCTGCTCGGCAACGCGGTCAAGTTCACGTCCTCGGGCGACGTGCGGCTGGGCATCGCGTGCGCGGACGACCGGCTGCGGTTCGAGGTCGTCGACACCGGCGTCGGCATCGAGCCGGACGCGCTCACGGCGATCTTCGCGGCCTTCGCGCAGACGAAGACCGGCGCGGCGGCGGGCGGCACGGGCCTGGGGCTGGCGATCTCCGATCACCTGATCCGGCGGATGGGCGGCGCGCTCGCCGTCGAGAGCACGCTCGGCACGGGCAGCCGCTTCTGGTTCACGCTGCCGCTGACGCAGGACCGCGAGAACGTGCGGCCGCGGCCGGCCGACCCGGCCGGCGCGATCGCGCCGCTCGACGCGCGGCTCGCGCCCGGCCAGCGCGTCACGGCGCTCGTCGTGGACGACAGCACGGCCAACCGCCGGATCCTCGCGAGCCTGCTCGAGAGCGCGGGCGTGCAGGTGCTCACGGCAGCCGGCGGCCGGGAGGCGCTCGCGATCGCGCGCAAGGAGCTGCCCGACATCGTCTTCATGGACCTGAAGATGGAGGACCTCGACGGGCTGGAGGCGACCCGCCAGCTCGCGCGGGACCCGGCGACGGCCGCGATCCCGGTGATCGCCGTGACGGCGAGCGCCATCGGCAACGTGCGACAGGCGGCGCGCGACGCCGGCTGCATCGACTACCTGTCGAAGCCGATCCGCGCGCCGTTGCTCTTCGGGATGCTGCAGACGCATTTGGGCGTGCGCTGGATCAGCGGCAGCGATCGACCGGTGATCCCGGCGTCGGGCGGCACCGGCGAGATCGCCCGCGGCGCGGAGATCGCCGCCAGGCTCCGGAGTGCGATCGCGCTCGGCGACGTCGGCGGCATCCAGGCGCTCGCCCGCGAGCTGACGAGCGGCACGATGGCCGAGGCCCGCCTGGGCGAGCGCATCGGCCGCCTCGCCGGCGAGTTCGACTTCAGCGGCCTCGGCGCGCTCGCCGACTCGCTGGCACCATGAGGCCCGAGATCCCACGACGCTCTGCGTCGCTTCCGCCGACAGGTTCGAGCACGTGACGACGCCCGCGACACCGCCAGGCCCGCAGATCCTGCTGGTGGACGACAACGCCACCAACCTGCAGGTGCTCTACCAGACGCTCGACGGGAGAGGGTATCGGCTGCTCGCCGCGCGCAGCGGCAAGGATGCGATCGCGATCGCCGGCCGTGCGCGTGCCGATCTGATCCTCCTCGACGTCATGATGCCGGAGATGGACGGCTTCGAGACGTGCCGGCGTCTCAAGGCCGGCGACGCCACACGCGAGGCCGCGATCATCTTTCTGTCGGCCGTGACCGAGGCGAGCGAGAAGGTCCGCGGCCTGGAGCTCGGCGCCGTCGATTTCATCAACAAGCCGTTCCAGGCCGAGGAAGTGCTCGCGCGCGTCAGGACGCACCTGACGATTCGCGATCTCCAGCAGCAGCTCCGCCGGCGCAACGAGCAGCTCGAGCACGAGCTGACCGTCGCGCAGGAGCTGCTGCGCGAGGCGCGCGACCGCAGCGACGGCGTGCTGCTCGGCGACAGCGAAGCGGCCGTGCGGCTGCGCCGCGACATCGAGGCGGTCGCGGCCTCCGACGACGCGCTGCTCATCAGCGGGCCGCCGGGCAGCGACCACGAGGCCGTCGCGCGCGTCGTGCACCATCAGTCGCGCCGCGGCGGGCGCGCCATCATCTGCCTCAACGGCCTGTCGGTCGCGTCGCACGCATCGCCGTCGCTCGCCGAGACCGGCGTCGACGTGAGCGTCTTCGACAAGCTGCGCCTGGCCGACGGCGGCACGCTCTACCTCGAGGGCATCCAGCACCTGCCGCACGAGGCGCAGCGCCTGCTCGCCGAGCACATCCGGACGATGGACGAGGCGCGACGCCAGGGCCGCACGCCGGATCCCGACGTTCGCGTGATCGCGTCGACGACGCGGAGCGTGGACGACGAGCTGGACGCCGGGCGCCTCTCGCCCGAGCTGCACCGCGCGCTGCCGGCGACGCTGGATCTCGCGCCGCTGCGCGCGCGGCTCGACGATCTGCCGGCGCTCGCCGGCCACATCCTCCGGCGCCAGGCCGACCAGGCCGGCCGGACCGTGCCGATCATCTCCGGCGAATCGATGCAGCGGCTGAAGCGCTACCGCTGGCCGGGCAACCTGCGCGAGCTGCGCAACGTGCTGGGCGCGGCGCTCGCTGCGAGCCAGGGGCCGACCCTCGACATCGGCGAGCACCTGCTCGACAACGGCATCCGCGTCGGCAGCTACACGCTGATCGAGAAGCTCGGATCGGGCGGGATGGGCGAAGTGTGGCTGGCGCGGCATCGGCTGCTCGCGCGTCCGGCGGCCGTCAAGCTCGTCCGCGATTCGGTCATCGCGCTCGACGAGGACGGCCAGGGCGTGCGCCAGCGCTTCGCCCGCGAGGCGCACGCGACCGCCGAGCTGCAATCGCCGCACACCGTGCAGCTCTTCGACTTCGGCATGACCGACACCGGCAGCTTCTACTACGTGATGGAGCGGCTCCGCGGCCTCGACCTCCAGCGGTTGATCGAGCGCTACGGTCCGATGCCCGAGGAGCGCGCCGTCGCGCTGCTGAAGCAGGCGTGCCTGTCGCTCGCCGAGGCGCACGGCCTGGGCCTCGTGCATCGCGACGTCAAGCCGGCCAACCTCTTCGTCTGCCGATTGGGCCGGGAGTACGATTTCCTCAAAGTGCTCGACTTCGGCGTGGTCTCACGGCACGGCCGGCGATCGGCGGAGCCGATGACCGTCTCGGGCCTGATCCTCGGGACGCCGGCGTTCCTGGCGCCGGAGCTCGTGTCCGGGCGCGACGGCTTCGACGGCCGCGCGGACATCTACGCGCTCGGCTGCGTCGCGTGCTGGTTGCTCACCGGGCATCCGCCGTTCGAAGCGCCCGACGCGATGGCGCTCCTGATGCACCACGCGAGGACGACGCCCGGGCCGCCGTCGAGCCGGCGGCCCGGTGCGGTCTCGCCGGAGATGGACGCGCTCGTGCTCGACTGTCTCGCGAAGGATCCCGCCAAGCGGCCTGCCACGGCCGAGGTCCTCTGGGAGCGCCTCGATCGGCTGTCGGCCGGTACGCCATGGGATCAGCGCCGCGCGCGCGAGTGGTGGGAGCAGCACGAAGCCGGCCTCGTGGGCCGCGCGGGCGCCTGATCGGAGTTGTCCCACGCAATGGTCCCGCTCCCGGGTTGACGAGCTCGTCGCCGGATCCGTCGTGATCCCGTCGCTCGTCCGGGCCGCACCGTGGCGCGGCCGCGCGCGGAATGCGGCCGCTTCGTGGCCGCTGAAGGCGCGCCTCGACGAGCCTGAGCCAGGTTGCCTCCCGCGGCCCGCCGGCCGCGCCCGCGTGCGCGGCGCCGCCAGCGCTTCGTCGACTACCCTGGCTCGCGCGGCCCGGCCAGCCGCCGCACGTCGTCGATCGTGTTCGCGTCCTCGGCCGTCTTGTCGGTGCGGTAGCGCTTCACGCGCGCGAATCGGAGCGCGAGCCCGCCGGCGTACACCCGGCTGTCCTGGATCTCGTTGAAGGCCACCTCCACGACGAGCTCGGGCCGGACGAAGACGACGATCCCGTCGCGCGCCACTTCGAGCGACAGCAGGCGCTCCGTCTGCCAGGCGAGCATCTCGTCGGTCATGCCCTTGAAGGTCTTGCCGAGCATGACGAACGTGCGCGTCGCCGGGTCGCGTGCGCCGAGGTGCAGGTTGCTGAGCCAGCCGCGCCGGCGGCCGTGCCCCCATTCGGCGGCGAGCACGACCAGGTCGAGCGTCCGCGCCTGCTTGACCTTGAGCCACGCGGCGCCGCGGCGTCCGGCGGCGTACGGTGCCGCGAGCGACTTGGCCATCACGCCCTCGTGCCCGCGGTCCGCCGCGTCGCGCGCGAACGCGGCGGCCTCCGCACGGGTCGGCCGAACGACGCGTGGCACCGACAGGGCGTCGGCCGCATCCTGCAGCACGGCCACGCGGCGCTCGAGCGGCTCGTCCACGAGCGGCGCGTCGTCGACGAGCAGGCAGTCGAAGGCGAAGAGCGTGAGCGGCAGGTCGAGGCGCAGGTCGTCGACGCCGCGCGTGCGTCCGAAGCGCCGCATGGTCGTTTGAAACGGCCGCGGCGTGCCGCCGGGGCCGAGCGCGATGACCTCGCCGTCGAGGATCAGGCTGCGCGCGGGCAGGGCCGCGACGACCGCGGCGATCTCCGGCACCGACGCCGTGACGTCGTTCAGCGTGCGCGAGAAGACGCGGACGTCGTCTCCCGCCTTGTGGAGCTGCACGCGCGCGCCGTCGAGCTTGTACTCGAGGGCGGCGCCGGCGTCGGAGAGATCGTCGAGCGCGGCATCGAGTCCCTCGGCCGAGTCGGCGAGCATCGGCCGGATCGGTTGCATGACGCGAACGGCGATGGCGTCGAGCGCGCGCTCGCCGCCGGCGAGCGCCGCGTGCGCCGCCGCCGGCAGGTCGCCCGCCATGAGCACGGCGCGCCTGAGCCGCGCCGCCGACACGCCGGCGGCGCGCGCGACGGCCTCGAGCACGACGCCTTCGAGCGCGCCCTGCCGCAGCTCGCCGTAGAGCAGCCGCCGCAGGAAGTCCTGTTCGGGCCGCGTCGCCTTCTCGAACAGCGCCGTGAGCTGCCGGGCGCGCTCGCGCGCGGCGCCGGATCCGGCCACGCGCGCCAACTCGTCGAGCCGCGCGTCCACGTCCGCGACGGTCAGCTCGGGCGCCTCGGCCGGCCTCGTCCCCGCGGCGGCGGAAATCGCGGCGTGGCCGATGCCAATCCGTCCCTGGCGCGGCGCGCCCGACAGCCAGGCGACGACGGGCACGACGTCGTCAGGGGCGAGGCGACGAACGAGCTCCGCCATCCGGCCGATCTTGTCGAGGCGGCTCGACGTCGCCGCCACGGCGTCTGATACGCCGGCCACCTCCGCGAACCGCATGTCGCGATCGTAGCGTGCCGGGACTGAGCGCCGCGGGTGGTTCTCGCATACCATTGGCAACGGTTCGTCAGGGAACGCGCCGCGCGTCCGCGTCGTCACCGCGTCAGCCCCGTCATCTTCGAGGCCTCATGTCCCAGCGCCGCCAGCTCTTGCCGTTCCGCGCGCTCGTCGTCGCGGTGGTCGTCGTCTCGTCAGCATGGATCGTGTCGGGCCAGCAGCCGCGCCGCGAGTGGCGCGACTACGGCGGCGGCCCCGCCTCGTCGCGGTTCGTCGAGCTGACCCAGATCACGCGGTCGAACGTCGCGGACCTCGAGGTGGCCTGGACGTACCCGCACGGGCAGACCGGGTTCAATCCCGTGATGGCGCGTGGCGTCATCTACGCGCGCGGGCGCGGCAACGCGCTCGTCGCGCTGGACGCGGCGACGGGCCGCGAGCTGTGGGTGCACGACCAGGTGGGCGGCATCGCGCCGCGCGGCATCAACTACTGGGAGAACGCGGACGGCAGCGATCGACGGCTGATCTTCACGATCAACGACTACTTGCAGGAGATCGACGCGAAGACCGGCCGGCTCGTCCGCACGTTCGGCGTCAACGGCGCCGTGGATCTGCGCGAGGGCCTCGGGCGCGATCCGTCGACGCTCGGGCGCGTGCAGTCCGGCACGCCCGGCAAGGTGTGGCAGAACCTGATCCTTCTCGGGTCCGCGCCGGGCGAGGCGTACTTCTCCGCGCCGGGCGACCTGCGCGCCTTCGACGTCGTCACCGGCAAGCTCGTGTGGCAGTTCCACACCGTGCCGCACCCGGGCGAGTTCGGGTACGAGACGTGGCCCAAGGACGCGTGGAAGTACATCGGCGGTGCGAACACGTGGGGCGAGGTCTCGATCGACGCGGCGCGCGGCATCGCGTACTTCCCGACCGGATCGGCGACGTTCGACTACTACGGCGGCGACCGCGTCGGCCAGAATCTCTTCGCCAACTGCCTCATCGCGCTCGACGCCAGGACGGGCAGGCGCCTCTGGCACTTCCAGAACGTCCACCACGATCTCTGGGACTTCGACAACGTCTCGGCGCCGCAGTTGACGACGATCCGTCACGACGGCCGCACGGTGGACGTCGTCGCGATGGCGGGCAAGACCGGGTACCTCTACGTCTTCGACCGCGTCAGCGGGCAGCCGATCTGGCCGATCGAGGAGCGGCCGGTGCCGACGAAGACCGACGTGCCGGGCGAGGTGCTCTGGCCGACGCAGCCGATCCCGACGAACCCGCCGCCGTTCGGCCGGCAGACGTTCGGGCTCGACGACATCAACCCGTACCTGCTGACCGACGAGCAGCGCGCGAGCTATCGCCAGCGCGTCGCGAAGGCGCGCAACGACGGCCAGTTCACGCCGATCGGCTTCGACGAAGTCGTGCACATGCCGGGCAATCACGGCGGGTCCAACTACGGCAGCACGTCGGCGGATCCGCGGAACGGCCGCGTCTACGTGATCACGTTCAACGTGCCGGCGCTCATGCGGCTGCTCAGGACGGGCGAGCAGCCGAGCGCCGCCGGCGCCGGCGCGTCGATTCCGGGGTTCACTCAGTACCAGACGCACTGCCAGGCCTGCCACGGTCCGATGCTGCAGGGCAGCGGCAGCGTGCCGTCGCTCATCGGCGTCGCGTCGCGCGTTCCGGCCGCCGATCTCCGTGCCGTCATCGTCAACGGCCGCAACCAGATGCCCGCGAACCACCAGTTGAGCGACGAGGACGTGAACGCGTTGATGTCGCTGCTCGCGTTGGCGAGCGGCGGCGCGACGGCCGGCGGTCCGGCGGCCGATCCGCCGGCGGCCGGCGTGCTCGTCGAGTCCGGTCCGGCTGCCGTGCGGCCGTCGTCGGGCGGGCGGGGAGGCGGCGGAGGTGGGGGCCTGATGGGCGCGGGCGACTACCCGGACGGTGTGTCCGCGCCGGCGCGGCTCGTGATGGATGGCTACGGGCTCCATCCCGATCTGATCAATCCGCCCTACACGACGCTCACCGGGTACGACCTCAACACCGGCACGATCAAGTGGCAGATCGGGCTCGGCGACGAGCCGCGGCTCGTCGCGCGCGGCATCCGCGGCACCGGAGCGGCCAACCTCGGCGTCAAGGGATCGGTGGTCGTCACCGCGAACGGCCTGCTGTTCGTCAACGCCGCGGACCAGAAGGTCCACGTGTACGACGCGGACAGCGGCAAGGAGCTGCACCAGTTGCCGCTCGGCGCGCCGACGAGCGGCTCGCCGTCGATGTACGAGCACGGCGGCCGGCAGTACCTGCTCGTCACCGCGTCGGGCCAGACGCCGGCCGTCAAGGAGGCGGTGTATCCAACGGGACCGACCGGTCTCGTCGCCTACGCGCTGAAGAAGCGCTAGCGGTCTATCGGGCGCTGAGCCGGCACGGCTGCCGGAGCGCCGCGTCCGGATCGCAAGGCCGCATCGAACCTTCGGGCCGCGATTGTTCGTATCGTAACGGGTACGGCACAACAATCCGCTCAGGAGGATCCATGACTCGACTGGTTCGTGCGGGAGCAACACTGGCAATCGCAGGCATTTTCGGCGTCGGGGTGGCGGCACAGAACACCGTGCAGGTCCACCCGGGCACGGGCGGCAGCCCGCACGTCCGGACGAGCTACACGATCGACGGCGCGGCGCTGTCGATCGAATACGGACGCCCCTCCCTCAAGGGACGTCCCGAGGCGACGCTGATGCCGGCCGGTCAGCCGTGGCGCGCCGGTGCGGACGAAGCGACCCTCCTCACGACCGACAAGCCGCTGAAGTTCGGGGCGCTCTCGCTCGCGCCCGGTACCTACACGATCAACGTCCAGCCCGGCACGCAGTGGCAGATCGTTCTCGGCAAGCTGTCGAAGCCGGGGCAGTGGGGCGTGCCGTACAACGCGACGCTTGAGATCGGACGAGCGCCCATGACGGTCTCGAAGACGAGCGCGCCGGTCGAGCAGTTGATCATCGCGATCGACGACACGCCGTCGGGCGCGGCGTTTCGGCTCGAGTGGGGCACGACGCGCGCGACGGCAGCGTTCACCATCGGCTGACGCGGCGACGCGGTCGACGATCGTCAAGGGCGGCGCGCGCTGCACGAGTGAGCGCGCGCCGCTGAACGCGTCGTCCGACGCGCACGTCTCTACGCCGCCCGCGCGCCTCGTGGCGGCCGCGCGCGACGTGCGTTCAGAACACCACTCTGATGGCCGATACCGCGAAGAGCGGCTGCGTCGCCGACGCGCGGTCGTTGCGGAACACGAAGTAGACGTCCTGCATGCCGGTCGCCGGCGTCAGATCGATCGTCGGTCCCGGCGCCGTGATCTCCTGCACGCTCGCGGTGGCGGGGCCGTCGCCGCGAACGCCGCCTCGAGCGGGTGCCGCCGCGCCGGCCGCGGCTGCCGCGCCGGCGCCAGCGCCGCGTCCGCGCGGAGCGGCGGGCACCACCGTCGCCTGGCCGACGAGCGTCCCGTCCGGACCACCGAGCCGCACCTCGATCGTGCCGCCCGCCGCGCCCATGCCGCCGCCCGTCGTGGTCGAGAGCCGCAGTTGCCTCACCCCGCCGAGATCGAGACGCTTGAACCCCACGTAGCCGTTGCGCAGCGCCGTCACCGCCGTGTTGCGGGTCGCCTGCCCTTCGCCTGACGTCCGCGTCCCGAAGCTCACGTTGCTGACGACGTCGGCCGCCGCGGGCGAGAGGACGGTGGATCGCAGCACCGTCATGGCCTCGCCGGACCGGGACGGCAGGCCGCGGACCGGCGCGTCCGCATAGACCGCTCGCAGCACGAGCTTGCCTCGGCCGCCCGGCGGCGCGTCCGGCGTCACGCGGCCGGCGAGCGGCAGCGCGGAGCTCGCGTCGTGCGCGCGGAGCATGTAGGTGACGATGGCCATCGCGTCGGCTGGCGCGAGCGTCGGGTGCGCCGGCATCGCCGTGTCGCCCCAGACACCGGCGCCGCCGGCGCGGGCCTTCGCGGCGAGCGCGGCGATCGTCGCGGTCTCGGGCCGGTAGCGGCTGGCCAGCATCTGGAACGACGGCCCGACCGACGGCGTGTCGGGCTGATGGCAGCCGAGGCAATCCGTCTTCGCGAGGTACGTCTTCGCAACGGCGAACCGCGTGGACGCGTCCACCGGCGCCTGCCCGTGGATCAGCGCGGAAAGGTCGAAGTCCTCGGCGACCGCGTCGGCGCTCACGGCCGCGCGCGCCGGATCCGCCGCGGCGTCGTCGCGATCCGCAATCGTCACCGTGTAGGCGACCGGCTGGCCCGGCTCGAAGAACGTCCGGTTCACGCCCATCGCCTCGATGCTCACCGACGGCGGCGTGTTGCCGGCGACGATGTCGAGCGAGGCGGTGCTGGTGGCACCGTGGGAATCGGTCACGGTGAGCGTCGCGGTGTAGAGACCGGGAGCGTTGAACGCGACCCGCGGCGAGGGCGCCGAGAACGTGCGAGGGGTGTCGCCGCCCGACGCGACGCGCCACTGGTACTTCAGCGGATCGCCGTCGGGATCGCGCGTGTCGGCGGCCGACAACTGCACCTGGAACGGCGGCGCGCCGCCCGCGGCGCTGGCCTGCGCACGCGCCATCGGCGCGCGGTTGCCGCCGTTGTACTCGATGCGGACGAGCGAGCTGTTCGGGCTCTTGGCGAACCAGGTGCTGCCGTAGTCGAGCACGTAGAGATCGCCCTCCGGGCCGAACTTGAGGTCGATGACGCCGATCGGCCGATAGCCCGGCAGGAAGCGCTCCATCGCCACGTACCGGCTGTCATCGTCCATGCGCACCGACATGATCCAGCCGCGCTCGAAATCGGCCGCGAGCCACTTGCCTTCGTAATAGCGCGGGAACAACCGCGTGGCGTCGGGCTTGAAGTCCGCGCGGTGGTAGACCGGGCCGCCGACGGCGCTCTGCGCGCCGGAGCCGACGAGCGGGTACTTGTCGGACGGATCGTACGAATACGCGATGAAGGCCGGCTGCGCGGGCGGCAGCACGCGCAGGCCCGTGTTGTTGACCGACTCGTTGACCGGGCGCGCCGCATCCTGGGCGGGCTTGATCCGGGTGTTGACGAAGTCCCGGACCGGGATCGGCACGTTCTCGCCGACGAAGTACGGAAACCCGAAGAAGCCCGGACCGCGCGCCTGGTTCAGCTCGTCCCACGGCTCGGAGCCGCCGCTGGCGCGCTGATCCGGCGGCCCGACCTCGCCCCAGTAGATGTAGCCCGTGCGGCTGTCCACCGACACGCGCCACGGGTTGCGATGGCCCATCGTGTAGATCTCGGGCCGCGTGCCCGGCGTGCCGGGCGGAAAGAGGTTGCCGGGCGGAATCGTGTAGGTGCCGTCGGGCTCCGGATGGATCCGCAGGATCTTGCCGCGCAGGTCGTTCGTGTTGCCGGACGTGGCCTGGTCGTCGGACGACTGCATGCCGGGGCGCTCGTCGGTCATGCCGCCGCCCGTGTTGTTGCCGACCGTGATGTAGAGGTTGCCCTGTGCGTCCCAGGCCGTGCCGCCGCCCGTGTGGCAGCACCGCTCGCGCTGCGCCGGGTTCTCGAGCAGGATCTTCTTCGACGACTCGACCAGCGTCAGCGTGCGCGCGCCGCCGATCTCGACGTCGCGCAGCTCCCAGCGCGCGAGCACGTGCTTGGCCGCCTGCGGATCGGCGTACTTCATGTACACCCACCGGTTGCGATCGAAGTCGGGATCGATCGCGAGGCTGATCAGGCCCTCTTCCGCTTCGCTGACCCGGCCCGCCGGGCTGTAGTACTTCGTGTTCACCGGAATCGTCGCGACGAGCGACGTGGCGCGCGTGGCCGGGTCGTACACCTTCAGCGCGCCCTTGCGTTCGATGACGAGCACGCGCTCGTCGGAGAGGACCGCGAACATCATCGGCTCGTCCAGCTCGCCGTGCGGGATGAGCTGAACCGGCGTGAACCGGTTGTCGTCCGGCTTGCCGCCGTCGTTCGACGCGCCGATGCGCTCGATCTGCGCGGCCGTGCGCACCGCGGTCCAGGGCAGGACGCCGGCGGCCGAGAGAGACAGCGCGGCGCCGAGCACCACGAGGCAGGTGGAGGTCTGGACGATGGAAGCCATGGGGCGTTGAGCGAATCCTACCGCCAAAAAGGTGCGCCGGAGGGGTTCAGTCCACGCTCGGGCGGCCGATTCTCCCGTCGATCGCGGCCGGTGTCGCGTGTGGCGCTCGGCCGGACGCGCGAGTCGCGGCCGCGCCTCATCGCGCGCGGCAGGCAGGAGGACGTCGTCATGAGTACGCTCACGGTCGATCGGCTGGCCGCTCCGCCGGCCTGGGTCGTCGATCAGATGCCGCCGGGCTATCGGACCCGGCTGTCGGAGATCGAGCGGCTCGCCGGCGAGCTGCGCGAGATGGACCGGTTCGCCCGGCTGCTGTGGGAAGTCGGCGGCCCGCTCGAGGACGCCGTGCGCGACGCGTTCGCCGCCATGAAGCTGGAGATCGATCCCGTCCCGCCGCCGGGGACGCGGCGCGTGGCCGTCCGCCTGAAGCACGGGCGCCGCCTGCTCGTCGAGGTCGCCGACGCCGACGGCAGGATCCAGAAGAAGAGCCCGGCAGTCGCACGCGTGTTCCAGCTCGTTCAGGAAGTGGCCGGCCACAACGATCGCGTCGTGCTGGTGGCGACGAGCGACGCCGAGCGCCGGCCGACCGATCGTCCCGATCCGGTCGATGCCGATGCGCTCGCCCTTCTCGAGCGTCTGGGCGTCAACGTCATGTCCGGGCCGGCGATGTTCGCGTTCTGGTCGCTCTGGCTGCAGGACGCCGACCGCGCCCGCAAGTACCTGGACCGGCTTCACGAGCAGGACGGGGGTGTCTTCCAGGCGCCGACCGTCTGACGCACGCGCCGCGGCTTCGGCCGCGGCCACGCGTGCGATGTCCGAGCCTCTCGGGACCCGCGCGACGTCCTCCGCCGCGCGAAACCGGATGCCGCGCGCCCGCCCGGCATCCACGGTAGAATGGGCCGACTCCCCGCGTACGTTCTGCAGTTGCCGCGACGCGGCAACGGTTCCTATGTGCTGTTCATCGTCGAGGTGCGCACCCGACAGCGGCCGGGACGGTGAGCGGTGCGCCATGGGGTCACGGGCCGCATGAATCATCGGACGGAGAACGACGCCGTGCCTGCCGGCGCACGGCGCGCGCGGCCGGATGACGCCGATGCCGGCTTCCGCCAGTTGGCGGACGCGCTGCCGGCGCTCATCTGGATCAGCGGCCCCGACGGCCGCTGCACCTGGTTCAACCAGCAGTGGCTCGCGTTCGTGGACCGGCGCATGGACCAGGAGGTCGGCGAGGGCTGGACCGAGCACGTCCACCCCGACGACATCGTCCGCGTCCTGCGGACGTACGGCGACGCGGTCGCCGCGCGCGCGCCCTTCGATCTCCAGTACCGCATCCGCCGCCACGATGGCGTCTACCGCTGGCTGCTCGATCAGGGCACGCCGTTCGTCGACGCCGAGGGAGCGTTCGCGGGCTTCACCGGCTCGTGCGTGGACATCACCGATCAGATGCAGGCCGGCCGCGCGCAGGCCTACCTCGCGGCCATCGTCGAATCGTCCGACGACGCGATCATCGCGAAGGATTTGAACGGCATCATCCAGTCCTGCAACGCGAGCGCGGAACGGCTCTTCGGCTACACCGCGGCGGAGCTCGTCGGCCGTCCGGTCCGCATCCTCATCCCGGCCGAGCGGCAGTTCGAGGAGGACGACATCCTCGCGCGGATGCGCCGCGGCGAATCGATCGATCACTTCGAGACGGTGCGGGTGCGCAAGGACGGCAGCCTGATCGACATCTCGCTCAGCGTCTCGCCCGTGCGCGACTTCACGGGCGCGATCATCGGCGTGTCGAAGGTCGCGCGCGACATCACGGCGCAGAAGCGCGTCGCGGCCGATCTGGCCGCGCAGCAGGCCTGGTTCCGCACGACGCTCGGCAGCATCGGCGACGCCGTCATCGCGACCGATCCCGAGGGCCGCGTCACGTACCTCAACGCGATGGCCGAACGGATCAGCCAGTGGCCGATGGCGGAGGCCGCCGGGCGGCCGATCGACGAGGTGGTCCGCATCGTCGACGAGAAGACGCGGCGGCCGATCGCGAGCCCGGTCGAGCAGGTGTTGCGCATCGGCACGACGGTCGGCGGCAACCACGCGCTGCTGCTCGGCCGGCGCGGGACCTCGAGTCCGATCGCGCACAGCGCGGCGCCGATCGCGACGCCCGAAGGCGAACGGCTCGGCGTCGTGTTCGTGTTCCGCGACGTGACCGAGGAGCGGCGCGCCGAGGCGAGGCTCGCCGAGCAGCGCGAGTGGCTGGAGACGACGCTGCGGAGCATCGGCGACGCCGTCATCGCGACCGACGACCGCGGCCGCATCGTGTTCATGAACGCCGTCGCGGAGGAGCTGACCGGCTGGCCGGCCACGGCGGCCGCCGGCCGGGAGTGTCGCGACATCTTCCGGATCGTGAACGAGCAGTCGCGCCGGCAGGTGGAGAGCCCGGTGGACCGCGTGCTGGAGGAAGGGAAGGTGGTCGGGCTCGCGAACCACACGCTGCTCATCGCGGCTGACGGCACCGAGCGGCCGATCGACGACAGCGGCGCGCCGATCCGCGATCCCGACGGGCGCGTCACCGGCGTCGTGCTCGTGTTCCGCGACATCACCGAGCGCCATCGCCTGGACGTCGAGCGGGCCGCGGCGTCCGTCGAGCGCGAGCGCCTGCTCGAGGCCGAGCGGACGGCGCGCGGCGAGGCCGAGCGCGCCAGCCGGGTGAAGGACGACTTCGTCGCGATGGTCTCGCACGAGCTGCGCACGCCGCTCAACGCGATCCTCGGCTGGACGCAGC
Source organism: Acidobacteriota bacterium (assembly GCA_020853395.1). Taxonomy (NCBI): domain Bacteria; kingdom Pseudomonadati; phylum Acidobacteriota; species Acidobacteriota bacterium. Next base: position 131,022 of record JADYYY010000019.1, read on the forward strand.
TCATGATGCAGAGCGGCCAGGATCGCGCCGTCATCGACAAAGGGCTCGAGGTCGTGGCGCGCAACACGCGCATCCAGGCGCAGCTCATCTCCGACCTGCTCGACATCAGCCGGATCGTCGCGGGCAAGCTCCAGCTCGAGATCCAGCGGGTGGAGCTCGAGCCGATCATCAACGACGCGATCGAGACCATCCAGCGCGAGGCCGACGCGAAGGACGTGCGGATCCGGCGCGAGCTCGACCCGAACGCCGGCTCGGTGGCGGGCGACTCGGCACGGCTGCAGCAGATCGTCTGGAACCTCGTGTCCAACGCCGTCAAGTTCACGCCCGCCGGCGGCACGGTGTCGATCGCGCTCCGCGCGCGGCCCGGCAAGGCGGAGATCGTCGTCTCGGACAGCGGCGCGGGCATGCGGCCGGAAACCCTGCCGTACATCTTCGACCGCTTCCACCAGGCCGATCGATCGATCACGCGGCGGTTCGGCGGCCTCGGGCTGGGCCTCGCGATCGTCAAGCACCTCGTGGACCTGCACGGCGGCACGGTCCGCGCCGAGAGCGCCGGCGAAGGCAGGGGCTCGACCTTCACCGTCCTGCTGCCGACGAGCACGGCCGTCGTCGCCACGCCGGCCGAAGACGACGCGTCGCCGCTCCTGGCGGTCGACGACGGCATGTCGCTCGGCGGGATGCGGATTCTCGTCGTCGAGGACGAGCCGGACACGCGCGAGTACCTCAGCCGGCTGCTCGAGGCGCACGATGCCGTCGTGCTCCTGGCCAAGTCGGCCGCCGAGGCGCTCGAGATCTTCCGCCTCACGCGGCCCGATCTGCTCGTGAGCGACATCGGCCTGCCGGAGATCGACGGCTACGATCTCATCCGCCGCATCCGGCGCGGCGACGCCGGCGACGCCAGCAGCCTGCCCGCCATCGCCCTCACTGCCTACGCGCGGACCGAGGATCGGATGCGGGCGCTGCGGGCGGGATTCCAGGGCCACCTGGCCAAGCCGGTCGAAGCGGCCGAACTGCTCGCCGCCGTGGCCAGCTTCCGCGGCGTCGTCGAGTCCCAGCAGAGAAGCCGCCGCCCGCGGTGATCGCGCGCGCCACGTCCGCGCGCGCCGGTCGCGCACGGGCCGGCAACGCTGCGAGAGGCACATGAGTTGCAGTAGCGAGTGGACGCGTGGTCGCCTACCTGATGCTCTCGATGAGCGCCTTCGCGGGACAGGCGCTGCTGTTCGTGCCGATCGTTCCGCTCCTCGTCGGCACGGGCGTCCTCGCGGCCGGCGGTGAGCTGCGCGTGGGCGGGGCGGTCGTCGCGCTCGTGATCGGCGTGGCCGCCGGCGACTGGCTCTGGTTCGTGCTGGGGCGCCATCGCGGCGGATCGCTCGTCCGGCGCGTGTGCCGGCTGGCCGGCGAGCCGAACACGTGCGTGCGGCGCGTCGAGCAGCTCTTCGCGCGGTACGGCGCGCGCGCGCTCGTCGTCTCCAAGTTCGTGCCCGGCCTGAGCACGGTGGCGCTGCCGCTGGCCGGCGCGTTCGGCATGCGCCCGCGCCGGTTCGTCGCGTTCGACGTGTCCGGCGTCGCCCTCTGGAGCTCGACGTACGTCGTCGTCGGCTACCTCGCGTCCGATTCGGTCATGGAGATCGTCGGCGCGCCGGGGCGGCGATGGCGGATCGTGGCGGCAGCCGCGGCGGCGCTTGGCGCCTACGCGCTGTGGAGGTCCGTGCGGCGGCGTCGTGCCGCGCGTGCGCTGGCGACCCCGCGCATGCCCGTCGCGGAACTGCGGCGGAAGCTCGACGCGGGCGAGCCCGTGACGGTCGTCGACCTCCGGCATCCGATCGCGGTCGAGAGCGATCCCGACGGCATCCCCGGAGCGCGGCCGATCCCGGCCGAAGAGCTGCCGTCGCGCGAGGCGGAGCTCTCGCGCGACGGCGTCATCGTGCTCTATTGCTCCTGTCCCGACGAGGCGACGAGCGCGGCCGAGGCGCTGCGGCTGCGGGCGCGCGGCTTCCGGCGCGTCGTGCCGCTCGAGGGCGGCCTCGTCGCGTGGCGGGCGCACGGGTTCCCGGTCGCGCCGATCGCGCCGCGCGTCGCCGTCGACGACCGCGTCCTGAACGCCGCGTAGGGATCAGGGCGCGGGCGTTCCTGGATCGACGTGAGGTGTGAGCTCTGAATCGTCTCAGGTGCCAAGCCGGACGTCATGCTCACGCGCGCGGGACGCTGTGCCATCGTCAATGACTCCGGTCGCGCTCGATCGTCAGGTCCGTTCGTTCTGTCGTTAGGCTCGAACTCGTCGGCCGGACAGTTCTCGCAGTTCGCGCGCTCAGGTCGGCTCGGAGACGCCAACCCGATCGCCGGCTTGGGCAGCGGACACGTCACCGTTTCGGAGTCCGGCAGTTCTCGACGAACCTCACACGGCCCGGATCCGCGACCGGCGACTCGATCACCCGGATGCAGGAAGCCGCGATGTTGGCATTCGGCGCGTCTCCCCACGAGTAATCCTGGAGGCTCACACGTTCGGCCAACCGGATCGTCCAGCTCGGCCACGTCAACATTCAACCGAACAGGTTGGGCATCCTGACGTGACTGTCGTCGACATCGGCCTCGAGCGTGAACCGTTCCACGGCCGCCACCTCTCGTGGCACCTCCCAGATGCCGTTCCGAACCGGCAGGCGCAGCGACCGCTCGCCGGAGGTGATGACGATCTCCTCCGGCGGCGCCTTCTCCTCGCCGTTGTGCAGCACCCGAATGCCCACCACGACGTTCGGGCCCTCCGGCGGCACTTCCCGGGGCGCCGCGCAGTTCACCGCGCGTGCCTCGTCGCCGCGAACGACGACGTCGAACGTCTGGGTGGACTCGAAGGGCCCCCGGCCGAGGCACGCGGTTCGTGCCTCGATGGCCGGATCGACCGATCGCACCAGGCGCACCGTCGTGTTCTCCACCGCCACTTCCTCGAGCAGGCCGGTGAGAAACGCCGGACACTGCTCGCAGATGCGAAACAGTTGAATCAGGAACCCCTTGCGCCGCGCCGGCTGCAGGACGAGCACCGAACGCTGCTGGAATCGGCCCAGCGGATCCAGCGGTTCCCACGTCGAGTACGCGTACATCGCGCCTTCGACTTCGGCGAGATTCGCGCGGAGGAACGCGATGGCGCGCTGAGGCGACCCGCCCCGGAGGTCGTCGTTCTGGGCCAGCGCATCGGAGGCGGTCGACAAGAGCCCGATCGACACGACGAGGACGAGCCGACAGCGGAAGCTCGTGCTCATGCGCGCGAGACGACGTCGTAGACAGGATCCTGCGCGTGAGCAGTCGCGCTGCAGGCGGCGACGAGCGCGAGCACAGACAGGCGGCAGTTCCGCACCGTTCGGAAAGGAACGACCATGCTGCGCCTCCCTGTGACTACCCGTCGGCAGTGCGTGAGGTTCGGTTTGTCGATTGCAGCGGACTGCAGTGGCGCGAGAGCTCGCTGTCAAGCCGCGGCGGCGTGGCTGCGGCGACGTGTCGTGTCAAAGCCGCGGCGGCGTGGCGCGGCGTGGCGTGCGGCGTGTCGGCGCTGCGGCGCCGTTCCCATCAAAGCGGAATCGAAAGCTGTGCCGCCTCGGGCGGCGTCGGCACCGATCCAAGTCCCATCGACGCGAGGCGGAGCTGCGATCGGATCAGCTCGGCGGCATACGGCTCGTTGATCACGCGCCGGTAGCTGCCGTCGGGCTCGTGGACGAAGTCCCAGAGGCCGCTGTTGTGCCAGTGCGACGGGTCGTCCCATTCGAACCGGTCGACGATCGGGTACAGGCACACGCCCTCGAGCGGCACGCCGCGCTCGATCGCGAGGACGATCTCGTCGGTCAGCTCGCGCAGCCACTCGGCGCGTCCGACGCCGACGTGGCTGGTCTCGCCGACGAAGATCGGCCTCCGACAACGCTGATGGGCCTCTTCGACGAGCGCGTGAAACGGCATCCACCGCGGATCGCGCGGATGGACGTGCCAGTGGATCTTCCGGCCGCCCGGCACCTCCCACTGGTTGTCGTGGTAGACGTTCACGCCCACGACGTCGAGGTACCGATCGTGGCCGCCGAGATCGGGCGCGACGCGTCCCGCGATCATGTCCCACGCCTCCCACTGGCTGTTCCGCTGGCCGGCGGCGCGGCCGCCGTGGTCGGGCTTGCCCCGCGGCGGCACGGTGTGGATGAGCGGTTCCACGGAGACGATGCGCGCGCGCGGGTCCACCTCGCGGATCGCATCGACCGACGCGATCCACGCGCGCACCAGTTGACGCTTCACGTCGTCGCCGCGGCCGTGGAGGAACGGCCTGAACCACCCCACCGCGCCGGCCGCCCACGCGAAGAACGACAGCTCGTTGATCGGCGTCACGAAGAGCGGCCCCGTGGTCCGTTCACGGAGATGGCGCGCCGTCGCGGCCGCGAAGCGCGCGAAGCGATCGACGAACGCCGGCGCGAAGAGGTCGAGGCCGTCCGGCCAGCCGTAGTGCAGCAGGTCCCAGATCACCTGGATGCCGTGCGCGCGCGCGGCCGCCGCGTACGGCTCCAGCGAGCTGAAGTCGTACCGCCCGGCCTCGACCTCGATCCGGTGCCAGCGCGCCGTGTCGCGGGCGGTCGCGATCCCTACCGACCGCAGGCGCGCGTAGTCCTCCGAGACGAACCGATCGTGCTGCGTCGCCTCGAGCATGTCGAGCCGGGTGCCGGCGCGGTTCACGTGACACGCCGACTCGAAGCCGGCGATCCAGAACGAGTTGAAGAGAGGGGGATGTGACGGGCGCTTCGTCTGCATGACCGCGTGCGGGCGGGTCCTCTCCATTATGGCAGTCCCCTCCGCGGCCGCCCGACGCGGTTTGCGGGTACACTCGACCTTCTCTGACGCGCGTGAGTACCCGACCCGTCCGGACGAGGCCCTTCGATCGCTCGCTCGTGGAAGGCCCGATTGGCAAGGCCGTGTGGAAGATCGCCTGGCCGACGATGCTCCAGAACATCATCGCGGGGCTGCAGGGCATCATCGACCACGTCATGGTCGGGCACTTCGTCGGCTACGTCGGCAACGCGGCCATCGGCGTCAGTTGGCAGATCGTCCTCGTCGTCATCGTGTTCGGCAGCTCGGTGTTCAGCGGCATGGGCGTGCTCGTCGCGCGCTTCGCCGGCGCCGACGAGCCCGAAAAGGTGAACCGCGTCGTCTACCAGGCGTTCCTCACGGCGGCCGGCCTGTCGGTGCTGCTCGCCGTGTTCGGATGGATCGCCGCGCCGAGCCTGCTCGACCTCGTCAACGCGGCGCCAGCCGTGCGCGCCGAGGCCATGCCGTTCCTGCGCACGATGCTGCTCGGCATGATGGGCATGATGATGTTCTTCATGCTGAGCGGCGCGTTCCGATCGGCCGGCGACTCGCAGACGCCGCTGCGGCTCGGCGTGATGATGACGGTGCTCACCGTCGCGTTCAACCTCGTGCTGATCCCGATGTTCGGCACGGTCGGCGCCGCGTTCGGCACGATCGCCAGCAGCTCGCTCGTCTCGGCGTTCGGCGTGTGGCGCATGCGGCGTCCCGACTCGGTGATCCACTTCGATCCCGGCATGCGCCGTGCGCCCGATCCGTCGATCATCCGCGCGCTCTTCCGCTTCGGCCTGCCGACCGGCGTGCAGGGCATCGCGATGAACGTCGCGGGCGTGCTGCTGCTCCGGTTCATCGGATCGCTCGAGGAGAGCGCCGCGGCGCAGGCCGCCTACGCGGTCGGCTACACGGAGCTGTTCTCGCTGATCACCTGGACGTCGGTCGGGCTCATGGGCGCCGCGGCGACGATCGCCGGGCAGAACCTCGGCGCGGGCCGGCCCGAGCGGGTGATCGAGGGCGTGTCGGTGGCCTCGCGCATCGGGCTGATGCTGGCCGCGGTCGTCGGCGCGCTGTTCCTGCTCGCGCCGACGATGCTGCTCGGCGTGTTCGGCATGACCGAGCCGGCCGTGCTCTCGATCGGCCGGCAACTGCTGCGGTACCTCGCCGTCTCCGGCCTGTTCATCACGGTCGCCCTCTCCGTCACGGGCGCGCTCCAGGGCACCGGCGACACGCGCAGCCCGCTGTACGTCTCGATCGTGTCGCAGATCGTCGTCCCGCTCGGGCTCTGCCAGTGGTGGCAGATGACGGGGGCGCTCGAGCCGGGCCGCATCTGGCTCGCGATCGTCCTCGGCCACATCACGCGCTGCCTGCTCAGCATCGCGATCTTCCGCAGCCAGCGCTGGCGCGGAATCCAGGTCGAGATCACGTGACGGTCCCGGGTCCTGGGTCCCGGGTCCGATGGTCCTGGGTCCCGGGTCCGATGGTCCGGAGTTCCGGGTCCGATGGTCCGTCAGTCCACGCCCAGCTCCGCCGCGTAGCGCGCGGCGTCTGCCGCCGTCGCCACGGGAGTGCCGCGATGGTCGCCGAGGTCGAACACCTGGCCGCCGCGCCGCGAGCTCGCTTCCGCGAGGTTGGCGACGAGGAGCGTCTTCCACCCGATCTCGAGGCTCGGCTCGAGCGGCTGGCCGGCCGCGACGTTGGCGGCGAACGCGCGCACTTCCTGCTCGTAGGCGCGGGCGAAGCGCGCGTAGAAGTCGGGCTGGTGCGAGTTGGGCCGCGTCATCGGGAAGTCGAGCGCCTCGAGCAGCATCCCGCGCGGCACCGGCCCGTCGTCTGCGCCGCACCACAGGTTGGCGTGGACGATGCCGAAATCGCCGACGAACTCGCCGACGTCGATCCGGCCGCGCGTGCCGACGAGCGTGAAGCGGTTGTCGTAGCCGGTGCGGTTGATGCGCGACCCCCAGAGGTGCGCGAGCGAGCCGTCGTCCCAGGTGCAGAAGGCGTGCACGATGTTGGCCCCCTCGCCCGCGCGATCCTCGTAGTGCGGCGCGAGGAACTGGATGGCCTGGACGCGGCGCGGCAGCGTGAAGCCGCGGAAGCTCATGGCCTCGTAGACCAGGTGGATCGCCATGTCGGCGGTGATCCCGCAGCTCTGGTAGCCGGCAGGCGTGGGGTTCTTGTCCTGCAGCACGTGCGACGTCTGCTGCAGGTCGCCGATGAGCCCCTCGGCGACCCATCGGGACGCGGCGCGCGTGGCCGCGTCGTAGCCGCGCTGGAAGCCGACCTGCACGAGCGAGTCGCCGCTCGGCCCGAGCGCGGCGCAGAAGGCGGCCGCCTCCGCGATCGATCCGGCGAGCGGCTTCTCGACGAGCACGGGGATGCCGCGCGAGGTGAACGCGAGCGCGTCGCGCGCGTGGTCCTCGGTGCGCGACGCGACGATCGCGGCGTCGAGCCCGCCCTCGGCCATGTCCTCCGGCTGCGAGTACGTCTTCAGATCGCCGCTGATGCTGCGGTCGAGGACCGCGACGCGTTCGGCGGTCTCGGTGCGCGACGCCTCACGGCGGTCGCCGATGGCCACGAACTCGATCCGCCGCTCGCAGGCGAGCCGGATGAGCGTCTCTACATGTACCAGTCCCATGCGGCCCACGCCGAAGACGCCGAGTCTCGGCCGGCGGGTGCGGTCTGGGGAGGATGTCCGCATCGCGCGCTCCTGATGCCGGAACGCCCGCGAGCCGACGCCGCCGGCGCTCGACCGCGCCGCGGTGCTGCTCCGGGGCGTGCCGATGCGACGTCAGGTCTCGCGACGTTCCGTCGATGACGATCGCCGATCGCGGCGACGAGCTCGCCGGCGGCCGGCAGCGGCCCCCGGCCCATCGCCGGCGGCACCTGCACATAGTACCGCCCTCCTCACCAGCGAAACACGCTCAGCAGGTTGTTGAAGTCGTCGGTCCACACCGGCGCGAGCGGATCCGCCGCGGGCGTCGTCCACGTGGCATCGTCGGCGATCGCGCCGACGGCACCGGCGTCGCGGGCGATCACCGCCCACTGCGACGGCATCATCCCGCGGCCCGCCAGCCGCGGATCGATGTGCAGGTCGTCCTTCTTGCGGTAGGCGAGCCCCAGCTCGGCGGAGATGCCGGCGAGCACGCGGCCGAGATCGAGATGGCGGTTGCTGATGTTGAACGCGAGCAGGCCGCCCGGCGCGAGCTTCTCCATGTAGAGCGCGATCGCCTCGCGCGTGATGAGGTGGATCGGGATCGCATCCGAGCTGTAGGCGTCGAGCACGAGCAGGTCGTACTCGCCCGCCGCGGCCGATTGCAGCGACAGCCGCGCGTCGCCGGTGACGATGCGCGCATCCGGCGCGCAGAGGCGCAGGAACGTGAACAACCCCGTGTCGCGCGCGATCTCGACGACCGCCGGGTCGAGCTCGTAGAACGTCCACCGCTGCGCCGGCGTTCGATAGCACGCGATCGACCCCGTGCCGAGCCCGACGACGCCGACCCGGCCCTGCGGATGGGCCGTGTTGAACACGGCGAAGATCTGGCCGAGCGGCCCGTTCGGATGGAAGTAGGTGAGCGGCTCGCGCTCGCGCGCCGGGTCGAGGCTCTGCGCGCCGTGCGTCGTGTTGCCGTGGCCGAGCACGCGGTAGCGGCCCGACGGCTGGAGCACCACCCGGTTGATGCCGTAGAAGGTGCGGTCGACGAGCAGCAGCGTGCCGCGGCCGGCGCCGTAGAGCGTGCTCGCGGCGAACACCGCGCCGAGCGTGAGCGCGAACGCCGCGCGGCGCCGCCCGAACGCCAGGCCCGCGGCGAGCGGCGCGCCGAACATCAGGCCGCGCGCGAGCCAGCTCGACGGATGGTCCGGTGCCTGGAGCGTGAGCACGACGATCGCCGAGACCGCGCCGGCGGCGGCCGGCACGACGAGATCGATCCATCCACGCCGCGATGCCGTGGCTGGTGCCGCCGGCACGTCCTTCGAGCGCCCGCGACCGTCCGCCTTCGGCACCGCCCGCCCCTCGCGGCGCGGCGTGCCCTTCTCCGGCGCTGCCGCGGGCTTCGCAGGCATCAAGAGCGCGGCGGCGAGGATCAGGCTGAGCGGGTACTCGTAGACGTGCTCGAAGAGCAGCGGCGCCGCGAGCGCGTTGAACATGCCGCCGAGCGCGCCGCCGAGCGACACGATCAAATAGAAGCGCGTCAGCTCGCCCGGCCCCGGCCGCAGCGAGGCCAGCCGGCCGTGGCACGCCAGCGCGATCACGAAGAACGCCGCCACGTGCGACGCCACGAGCCACCAGTCCGTCGACTCCTCCTTCGCCGCGATGAGGAACATCAGGCCGGCGAGCACGAACGGCACCACGGCCGACACGGCTCGCGGCGGCACGGGCGGCCGTCGCGCGAACGTGAGCACGAACGTCACGAGGTACACGGCGAGCGGGATGACCCAGAGCAGCGGCACCGCGGACAGGTCCGTCGTGAGGTACGTCGTGACGCTGAGCATCAGGCTGACCGGCACGGCGGCGAGCGCCAGCCAGCGCATCTGACGCGCGAGCGCCGGGCGGCCGGCCGGCGGATCGTCGGGCACGACCGCCGGCGACGCGTCCGGTGCGCCGCCCATGTTCGCGCCGCGCGCTTTCAGAATCAGCACGCCGCAGCCGGCGCAGAGGACGACGAAGGCGGCGTAGCCGAACGTCCACCAGCGGGCCTGCTCTCCGAGCGGGAGCCAGCGCTCCATCGCCACGGGGTAGCCGAGCAGCGCGAGCAGGCTGCCGGCGTTGCTGGACGCGTACAGGAAGTACGGGTCGCGGCCGTGCGGATGCCCGCTCGCCGAGAACCATCGCTGCAGCAGCGGCGCCGTCGTCGAGACGACCACGAACGGCAGGCCGACGGCGACGGCGAGCACGGCGAGCAGCGACGCCGCGGGGTGATCGGGATTCGGCGTCCAGGCGTCGGGGATGCCGAGCGGCAGCACCGCGAAGGGGATGGCGAGCAGCAGGAAGTGGACGAGCACCTGCGCGCGCGGCGAGAGCGCGCGGCTCGAGAAGTAGGCGTACGCGTAGCCGGCGAGCAGCGCGGCCTGGTAGAAGACGACCGCCGTGTTCCACACGGCCGGCGAGCCGCCGAGCCGCGGCAGCACCATGCGCGCGAACATCGGCTGCACGAGAAAGAGCAGCGCGGCGCTGAGGAAGATCGTCAGCGTGTAGAGGCCGAGCACGAATGCCGTGCCGTGTGGCGCGGGCCGGCGGTCAACGGAGGACACGTGTAGGCATGACCTCGGAGGAGTGAATTCTACAGGGCGGCGCGCGAGCGCCGCGGCGATGGCCGGACAACGACGCGCCAGCGCTCCCGGGTAAGATTACCTGTCGCCGCGAGCGCCTCGCGATCCTGCCGGATCGGGGCGCCGGAACGTCCGTCGAAAGGACCGTCGTGTCAGCCACGCTCAGCGAGTTCGCGAAGCACCTCAACGTCGAGACCGCGTTCACCGTGCTCGCCGTCGCTCGGTCCCTGAAGGCGCAGGGCAAGGATGTCGTCGAGCTGGAAATCGGCGACAGCCCGTTCGAGAGCACGCCGTCGGCCAAGGCCGCCGGCACGCAGGCGATCGAGGAGAACCAGTCGCACTACTGCCCGTCGCCCGGCCTGCCGGCGTTCAGGGAGGCGGCCGCCCGGTTCGTGCGCGAGGAGTTCGGCATTCCTGCCGCGGCGGAGCACGTGGTGGCGGGACCGGGCGCCAAGATCTTCCAGCAGTTCTTCTGCGAGGCGTTTCTCGACGCCGGCGACGGCGCGCTCGTGTTCAGCCCGCACTTCCCGACGTTCGTGCCCAACATCGAGCGCCGGCAGGCGCGCGCCGTGTTCGTCCCGCTGCGACAGGAACAGGAGTTCCGGCCCGACGTCGGCGCGATCGAGCGCTTCCTCCGGGAGGATCCGTCCCCGAAGGCGATCTTCCTGAACTCCCCGCACAACCCGACCGGCGGCGTCGCGACCGAGGACGATCTGCGCCGCATCGCGGACGTCGTCCGCGGCACGAACGTCGCCGTGTTCAGCGACGAGCCCTACTGCCACATGGTCTGGAAAGGGCGGCACCGGTCGCTGCTCGAGCAGCCCGACATGCTGGAGCAGTGCGTTGCCGCGTACACGTTCAGCAAGTCCTACAGCATGAGCGGCTGGCGCCTCGGATTCGCCGTCTCATCGGCCCGGATCGCCGAGGCGATCGCGAAGATGATCAACACGTGCCTGTCGTGCGTGCCGCCGATCGTGCAGCTCGCCGGCGCGGCGGCGCTCGGGCAGGACGCGGCCGCGCGCGACCGCGACATGCAGCGGTTCCGCGAGAAGGTCGTGCTGCTCACCGAAGGGCTGAACCGGATCGACGGCATCCGCACGCTGGATCCGACGGCGACGTTCTACGTGTTCCCGAACGTGGCGCCGATCTGCAATCGGCTCGGCATCACGAGCCATGGGTTGGCGCTCTACCTGCTCGAGGGCGCGGACGACCGCTTCGGCGTGGCGTGCCTGGGCGGCGAGTGTTTCGGCGATGCCGGCGCCGGGTTCCTGCGGTTCAGTTGCGCGGAGCCGAACGAGCGGCTGCAGCAGGCGCTCGCCTTCCTTCCGGCAGCCCTGTCGCGGACCGACCGCGTGGCCGCCTATCTGGCGAAGAACCCGAGATTCAGGCTGCAGACTCCCTATCCGACACGCTGACCGCGCCGCCGTCGTATTGCCGTGAGGAATCGCTGATGCCGACCCGCCGCCCGCCCGATCGTTCGCCCGCGCCACCCAGCCCTGGCGGTCCGAAGAAGACGACGAAGGCGCGGCCGGCGCGGATGTCGTCGGGGCTCGTGGCGCTGAGCTCGGCGGCGGTCCTGAGCGTGTACGCGGCCGGGTTCGCGCGCACGAAAGCCTCGGCGGATCGGATCGCGGACGCGAGCGCCCGCCGGTCCATGCCCGGCGAGGCGGAGTTCGGCCGCGGGCGGGCGGCGTCCATGGGCCCGGCGCCCTCCGCGGCGCCCTCCCCGCAGCCTGCGGCCGCTCTGCCGACAGACGATCCCTCGAAATCGGCGCCGGCGCCTTCCGCCGCGGCCCCTGCCGCGGCGCCGGGTGCGGTTGAGACGGTAACGGCGCCGGCCCAGGGTCAGGGCGGGGCGCCAGGTGAAGCGCGCGTGGCCGCGGCGCAGGCGAAGACGGCCGCGACCGCAGCGGTGCCGGCCACTGCCACCGTGCCGGCGGACGCGGCGCCCGCTCCGGACGTTCACGTTCCCTCGGGCACGTCCGATAGCCACGAGACCGGCGGGACGACGTCGACGGCATCGGCAGCACCGGTGCCGGCCGCGGCGGCCATCGAGACGCCCGCGGCTCCGGCGCCGAAGCCGCAGGCACCGGGCCTGAAGGACGGCACCTACACCGGCTGGGGCACCTGCCGGCACGGCGACGTCCAGGCCGAGGTGGTGATCGCCGGCGGCCGCATCACGTCGGCGCGCATCTCGCAGTGCTGGACGCGCTACACCTGCAACTGGCTGGATCCGGTCGTGCCGCAGGTCGTGCAGCGCCAGAGCCCGGCCGTCGACTACGTGTCGGGCGCGACGCAGAGCACCGACGCGTTCTACTACGCCGTGCTCGACGCGCTCCTGAAAGCGAAGTGAGCGCGGCGCCGCTGAGCCACGATCGCGCCCTCGATTCGACGACCCGCGCCGGCGTGGCGATGGGCACGATCGTCACGATGCGGATCGCCCATCACGGGCCGGCGCGCGACCCGAGCGGACGCGGCCGCGAGGCGGCCCTCGACGCGGCGTTCTCCTGGTTCGTCGAGGTCGAGCGCCGCTGCAGCCGGTTCGATCCGGCGAGCGAGCTGCGTGCGCTGACCGCGCGCGTGGGCGAGGCCGTCGCGGTCAGCCCGATGCTCTTCGCCGCTGTCGAGTTCGCCGTCGCCGTCGCCGCCGAGACCGACGGCGCGTTCGATCCGACCGTCGGCCGCGATCTGGAACAACGCGGCTTCGACACCGACTACCGGACGCGCACCGCCGCGCCGACGACGGTCGACGCGGCGGGGGCGACGTACCGCGACGTGACGCTCGGCGCCGGGCGCGGCACGGTGCGGCTCGAGCGGCCGCTCCTGCTGGACCTCGGCGCCGTGGCGAAAGGGCTCGCGATCGACATGGCCGCGCGCGAGCTCGAGGCGTTCGAACACTTCGCGATCGACGCGGGCGGCGACGTGTTCGTCGCCGGCCACGGTCCCGACGGCCGCCCGTGGTCGGTCGGCATCCGGCACCCGCGGCACGACGACCTGCTCGGCGTCGTGCGCGTGTCGAACGCGGCCGTGTGCACGTCGGGCGACTACGAGCGGCCCGGCGGCTCCGAGGGTCACCACGTCGTGGACGGCCGCACGCGCCGCACCGCGCTCGCGGCCGTCAGCGCGACGACGATCGCGCCGACGGCGCTGGCGGCCGACGCGCTCGCGACCGCAGCGTTCGTGCTCGGCCCCGCCGGCGGGATCGCCCTGCTCGAACGCCACGGCGTCGACGGGCTCATCGTCGCCTCCGATCTCACGCGTCACGTCACCGCAGGATTCGATCGCCATGCGTAAGTTCTTCCGGACGCCCAAGGGGCTGCTGCTCATCGTGCTCGTCGGGCTCGTCGCGATCGCGGCCCCGCACGAAGGCCTCGCCGTCGTCGTGCCCGGGCTCGCCGCGGCCGTCGTGCTCGCCGGCCTGCTCGACGCCGCCATCCTCCGCGTTCGCGACGGCGGCTGGGCGTTCCCGAGCGGCGCCGTCCTCACGGCGCTGATCGTCGCGATGGTGCTCAGCTCGCGCGAGCCATGGCACGTCACCGCCGCGACGGCCGTGCTCGCGATCGTCTCCAAGTACGTGTGTCGCTATCGCACGGCCAACGTGTTCAATCCGGCCGCGCTCGCGATGGTCGCGACGTTCTACCTGTTCGACACCGGGCACAGTTGGTGGGGCGCGCTGCCCGACGTGGCGCCGCCGTTCCTGATCCTGCTCTTCGTGGCCGGCCTCTTCATCACGGACCGCGTCAACAAGATGCCGATGGTCCTCGCGTTCCTCGGCGCCTACTACGGGCTCTTCACCGGCATGGCGTTCGCCGGCGACCCGCGATGGGTCGCCGAGATCTACCGCACGCCGGACGTGCAGGCCGTGCTGTACTTCGCGTTCTTCATCCTCACCGATCCGCCGACGTCGCCCACGAAGTACCGGCACCAGGTGATCTGCGGCGTGCTCGTCGCCGTGACGAGCGTCGTCTTCTTCGAAGCGCTCGGCGTCGTGTACTACCTCCTGGCTGGCGTGCTCGTCGGCAACGTGTGGGAGACGTGGCGCCGCTGGCGCGCGCACCGGGGCCGGGAGCGCCAGCATCGCCATCCCCGGCGCGCGCACGACGCGGCGGCCGGCACGGCCGTCATCGCGTAGCACGCATGCGGGCAATCGAGATCGCCGGCGCCGGCGGCCCCGAGGTGCTGGTGCCGGTCGAGCGCCCGGATCCGCATCCCGGTCCCGGCGAGGTCTTGATCGACGTTCACGCCGCCGGCGTGAACCGGCCCGACCTGATGCAGCGCGAGGGCCGGTATCCGCCGCCGCCCGGCGTCACCGACATCCCCGGTCTCGAAGTCGCCGGCCGCATCGTCGCGATCGGATCGTCCGAGGTGGACGCGGAGGCGGAGGGCACTGCGGCGGGCGCGGCGAGCGCCGGCGATCGGCCGCGTCGCGAATGGCAGGTGGGTGACGTGGTGATGGCGCTCGTCGCTGGAGGCGGCTATGCCGAGCTCGTCGCGGCGCCGGCGGTGCAGTGCCTGCCGATCCCGGCTGGCCTGTCGACGATCGAGGCGGCCGCGATGCCGGAGACGTACTTCACCGTGTGGACGAACGTCTTCGAGCTCGGGCGGCTGCGCCCGGGCGAGCGGCTGCTCGTGCACGGCGGCGCGGGCGGCATCGGCACGACCGCGATCCAGATGGCCGTGGCGCGCGGCGCGTCGGTGATCGCGACGGCCGGGACTGACGCGAAGTGCCGCGCGTGCGAGCGCCTCGGCGCGGCGCGCGTGGTGAACTACCGCTCCGAGGACTTCGTGGCCGCCGTCGCCGATGCCACCGGCGGGCGCGGCGTGGACGTCGTGCTGGACATCGTCGGCGGCGACTACACGCCACGCAACCTGAGCTGTCTCGCGATGGACGGGCGGCTGGTGCAGATCGCGGTGATGGGCGGTGTGGTCGCGGCCGTGCCGCTCTTCACGATCATGCGGCGGCGGCTCACGCTCACCGGATCGACGCTGCGCCCGCGCACGCCCGCGGAGAAGGGCGCCATCGCGGCCGCGGTCGAACGCGAGATCTGGCCGCTCGTCGAGGTTGGCCGCGTGCGGCCCGTGATCGACCGTACCTATCCGCTCGCGGACGCGGCCGACGCCCATCGCCGGCTGGAGAGCGGGGACGCGATCGGGAAGGTCGTCCTGCTACGCTGACCCGAGCGACGTCTTCTTGAACTCGGCGACGCGCTCCGTGATGGCGACCTCCACCGGCAGCCGCTCCATGCTGCTCGCGCCGTAGAAGCCGGCGATGCCGCGCGTGCGGCCCAGGATGTACTCGAAATCCTCCGGCTCGCTGATCGGCCCGCCGTGACAGATGACGAGCGCGTCCGGGCGCGTGGCGACCGCCGCGTCGCGGATCCGCTGGATGCGATCGACGCACTCGTCGAGCGTGAGCGCCGTCTTCGCGCCGATCATGCCCTTGGTCGTGAGCCCCATGTGCGCCACGAGGACGTCGGCGCCGGCGCGCGCCATCGCGATGGCGTCCTGATCGTTGAACACGTACGGCGTGGTCAGCAGATCCATCCGGCGCGCGAGCGCGATCATCTCGACTTCCTTCGCGTAGCTCATCCCCGTCTCCTCGAGGTTCTCGCGGAAGACGCCGTCGATGAGCCCGACGGTCGGGAAGTTCTGCACGCCGGCGAACCCCGCGCGCTTCACCTCCTCGAGGAACACCGGCATCAGGCGGAACGGATCCGTGCCGCACACGCCGGCGAGCACGGGGATCTGCCTGACGACCGGCAGCACCTCGCGCGCCATCTCCATGACGATGGCGTTGGCGTCGCCGTAGGGCATGAGGCCGGAGAGCGAGCCGTGCCCGGCCATGCGGAACCGGCCGGAGTTGTAGATCACGATCAGGTCCGCACCGCCCGCTTCGGCGGTCTTGCCCGACAGGCCGGTGCCGGCTCCGGCGCCGATGATCGGCACCCCACGGGCCACCTGCTCGCGCAGCCTGGCGACGACGTCGGAACGGCGAACGCTCATAGGGCCGACATTCTACGTCGTGTGCCGCCGCGCGACGTCACGCGTGGCCGCACGCGCGTCAGGGTCATGCGGGCGCCGTGTGCGGCGGGGCGACCGACGCGGATCTCGAGGAACCGCGGCCCAAGCCGCCGGCTCGGTCGCGACGTGCCGGAAATCGCGGGCCTGTCGTGAGCACTCGGAGCGAGACGCTGTACGTCGAACACGGCAGCCCACGTTCCGCCACGGGCACAGCGCCACACGCGAATGTGCCGTTTCCCGATGCTCTGGCGCAGGGCAAAGGTGGCGCCGCGAGTGCCGCTCTTGGCGGATCGGCCTCTTCGTTGCCGTCCGATCGGCCACCGTTGGCCCGCCCCCTCCCCCCCCCTTTTACCTTCTCCCCTCTTTCCTTTGCCCTTTACCCTCTGCCCTTTGCCCTTTGGTTGTCGGTTCGCAGCCGATCATCACCTCGGTCGCCTTGATCAGCGCGATCGCGGGCTGGCCGCGCCGCAGGCCGAGGGCAGCGACCGCGTCGCGCGTGATGACGGCCGTCAAGATCTCGCTGCCGATGCGGAGGCGCACCTGCGCGAGCAGGCCGTCGCTCCGCACTTCCTCGATGACGCCGCGCAGTTGGTTGCGCGTGCTCAACGCGATCACCGACGGTGCCGCGGCCGATCGCGCCGGGGCGCGCCGGTGATCGGGCAGCCGGCCCTGGCCGGCCAGGAGGCGCTCGACCTCCGAGACCGGCACCCGGTGGTGGCCGCCGCGCGTGCGCACGGTGCGGATGCCGCCCTGGTAGATCCATTGCTTGAGCGTCGAGTAGCTCACGCCGAGCCGCTCGGCGGCCGTGCTCGCGGTCAGGAGGGAACTGCGATCTGCCGGCACGGCTGGCAGGTCGTGGGCACTCGGGGCGAGGCGTCGTGTCATGCGCCCAATATAGCGCGATCCGATTCGCGGCGATTTCGTACGTTTTGATCGACGATTCGGTGCGGGCTACCCTCGACGACGTGGTCTCGACCCGTCGTCGAGTCGGCCCGACGTGGATCGCCGCCGGCGTGCTCTCGCTGGCGGCGGCGGTCGTCGCCATCGTGTCCGTCGGCTGCGCCGGCAGGGCGCCGGCCGATCGGCCGCGTCCGTCCGCGACCGTCTTCGCCGCCGCCTCCCTGCAATCGGTGCTCGACGATCTCGCGCCGCGGATCGCCCGCGACATCGGCGTCGACGTGCACCCGTCCTACGCCGCCAGCTCGGTGCTCGCCCGGCAGATCGAGCACGGCGCGCCGGCGGATCTCTTCATCTCCGCCGATCAGGCCTGGATGGACGATGCGGCGGCGCACGGGCGGATTCAGGCCGGGTCGCGCGTCGATCTCGTGGGCAATGCGCTCGTCCTCATCGCGCCGGCGGCCCGGCCGATCTCGCTGACGCTCACGGCTGGCGCGCCGATCGCCGCGGCGCTCGCCGGCGGCCGGCTGGCCGTCGCGGATCCCGACACCGTGCCGGCCGGAAGATACGCTCGCGCGGCGCTGACGCGCCTGGGCGTGTGGCAGGACGTAGCCGATCGGCTCGCGCCGGCCGACAACGTGCGCGCGGCGCTGCTCTTCGTCGCCCGCGGCGAAGCGCCGCTCGGCATCGTGTACCGTACCGACGCGATCGCCGAACCGCGCGTCGCGATCGTCGACGTCTTCCCGGCCGGCACCCACCCGCCCATCGTCTACCCGGCCGCCCTCACCGTGACCGCATCGCCCCACAGCGCCCGCGTCCTCGACTACCTCCACTCCGCCGACGCCATCGCCGTCTTCCTTCGCCACGGCTTCACGATCGTCGATCCCGAGCACCAAGGTACGCGGACCGAATAGGGCTTGCGGTTTACGACTTGGGCTCAGGACCCGGGACCCAGGACCCGGGACCCAGGACCCAGGACCGGGAGACCCAGGACCCTGCGAACCCGGGACCCGGGACTCGGGACCCCGGACCGGCCCTCCTGCGCTATCCTCTCTCCCCATGCGTCGCCTTCTGACGGTTCTGATCCCGCTGCTCGCCGTCGTGAGCTGCGGCGGCACCGGGTCACCGGCCTCGTCGCGTCCGGTGATCGGGGCCACGCTCCTCACCGGCACGCACGCGTTCTACAAGGATCTCGAGGCCGGGATGCGCGAGGCCGCCGCCGCGAAGGGGTTCGATCTCACGGTCGTCGCGTGCGAGATGGATCCGGCGAAGCAGGCGTCGCAGATCGAGGACCTCGTCGCGCGGCGCGTCCGCGCGCTGATCGTCGCGCCGTGCGACTCGAGCGCGGTCGTGCCGGCGCTCGGGGCGCCCGAGCGCGCCGGCATCCCGATCTTCACCGTCGACATCGCGGCTCACGGCGGCAAGATCGTGTCGCACGTCGCGAGCGACAACCTCGCCGGCGGGCGGCTCGCGGCCGAGGCGCTCGCGACGCGCATCGGCGGCAAGGGCAAGGTGGTGATCATCGACCATCCGACGGTGGCCTCGGTGCAGGATCGCGTCAAGGGCTTCGAAGAGGTGATGGCGAGGTATCCGGACATCACGATCGTGGCCAGGCCGTCGGCCGACGGGCAGCGTGCCCGCGCGACGCAGATCATGGAGGACATGCTGCAGGCGCACCGTGATCTCAAGGGCGTTTTCGGCATCAACGACGATTCGGCGCTCGGCGCGGCGAACGTCATCGAAGCCGCTGGCCGCCGCGACATCGTCGTCGTCGGTTTCGACGCGACGGAGGAAGCGCAGGCGGCGATCCGGCGCGGCAGCCCGCTCGAGGCCGACATCGCGCAGCACCCGCGCAGGATCGGCGAGACGGCGATCGACATCATCGCCCGCCATCTGTCCGGCGAAGCCGTGCCGGCCGTGGTGGCGGTCGAGGTGGAGGTCGTCGACGAATCCACGCTCGCGGCGAAGTGAGCCTGCTCTCCGCCGCGGGCGTCTCCAAGAGCTACGGCAGCGTCCGCGTGCTCGACGGCGTGGACTTCGGCGTCGACGCCGGGCAGGTGCACGTCCTGGTCGGCGAGAACGGCGCCGGCAAGTCCACGTTGATCAAGATCCTCGGCGGCGCCGTCGTGCCCGATGCCGGCGTGGTGCGGCTCGGCGGCCGGCCGCTCGAGCCCGGCGATCCGCGCGCCGTTCGCCGTCAGGGCCTGAGCATCGTGTACCAGGAGTTCACGCTCGTTCCCGAGATGAGCGTGTTCGACAACCTGGAGCTCGGGCGCGAGCGCGGGCCCGTGCTCCGCCGGGCGGGCGACGTGCCGCGCGTGCGCACGGTGCTCCAGGATCTCGACCTCGACGTCGATCCCGCCACGCGCGTCGGCGACCTGAGCGTCGCGCGGCAGCAGCTCGTGGAGATCGCGCGCGGGTTGCTCACCGACGCGCGCGCGCTCGTGCTCGACGAGCCGACCGCGTCGCTCTCGGGCCGCGAGGTCGACCGGCTGCTGGAGGTCGTGCGCCGCCTCCGCGCGCGCGGCCTCGGCATCGTCTACGTTTCGCACCGCTTCGAGGAGATCTTCGCGATCGCCGACCGCATCACGGTGCTGCGCGACGGCCGGGTGGTCGCGGTGACGGATGCCGCCGGCGCGAGCCGGCCGCAGCTCATCCGCTGGATGGTCGGGCGCGAGGTGTCCGAGGAGTTCCCGCCGCGGACGGCGTCGCCGCGCGAGACCGTGCTCGACGTGGCGAACCTCGCGGCGCCGCCGCGGTTCCACGACGTGAGCCTGTGCGTGCGGGCGGGCGAGATCGTCGGCCTCGCGGGCCTCGTGGGCGCGGGACGCACGTCGGCCGCGCTCGCGCTGGTCGGCGCGCTGCCGGCACGCGGGCGCGTCGCGATTGGCGGGCTCGCGGCGACGGTCGGATCGCCGGCCGACGCGATCGCGCACGGTATCGCGTACGTGACCGAGGACCGCAAGGCCCGCGGCATCCTGCCGCAGATGAGCACGGCCGCGAACCTGACGCTCACGTATCTCCGGCACTTCACGCGGGCCGGGTTCCTGTCGATTGCGGCCGAGCGCGCCGCCGCGTCGAGCACGGCGTCGCGATTCCACGTGCGGAGCGCGGGGCTGGACCAGCCGGCCGGCACGCTCTCGGGCGGCAACCAGCAGAAAGCGCTGCTCGGGCGCTTCCTGCTGCTGCCGCGGCGCGTCGTCGTTCTCGACGAGCCGACGCGCGGCGTGGACGTGGGCGCGCGCGCCGAGATCTACACCCTGATGAACCAGCTCACGACCGAAGGGCTCGGCATCCTGATGATCTCGTCCGACCTGCCCGAGCTCATCGGCATGGCGGACCGTGTCGTCGTGATGCGGCAGGGGCGAACGGTGGGCGAGCTCGCGCGCGGGGCGGCGACGCCCGACGCCGTGATGGCGATGGCGACGGGCGCATGATCCGCCGGCGCGCGCTCTCGGACTACGCAATCTTCGTCGCGCTCGCGGTCGAGTGCGTGGTGCTCGCGGTCGCGACCGACGCGTTCTTCACGGCCGACAACCTGTCGAACGTGCTGCGGCAGAACGCGTTTCCCGCCGTCATCGCTGCGGGCATGACGTTCGTCATCCTCACGGGCGGCATCGATCTGTCCGTCGGCTCGGTCGTCGCGCTGTCGGGCGTCCTCTGCGCCGACGCCATCGTCCGCGACCTCGGGCTCGGCACGGCCGTCGCCATCGGGATCGGCGTCGGCGTGCTCGTCGGGCTGCTCAACGGCGTGGTCGTCACCCGCCTTCGCGTGCCCCCGTTCGTCGTCACGTTGGCGACGATGCTGATCGTGCGCGGGGCGGCGTTCAAGTACACGGACGCGCGGACGATCTCGGGACTGCCGCCGGCGTTCTCGACGGTCAGCCAGAGCTGGTCGATGGCGATCGTGCTCGCGGCCGTGTTCGCGGCGAGCTGGCTGCTCCTGATGCGCACGCCGTTCGGCCGCCACGTGTACGCCACGGGCGGCAACCGCGAGGCGGCCTGGCTGTCGGGCGTGCGGGTCGACCGCGTGCTCGTCAAGGTTTACGTGCTGTGCGGCCTCGGCGCCGGGCTGGCGGGCGTGCTGGTCGCGTCGCGGCTCAGCGCCGGCTACCCGCGCGCCGGCGAGCTGTACGAGCTCGACGCGATCGCCGCCGTCGTCGTCGGCGGCACGAGCCTGATGGGCGGCCGCGGATCGATCTGGGGCACGCTGGCCGGCGCGTTCTTCATCGGGATCCTCAACAACGGCCTCAACCTGTACAACGTCAGCCCCTACGATCAGATGATGGTCAAGGGCGCCGTCTTCCTCGCGGCGGCGTCGCTCGACCGTTGGCGCAAATGACGGCTGGACAGCCGACGTCTGGGCATGGGGACATCTGGGCGATTGTCTGGAAACTGATCTACTTGGAAACTGACCGCGTGATCGTGCAACCAGGAGACGACGAGTGAAGATCGAACATGCTGCCTATCAAGTCCAGGATCCGGTCGCCGTGGCCGAGTGGTACGTGGAGCACCTCGGCCTGCGCGTGAAGCGCTCGCAGAGGGATCGGCCGTGGGGGTACTTCCTGGCCGACGACGGCGACGGGGTGATGATCGAGATCTACAACAACCCCAAGGCCTCCGTGCCCGACTACCGCAGCCTCGACCCGCTGCTGCTGCACCTGGCGTTCTACACGGACGACGTCGCCGGAACGCGGGCGCGGCTGATCGACGCGGGCGCGACGCCGGTCGGCGAGGTCACGACGAACGACGTCGGCGACGAGCTCGCGATGCTGCGCGACCCCTGGGGCTTCGCCATCCAGTTCGTCTCACGGACGACGAAGATGATTTAGGGCATCGGGGCATCGATCATCGGGCCATCGGGATATCTGATGTCCCGACGCCCCGATGATCGATGTCCCGATGCCTCAGGCCCTTCCCGCGAACTCGCGCGTCTCGGTGTGCACCTTCACCTTCTCGCCTTCCTTGATGAAGAGCGGCACGCGGATCTCGAGGCCGGTCTCGAGGGTGGCCGGCTTGGTGACGCCGCCGCTCGCCGTGTCGCCCCTCACGCCGGGCTCGGTCCGGTCCACGCGCAGTTCCACGTGGGGCGGCAATTGCAGCCCGATCGGCCGGCCGTTGTACCGCTGGATCTGCACGAGCACGTTGTCGGCGAGCAGCAGCCGATCGTCGCCGATCGTCTCGTCGCCGAGCGTGAGCGTCTCGTAGCTCTCCTGATCCATGAAGTGCGACCCCTCGGCGTCGCGGTAGAGGAACGCGGCGGGGACCACGTCCAGGTCGGGCTCGGCGAACTTCTCGCCCGCCTTGAACGTGCGGTCGAACACCGCGCGCGTGAGCAGGTTGCGCATCTTGAGGCGCACGAGCGTCTGCCCGCCGCGGGCCGTGGGCTTCGAGACCTCCACGTCCAGGCAGTGGTAGGGGGCGTTCTCGAACTCGAAGAACGTCTTCCGCTTGATGTCGATCGCTTCGATGAGGGCGGCCACAGCCTTGACATTCTATAGAACGACGGGGCGCCGCTTCGGCACGCCCCGGCCGTTCGCGACGACCCGGCGATGGCGCCGGCTCGCGGCCGGGCCGGTATAATGCGGAGAACCGCTTTCGGTCTTGCCGGCGCTCGCGCTCGCGGCGGCGCCCCCTGGCCGTCCGTCGCGCACCAATCCTGCGCCCGATACGAGCACGGAAAGGATCACCCGTATGTTGTTGGAAGAGAAGGACGTGAACAAGGCGCCGGCCGGCGTCGAGACGCTGCAGCACTTCATCCACGGGGAGCGCGTGGACGGCACGAGCGGGCGGTTCGGCGACGTGTACAACCCCGCGCTCGGCGCGGTCAAGGCGCGCGTGCCCCTCGCGACCAAGGACGAGGTCGGCAAGGCGATCGCGGCGGCCAAGGCGGCCTTGCCGGCCTGGGCGAACACGACGCCGCTGCGCCGCGCACGTGTGATGTTCAAGTTCAAGGAGCTGCTCGAGGCCAACATGGAGCCGCTCGCGGCCCTCATCACGGCCGAGCACGGCAAGGTGCACGACGATGCGATGGGCGAGGTGACGCGGGGGCTCGAGGTCGTCGAGTTCGCCTGCGGCATCCCGCACCTGCTCAAGGGCGAGTTCACCGAGAACGTCGGCAGCAACATCGACAGCCACTCCATCCGCCAGCCGCTCGGCGTCGTCGCCGGCATCACGCCGTTCAACTTCCCCGTGATGGTGCCGATGTGGATGTTCCCCGTGGCGATCGCCTGCGGCAACACGTTCGTGCTCAAGCCCTCGGAGCGCGACCCGTCGGCGTCGCTGTTCGTCGCGGACCTGTTCAAGCAGGCCGGCCTGCCCGACGGCGTGTTCAACGTGGTGAACGGCGACAAGGAAGCCGTGGACGCGCTGCTCACGCACCCGGACGTGCAGGCGGTGAGCTTCGTCGGCTCGACGCCGATCGCGCAGTACATCTACTCGACCGGCGCGGCGCACGGCAAACGCGTGCAGGCGCTCGGCGGCGCGAAGAACCACATGGTCGTGATGCCGGACGCGGATCTCGACAAGACCATCGACGCGCTGATGGGTGCCGCGTACGGATCGGCCGGCGAACGCTGCATGGCGATCTCGGTGGCCGTCGCGGTCACCGACGCGCTGGCCGACGCGCTCGTCGGCCGGCTGAAGACGCGGCTCGACACGCTGCGGATCGGCCCGGGCGCCGACAGGAAGAACGAGATGGGCCCGCTCGTCACGCGCGACCACTACAACCGCGTGAAGGGCTACGTGGACCTCGGCGTCGAGGAAGGCGCCACGCTCGTCGTGGACGGCCGCGGCTACCGCAACGACGTGTCGCCGAACGGCTTCTTCATCGGCGGCTGTCTCTTCGATCACGTCACGCCGGCCATGCGCATCTACAAGGAAGAGATCTTCGGGCCGGTGCTGAGCGTCGTGCGCGCGAAGAACTATCGCGAGGCCGTGGAGCTCGTCAACGCGCACGAGTTCGGCAACGGCACGGCGATCTTCACCCGCGACGGCGACAGCGCGCGCGCGTTCGCCCACGAGATCCAGGTCGGCATGGTCGGCATCAACGTGCCGATCCCGGTGCCGATGGCGTTCCACAGCTTCGGCGGGTGGAAGCACTCGCTCTACGGCGACCACCACATGCACGGCCCGGAGGGCGTGCGCTTCTACACGCGGATGAAGACGATCACGTCGCGGTGGCCCACGGGCATCCGCGCCGGGGCCGAGTTCATCATGCCGACGATGAAGTAGGCGGGAGCAGGGAGATCCGGATGGCGCTCGTGGACGTGACGGCGGAGAACTTCGAGGAGACGGTCGAGGACGGCATCGTGCTGCTCGACTGGTGGGCGAGCTGGTGCGGACCCTGCCGGACGTTCGCCCCGATCTTCGCGGCCGCGGCCGAGCACCATCCGGACATCACCTTCGGGAAGATCGACACCGAGGATCAGGAAGGGCTCGCCGGCGCGTTCGGCATCCGGTCGATCCCGACCGTGATGGTCTTCCGCGACGGCGTGCTGCTCGCGGCACAACCGGGCATGCTGCCGGCTGCCGACCTCGAAGACCTCATCGCCAAGGTCCGCGCGCTCGACATGGACGACATCCGCCGCCAGATCGAAGCCGAGCGCAGCCGCATCGTCACGACCGACTGAGCCACGTCACGACGCACGTCCGCGCCAGTAGCGCGCCAGCCCGTTCCACGAGAAGTCGAACCGGCCCGCACGCTCGTAGCCGAGCGCATCGGCCGCCGTGGTCGAGCGCGCCAGGTCGCGCGAGACGGCGTCCGAGAACGCGCGCGCCCGCATCTCGTCGGTGCCGGGCGCCTCGAGCAGCATCCGCACGCGCGCGCTCCAGTCCCCGATCTGCCGCCACAGCTCGCCGAAGTGCACGCGCGGCGCGGCCTGCGGGCCGAAGTGCGTGAGCACGATCTGCTCGGGATCCCAGTCGAGGATGCGATCCGTGGAGACGCGCCACGCCTCGAGGTCGATGTCGGGCGGCGGCGTGGCGGGCAGCACCACGCGGCTTCGCGGGCGGGCGAGGCCCGCCGTGTCGCCGACGAACGCGATGCGTCCGGCCGGCAGGAAGTAGCTGACGTGATGCGACGCGTGGCCCGGCGTGTAGGCCCACTCGACGTCGTGGCCGACGATCGCCAGGCGCTCGGCCGGCTCTCCCGACAGCACGCGCAGGCGGTCCGATGGCACCGGACGGATCTCACCCCACAGCCGATCCATGTCGTCGCCGTAGAGCCGCGTCGCGCTCGCGATGAGCTTGCGGGGATCGACGAGGTGCGCGGCGCCGCGCTCGTGCACGTAGACGACGGCGTTCGGACACTCGGCGAGGAGCGTGCCCGCCGCGCCCGCGTGATCGAGGTGGATGTGCGTGAGCAGGACGGCGCGCACGTCGGCAGAGGCGAATCCGCGCCGCGCCAGCGCCGCCCGCAGCGTCGTGAGCGTCGTGGACGGCCCGGGATCGATCACGGCAACGCCCTGCCGTCCATGGACGAGCACCGTGGCGATGACCTCGGGCGTGCCGAGGAACTCGAGGTCGACGCAGTCGAGGCCGGGTCCGAGCATCATGGAGACGACGCGATCCGGCTGCGGCGGAACCGCGGCGCGGAGGGCGCTTTCAGGATACCGGAGGTCGGCGCGCGGATCCCGCGATCGGCGGATCGCGCCGCGCGTCAGCGTCCCGTGCGGGCCCAGATGAGCAGCAGCGCGATCGCCAGCGGCACGAGCGCGACGCCGAAGGCGGCCAACGATCCGGTGGCCGTCAGCGCGAGGTGCTGCGCCTGTGGCGTGGTCGTGACGATGAACGGCTTGGCGCCGGTCCCGCGCGCGATCGTACGGCGCGTGATCGCCCGTGCCGCGTCGAAGAGCGCATCGTCGCGCTCTAGATCGGCGGTGGCGCTCTCGTCTTCTTCCTCGCTCCCTGTTTCGGCCGCCGCCTCGGCGTCGGCCATCTCGTCATCGTCGTCATCCTGATCATCATCATCGTCGTCATCGACGGATTCGGCGATGCCCTTCGAGAACTCCCCGAGCACGAGCAGCGGATCGCCGGCGTAGATCCGTTCCTCGGTGTAGCGGTACCGCTTCGCGCCGGCGACTTCGACGATCCGGTCGAGCGACTCGGTGGGCGGGACTTTCGGCGGATTTCGATCGCTCGGCTGTTCGCGGTCGCCGTACCAGCGGCTGCGGTCGGTCGGCGTCACCTCGGCGCGGAACGGATCGACGATGCAGACGCCGGTGCCGTCGCGCACGAAGAAGGGGGCGCCGCTCGTCCACTCCCGCGCGAGCTGCCAGCCGCCCCCGCCGCCGCTCGTCGGCCGCGAGACGTAGCGCTCGAGTCGCGCGTGATACCAGCAGCAGGGCCAACCCGTGAGCGGCGCCGTCACCGGACGGCCCGCGATCGCGTCGACGACGCCCTCGAGCTCGCAGAAGCCGTCGGCGGCGAGCGCAATCGGCGTCGTCGGCGTGCTCTTGACGAGGCTCGCCTGCCGCCTCGCGTGCACGCCGGCGAACACGGCGACGGCCGACATCGCGGCCAAGAACAGCAGCATGACGACGAAGACGCCGAGCGGGAGGGCGGCGATCATGGTCGCAGAGTATGCGCTCGACGGGTGGCGGCCGCAAATCTGGGCTGCAAATGAGCGTGCGAGGCGGTGCCATCAATGCGGACGGCCGCGCACGGCCTGGCGGAGCATCCGTCGTCGAATATCGGCGGCGTGTTTTCCTGCGCACGGCCCGGCGCCAGCGCTGTCAGCCGCGGAAGCGTGGTCGCCTGGCAGCGCGCGGCGCAGCGCCCGCACGTGTCGCGTGTGGCCTGCGATCCGATCAATTGCCGCGGTCCGCGATCGCGTGGGCGTCGTGCACCGCGCCGTCCTGCTCGCGGCCGCGAACGACGCGCTGCCCGCTCTGCGGGCCGGCACGCTCGGTGACGACCGTGCACTGTCCCTGGCTCCCGCCATCGTCCCAATGGATCACCACCCAGTCGCGCGTGCGGTCGAGCCGGTGCGCCCGCGCCGTGTTGGAGAACACCGCGGTGTACTCGCGGGTGCCGCGGCGCGTGTGGAGGATGGGGAGCCACGGCTCGTGGTCCGGGTTGAAGCGTCTCGGCGCGATCGTCGGGAGCCGGCCTGACGCGGCGGCATCGCGGTACTCGCGGTCGACGTCCAGGATCTCTTCCACGTTGGGCCCGCTGCCGGCGGGCGCGGCTGGCGGCCGGACCCGGCCGAGCCGTTCGGCCAGCACCGCCCGGATGCCGGCGAGCCGCTTCGGCCCGATGCCCGCGAGCGTCGTCAGCCGGCCGTCGTGCGCGGCCGCTTCGAGCGTCTCCAGCGTTTCGATGTGAAGGTCTTCGTGGAGCCGCGTCGCCAGCCGGCGGCCGATGCCCGGCACTGTCGAGAGCAGGCGGATGGGGTCCGCGTCGCCGCGCAGCCGGTCGAGCATCGGCGAATAGCCGAACCGCGCGAGGTCGCGGATCGTGCGGGCCAGGCTCTCGCCGATGCCTGGCAGCGCCTCGAGCGCCTCGACGCCGCCCCGGGCGAGCACGTCGGAGATCGGCGTCTCGAGCCGGCGGAGCGCGGCGGCCGCTCGCCGGTACGCGCGCACGCGGAACGCGTTGGCGTGCTGGCTGGCGAGCAGCGCGGCGATCTCGTCGAGCTTCGCGGCGATCGCGCGGTTCAGCACCCGCGCCTCGGCGGAATCGATCGACGGAGCGACGTCCGGCACCGGCATGGATCGTTCTGCCTGTGCCGGAGTGCAACTGATGTGCCCGGCCCGCTCGCGCACTCCGGCGGCGGTCGGCCCGGCCGCGCGAGCCCTGGCCGAGGCATTCCGAAACGACGCCGCGGGATCGTTCGCGCGGCCCGAGACGCGCGCGGCGCGCGTCAGGCCGTCGCGACGGCCAGCGCCTGGTCGATGTCCCCGAGGATGTCCTCGACCGCCTCGATCCCGACGCACAGGCGGATCATGTCCGGCGTCACGCCCGCGCTCGCCAGCTCGGCCTCGCCGAGCTGACGGTGCGTCGTGGACGCCGGGTGCGCGGCGAGCGACTTCACGTCGCCGATGTTCACGAGCCGCTTGAAGATCTGGAGCGAGTCGTAGAACTTCACGCCCGCGTCGAATCCGCCCTTGATGCCGAACGTCAGCAGCGCCGACGGCCGGCCGTTCGTGTACTTCTGCGCCAGCGCGTAGTACGGCGACGACTCCAGCCCCGCGTAGCTCACCCACGAGACCGACGGATGCCGCTCCAGATGGCGGGCGACGACCATCGCGTTGGCGACGTGCCGTTCCATGCGCAGCGAGAGCGTCTCGATCCCTTGGAGGAAGAGGAAGGCGTTGAACGGGCTGATGGCCGATCCCATGTTGCGCAGCGGCACCGTCCTCGCCCGGCCGATGAACGCCGCGGGCCCCAGGGCTTCCGTGTAGACCACGCCGTGGTACGCCGGTTCCGGCGTGCTCAGCATCGGGAACCGATCCTGGTGTTCCGCCCACGGGAACTTGCCCGAGTCGACGATGATGCCGCCGATCGACGTGCCGTGGCCGCCCATGTACTTCGTCAGCGAGTGCACGACGATGTCGGCGCCGAACTCGATGGGTTTCATCAGCACGGGCGTCGGCACCGTGTTGTCCACGATCGCGGGCACGCCGTGCCGGTGCGCCATCGCCGTGATGGTCTCGAGATCCGGGATGTTGCCGGCCGGGTTGCCGATGGTCTCGCAGTAGACGGCGGCCGTCCGGCCGTCGACGAGCGCCTCGAGCGACGCCGCCTGGTCGTCCTTCGCGAACCGCACCTCGATGCCCATCGCGGGAAGCTGGTGCGCGAAGAGCGTGTAGGTGCCGCCGTACAACTGGGGCACCGACACGATGTTGGCGCCGGCGCGGGCGATGGTGAGGATCGCGTAGGTGATGGCCGCCTGCCCCGAGCTGAGCGCGAGGCTGGCGATGCCGCCCTCGAGCGCGGTCACGCGCTGCTCGAGCACGTCCTGCGTCGGGTTCATGATCCGCGTGTAGATGTTGCCCGGCACGACCAGGTTGAACAGATCCGCGCCGTGCTGCGCGTTGTCGAACTCGTACGCCACCGTCTGGTAGATCGGCACCGCCACCGCCTTGGTGGTCGGATCGGTCTTGTAGCCTGCGTGAATCGCGAGCGTCTCGTCCTTCATCGGTCGTGTCCTCGTTGGTCGTCGGTGTGGGGGGCGTCGTGCCGCATGAGGCCCTCGAGCGGATGGCGCGGATCGATGCCGTCCATGAACGGCAGGCGGCGATCCAGGTTCGTGAGCTGGTAGACGAGGCCGAACCAGTTGTCGAACACCGCGCGCGCGGTGTCGCGCCAGGTGTTGTCGAGCCACGGGGCGACGCGCGGCTCCGGGAACTCCGGCAGCGCGCGGCCCGCCGCGCGCGCCGCGTGCGCGTCCTCGAGGTAGCGGTCGATGATCGCCGGCGCACCGCCGGCGACGTAGTGCTCCGGGAACGGCGGCAGATCGCGCTCGCCGTCGAAGTGCCGCAGCACCTCGCGCTTGTACTCCTTGAGCAGGCTGTTCGCGTCGTACTCCGGGTGCCCCTGGAAGTAGACGCGCCGCAGGCCGTCCTCGCTGACGGCCGCGTGGACGCCCGCCTCGGCGCTCTCGATCAGGATCTGGAGGCCCGCACCGACGAACTGCTCCCGCGTGATCGCGTTGTAGCGCGAGTGCGGCACGTCGAAGCGGGTGTTGATGTCGCGCAGGAGCGGGTGCCCGGCGGCGACGACGCGGTGCGCGTAGACGCCCCACTGCTTGCGGGGGAGCGGCACGCGATCGATGCCGTGGAGGAACTTCATCAGCGCGTGCGTCGACAGGCACGAGCAGAGCACGGACGTGACGTTCTCGGCCGCCCAGCCGATCACCTCGGTGAGCGGCCCGTAGAACGGCTCGAGGTCCAGCCGCGGGTTCGCGACGTTCGCGCCGGTGATGATGAGCGCGTCGAGCCCGTCGGCGTAGATGGTGGCGAGGTCCTCGTAGTGGCGATCGATGTAGGACTGCGTGGCCCCGCCGCGCGGCAGCCCCGGCACGGTGAAGCAGTGCACGAAGAACTGCGCGATGTGGTTCGAGCTGCCGACGAGCCGCATGAACTGCTGCTCGGTCACGCGAAACGCCGCGTCCGGCATCATGTTCAGCAGCCCGACGTGCAGCGCGCGGATGTCCTGGTGCTGCGCTTCCGGCACCGTCAGCACGGTGTGCCCCTGCCGCCGCAGGTCCCTGAACGTCGGGAGCGAGGTGTGTTCGACGATCGGCATGCCGGTACGAGACGAGCCACCGATTATACGGTCGCGTCGCCTTCGCCGTCAGGCGCGCGCGGCGGCCGCGATCAGAACATGAGCGCGCAGGCGAGCGCGCCGACGGCCGTCATCGACAGCCCCCAGGCGAGCAGCCGGTTGAAGAGGACGCGGGCGTCCTCGGTGCCGGGCACGAGGCCGGCGATGCAGAGCGCGCCGATCGTCGAGAGCGGCGACACGTCCACGAGGTGGCCGCCCACGTTGATCGCCGAGGCGATGGCCACCGGATCGCCGCCGCCGAGCCGCGCGACGAGGCCGGGAATGGTCGGGAGGAACGCCGGCAGCACGACGCCCGACGTGCTGCTGTACACCGAGACGAGACCGGTGACGAACGCGATGAAGCCCGTGATGGTGTCGGGCGTGGCCCAGCGGGCGAGCAGCGCAGTGAAGAGATCCAGACCCTGCGTCTTCTCCAGCAGCGCGATCAGCACCGTGACGCCCGAGACCATGAGGATCACGTTCCACGGCATGCGGCGAATCGCCGCGTCGTGATCGGCGACGCGGAGCGCGGCGAGCAGCACCGCGCCGGCGAACGCCGCCATGCCGACGTTCATGCCGAGGGCGAGCACGCCGACGAGCAGCGCGGCGATGACGCCGAGCGTGAGCCAGTTCGCCCGGTCGAGACGCGCGCGCGCCGGCGGCGCCGCCGCCTCGTCGGTGCCCGCATAGGAGAACCCGAACAGCCGCCAGCCGCCGAACGCGAAGTAGCCCGCGAAGGCGACGAGCGTCTGGGCCGCGAGGTTGTTGAGATAGGTCGGCCACTCGTAGCCGGGCAGGCCGATGCGCGTCATGATGCCGCTCACGATGATGCCCGTCGGCGCGACGGGCGAGAGCGAGCCCGCCGTCGCGCCGTGCCCGACCATGATCGCCATGAGGAACGCCGGAATCCGCGCGCGCGCCGCGACCGACATCGCCATCGGCGCGACGAGCGCCGTCGTCGCGATGTGCCCGGGCCCGAGCGACGCGAGCAGGCAGCACAGGGCGAAGAACATCATCGGCACGAGCCCGGCGTTGCCGCGGCACAGCCGAAGCGCGCGCTCGGCGACCTTCTCGAGGGTGCCGTTCTGCTGCGCCTGCGAGAAGAGCATCGTCACGCCCGTGAGCGTGAGGAAGAGCGACACGGGAAAGCCCGCGAGCACGTCGTTCAGCGCGATGCCGCCGTACCACGCCACGAGCCAGGCGAGCGCGATCGCCAGCACGCCGACGTTCCAGGACGTGACCGAGCTGGCGACGATGGCGACGAGGAGCGCCGCGAGCGACAGGCCGGCGGGGCTCATCCGCGCGCCTCGAGACAGGACGCGACGAGCACGGCCGGATGGACCGCCGTCTCGCCGGTGAGATCCGCCACCTGCTGCCGGCACGACGTGCCGGTGGCGACGATGACGGTGCCGGGGGCGCGGGCGCGGATGGCGGGCAGCAGCCGGTGATCGGCGATCGCGCGCGACAGCTCGACGTGCTCGTAGCCGAACGAGCCGGCCATGCCGCAGCAGCCGGCGTGGGTGTCGGTGACCGTCGAGCCGGGCAATCGCGCGAGCAGCGCGTGCGTCGGCCCGGCGAGCCCCATCGACTTCTGATGACAGTGCGCGTGGAGCAGGATCGCGGCCGGGCCGGGCCTGAAGCGCAGGCGGTCCGCGAGGTTGCCGGCGAGCTGCTCGAACGGCACGCAGGCCTCGGCGACCTCGCGGGCTTTGCGGGCCAGATCGCCGCGCAACAGATCCGGCGCATCTTCGCGGACGGCCGAGAGGCAGCTCGGCTCGCAGAAGACGATCGGCCGTCCCGCCGCGGCGTGCCGGTGGAGGCGATCGGTGTTGGCGGCCGCGAGCGCGGCGGCGTCGCGCAGCAGGCCCTTGGAGATCTTCGGCCGGCCGCAGCAGACGTTGCCAGCGAGCCCCACGCGAAGGCCGCCGGCCTCGAGCACCGCGGCCGCGGCGAGGCCGACGTCCGGATCGTAGTAGTTGCTGAACGTGTCGGCGAAGATCACGGCGTCGGCATGTTCGACCGCCGGCAGCCGGTCCTCGAGCCGGCGGCGGGCGAAGCGGGGCAGCCGGCGCCGGCCGTCGATGCCGAGCGCCAGCGCGCGTGCCTGCCGCACGAGCGGCGCGCCGGCGATCCAGTTCGAGACCGGCGCCAGCCGGCTGCCGATCCGGCCGAGCGCATGGACCTCGGCGAGCAGCCGCGCGCGGCGCGGCATGGCGTGCCGCGTCCAGTAGTCGGCGAGGAACTCGCTCTTGAACCGCGCCACGTCGACGCCCACCGGGCACTCGGCCTTGCAGGCGCGGCACTCGAGGCACCAGTCGAGCGTCCGGTACATCCCCTCGTCGCCGAGCCCGGCCTCGCCGAGGCGCCCGGCCATCGCCAGGCGAAGCGCGTTGGCGCGGCCGCGCGTCGAGTGCATCTCCTCGCGTGTGGCCATGAACGACGGGCACATCGTGCCGTCGAGCGTCTTGCGGCAGGCGCCGAGGCCGCTGCACATCTCGACCGCGCCGGCCATGCCCCCGTACGCCGAGTAGTCGAAGCGGGTGGCCGGCCGCGGCGTCTCGTAGCCGGCGCCGTACCGCAGGTTCGCGGTGAGCGGCTCGGCGTCCACGATCTTGCCGGGATTGAAGAGGCCCGCCGGATCGAACGTCCGTTTGATGGATTCGAAGGCGTCGTACAGCACCGGCCCGTACATCCGCCGCATGAACGGGCTGCGGACGAGCCCGTCGCCGTGCTCGCCCGAGAGCGCCCCGCCGAACTCGAGCACGAGCTCGGCGACCTCGCGGGCGATCGCCTCGAACCGCGAGACGCCGTCGGCGGTCTTGAGGTCGATGACCGGTCGCACATGGAGGCAGCCGACCGACGCGTGCGCGTAGATGCCGGCGGTCGTGCCGTGCCTCCGGACGATCTCGAGGAAACGCGCGATGTAGTCGCGCAGCCGTTCCGGCGGCACCGCGGTGTCCTCGACGAACGAGATCGCTTTCTCGTCGGTCTTCATCGCCATCGACAGCCCGAGCGCCGCTTCGCGCAGGCTCCAGATCCTCGCCTGCGCGTCGGCGGCGAGCGCGCGATGGACGTGCGATCCCCATCCCGCCGCGCGAAGATCCGCTTCGAGGGCGTCCAGCATGGGCGGGAGATCGGCGGCGCGGTCGGCGTAGAGCTCGACGCACAGCAGCGACGCGGGATCGCCCTCGACGAAGCTCCGCCGGAGCGCGTCGAGCGCCGGGCTCTTCTTCGTGTGATCGAGGATGAAGCGATCCATCACCTCGACGGCCGACGGCCGGTGGCGCAGGATGAGCGGCGTCGCCTCGAGCGAGTCGAGCAGGCTGTCGAACTGCACCGACAGCACGGCCTTGGCGGCCGGCAGCGGCACGAGCCCGAGCCGGGCCTCGAGCACGATGCCGAGCGTGCCTTCCGAGCCGACCATCAGCTTCGTGAGGTCGAACGGACGGCCGGGGACGAACGCGTCGAGGTTGTAGCCGCCGACGCGGCGCAGCACGTTGGGGAACCGGCGATCGATTTCCGCCGCGTGCTCGCGGCCGAGCTGCCGCAGGAGCCGGCAGCCGCGCGCCAGCACGCTCTCACCCGCGCACGCCGCCCGAGCCTCGTCGTCCGTCCACGCTCGCGCGCGCACGACCGATCCGTCCGAGAGCAGCACGTCCTGCTCGAGCACGTGATCGATGGTCTTGCCGTACAGGATCGAACGGGCGCCGCTCGAGTTGTTCGCCATCATGCCGCCGATCGTGGCGCGGCTGGCGGTGGAGACGTCGGGGGCGAAGCGCAGGCCGTGCGGCTTCAGCGCGGCGTTCAGCTCGTCGAGCACGACGCCGGGCTCGACGCGCGCCCAGCGTTCTTCGGGGTGCACGTCGAGCACGCGGTTGAGGTACTTGGACGTGTCCACGATCAGCCCGCGGCCGATCGCCTGGCCGGCCTGCGACGTGCCGCCGCCGCGCATCGTGATCGGGCAGCCGGCCTCGCGGCAGGCGTCGAGGATGGCGGCGAGGTCGTCGCGGGTGCGGGGGATCGCGACGCCGGCCGGCTGGATCTGATAGACGCTCGCGTCCGTCGAGTACAGCGCGCGCGACACCGCGTCGAAGCGGATCTCGCCCGCCACACGCGTCGTCAGCGCTCGCCGGAGGGCGTCGGGATCGAAGGCGTGCGCGGCGGCCATCGAGGATCGCGCTAGAGCCGCGTCGAGATCGCCATCGCGTCGTTGCGGGTCGACACGCCGGCTAGTGTATGCGCGATTGCGCCGGGTCAGCCGTGCCCGGCGCGGCGCGGGTCGCGGGGCGGACGACGCCAGATCTCGACGTCGTCGCGGTACACCGCCCGCACGCGATGGAGCGGAAGGCGGATGGACGAGCCGTCGGCGTCGGTCACGCGCAGCGCGCGCGGGTCGGCGGCGTCGAACGCCACCGAGGCCAGCGGCACGTGCTCTTCGCGGCTGGCCACGCGATCCCAGTAGGCGATCGCGAACGCACCTCGGCCGAATTCGGCGTCCCAGCGGATCCGGTGGAGGACGTCCTGAATGGGCTGCACGTCGCGCGTACCCGCCGGATCGATCAGCCGGCCGGCGCGGGCGCGCTGGCACTGGGCTGCGGCGCGCCCGATGCGAGCACGTCGAGCGCGGCGGCGACGCCGCCCGGCGCGTGAGGCACGCCGGCCGCGCGCAGCCCCATCTCGACGCCCGCGAGCGTGCCGGCGAGCATCAGATCGTTGAAATGGCCGAGGTGGCCGATGCGGAACGCGCGGCCCGCCAGGCGGCCGAGGCCCGTCCCGAGCGACATGTCGAAACGATCGAGGATGACGCGGCGCAGCTCGTCCGCGTCGTGCCCCTCCGGCGTGAACACCGCCGTGAGCGAGCTGGAGTACGCCAGCGGATCGGCGCAGACGAGGTCGAGTCCCCACGCGCGCACGGCCGCGCGCGTCGCCTCGGCGTGCCGATCGTGGCGCGCGAACACCTGAGGCAGCCCTTCCTCGCGCAGCATGGCGAGCGCTTCCCGCAGGCCGAAGAGCAGGTTGGTCGCGGGCGTGTAGGCGAAGAACCCGCGTTCGTGCTGCCGGATCATGTCCGCCCAGTCCCAGTAGCGGCGCGGCAGCCCGGCGTGGCGTCCGGCGGCGATCGCTTTCGCGGAGATCGCGTGAACGCTCAGGCCGGGCGGCACCATGAGCCCCTTCTGCGATCCGCAGACCGACACGTCCACCTCCCACTCGTCGTGCCGGTACTCCATCGACGCCAGCGACGACACGGTGTCGACCATCAGCAGCGCGGGGTGCCCGACGCGGTTCATCGCCGCGCGCAGGCCGGCCACGTCGCTCCTGACGCCGGTCGACGTCTCGTTGTGGACGACGACGACGGCTTTGATCGCGT
This sequence comes from Acidobacteriota bacterium, assembly GCA_020853395.1. Taxonomy (NCBI): domain Bacteria; kingdom Pseudomonadati; phylum Acidobacteriota; species Acidobacteriota bacterium. Next base: position 166,663 of record JADYYY010000019.1, read on the forward strand.
GCTGGGGATCGGCGGCGAGGTGCCGCTCGAGATCGGCGGGCGAGGCGCCGCGCCGCCAGTCGCCCGGCACCTCCTGCACACCGAGCCCGAACGATTCGGCGACCTGACGCCAGAGGCCGGAGAAGTAGCCGGTCTCGAAGACGAGCACGCGATCGCCGGCAGACAGCGTGTTGGCGAACGCGGCCTCGATCGCGCCGGTGCCCGACGCCGTGTAGATGACGACCGGCCCGCGTGTGCCGAACACGTGACGAAGGCCCTCGAGCACGTCCGCGGTGAGCGCGGCGAACTCGGGGCCGCGATGGTCGATGACCGGCGCCGCCATGGCGCGGAGCACGCGGTCGGGCACGTTGGTCGGCCCGGGAATCTGGAGGAAGTGACGGCCGGTGTGGGACATCGTGGGCCATTATCCGCCTGCCTGCGGCCGCGAAGATCCCGGATCGCCGCTGCCTGGACGGGCGTAGACTGCGCCGCATGCGGAACGTCCTCTTCTCTGCCGGCGCCGTGGCCGTGCTCGCTCTGCCTCTTCTGGCTGGATCCGGCCGCAACGCCGCCGTGGCGAGCCCGCCGGCCGCGCAGTCGGCGACCGCGCGATCGGTCGAGGCCGCGCAGCGCTTCCTCGCGACGGTCGGCGACTCGGAGCGCGCGCGGGCGCTCTTTCCGTTCGACGGCCCGCAGAAGACGAACTGGTCCAACCTGCCGTCGGGCATCTTCGAACGGCACAGCCTGCGGCTCGGCGACCTCACGCCCGCGCAGCACGAGGCCGCGATGGCGCTCGTCTCCACCGTTCTCAGCCGCGAGGGCTACCAGAAGGTCACCGACATCATGAACGGCGACGAGGTGCTGCAGAGCCGCGGCGGCGGGCGGACGGGCGGGCGTCCCGGCGGCGGCGGGCGGGGCGGCGGCGTGCGGTTCGGGCTGGCCGAGTACTACATCGGCATTCTCGGCACGCCGTCCACGACCTCGCCGTGGATGGTGCAGTTCGGCGGGCACCATCTCGCGATCAACGTCACGATCGCCGGGCGCGCGAGCGTGCTGACGCCGAGCCTGCCGGCAGCGCAGCCGGCGACCTACACGCTGAACGGGCGATCGATCCGCCCGCTCGGCGACGAGCACGACAAGAGCGTCAGGCTCATCGGTGCGCTCGACGCGGCCGCGCGATCGAAGGCCGTGCTCGACTACCGCGTGGCCGATCTCGTGCTCGGTGCCGGACAGGACGGCAAGACGATCGCGCCGGAAGGAATCCCCGCCTCCGCGCTCACGCCGGCCCAGCAGGAGATGCTGCTGGATCTCGCGCACGAGTGGGTCGGGATCCTGAACGACGAGGGCGCGGCGGCGAAGATGGCGGAAATCCGATCGAACCTCGCGCGCACGTACTTCGCGTGGAGCGGGCCGACCGAGCCCGGCAGCCTCGCGTACTTCCGGATCCAGGGGCCGACGCTGCACATCGAGTACGCGCCGCAGCAGAACGACCCAGATCACATCCACACGATCTACCGGGATCCGACGAACGACTACGGCGCGAGGCTCGTCTCGCGATGACGCGCCAGGCGATCGCGGCCGCCGCCGGCCTGTGGCTCGCCTTCTCGGCGGCCCCGCGCGCGCATCGGCTCGACGAGTACCTGCAGGCGGCGCGCATCGCGCTCGGCGCCGATGCGGTCGTGGTGGAGATCGATCTCACGCCGGGCGTGGACGTCGCCGGCCGCGTCCTGTCGCTCGTCGATCGGGATGCCGACGCCGTCGTGTCGGACGCCGAGCAGCGCCGCTACGCGTTGGCCGTGCTCGCCGACGCGCGCTTGGACGTCGACGGCGCGCGCCTGCCGCTGACGCTCTCGAGCTGCGAGTTCCCGTCGATCGACTCTCTCCGCGCCGGCACCGGCACGGTGCGCCTGCGCGCCACGGCACCGGCGGCCGGCGGCGCCGGCGCGCACGAGCTCCGCTTCGCGAACGCGCACGCGCCGGAGATGAGCGTGTACCTGATCAACGCCCTCATGCCGGCCGGCGGCATCGTCATCACCGGGCAGCGCCGCGACGTCTGGCAGCGGGAGCTCACACTGCGGTTCGCGCGCGCCGCGCCGACACCGCCGGCGCGCGGACGATGGATCGGGTTGCTGTCGGGATTGGGCGTGCTCGGAGTGCTGTGGCGGCTTCGGGTGCGCGGGCGAGCGCGGCCGCGCATCGCCTGACGGCGCGCCAGGCGATGCGCCGGCGGTCAGTCCGCCTTGTGCGATCGCTCCTCGAGCACGACGCCGGAGGCGATGTGCTCGGGCAGCCGCAGCCGGCCGCCGAGCAGGCCCACGTTGAACGCGTCGTGCACGCGCCCTTTCACCTTCACGTGCGCGCCGGTCCGCGGCACGCCGGCGGCCGAGACCACCCACAACGAGCCGCTGCGATCCTCCAGCCGATACGCGCCGTGCCCGCCCACCGACACGCTGTCCGCCACGCGGCCCGAAACCGTGACGGTTCGATCGCGGTAGCGGCCCGGATCGGCGAGCACGTGGTTGATCGTGGTGGCGCACGCCGAGAGCGTGACGGCGACGAGAACGGCGGCGAGAGACAGGGCGAGCGATCGGGCTGCAGGCATTGCGGCTCCCTCGTGGATCGAGCGATGGGCTCTTGGCAACCAGGGCAGCAAGGATGATGCCGGGTCAGGCTCACGGCTCGAGGCTCAGGGCTCGAGACTCGAGGCGTGAGCCGTAAGCCGACGTGAGCCGTAAGTCGCCGTAAGAGGACGACCGTTCGTCCTGCTCTTGCTGCGGCTCGGTTCGTCGCGACCTCGGGTTGCACACCGGGTTCCCGCCGTCCCGCCCGGGCGATCGTCTTCCTGGCGCGGACGAGGGCGGGGGTGCGGGGCGAGAGCCGTCGCCCTCCCGATCTCGCCGAGGAGCCGTCCTCGCAGGTGCGCCTCGATGGTCTGCACCGCCGCCGCGACCCGATCGAACAACTCCCCGCCCGTGCTCGACCCGGGAAACCGATCGCGATGGGCGATCCCGAAGTCTCTCACCCTCACCAACATCTCGTGCTCGTACCGTTGGAGGCATGTCATCGGAGCCCCCTCCTGCGGGGCGACGGCATCGTCGCAAGGTTGCGGGGGCGAAGTAGTGACGGTTTCGCTGAATTGATCTGAGAGTTGCGCTGCTCGCAAGTCACCGTTCGTGGCTGATGCCGCAGGCGCCGCGCCAGGCGGCACCCCGGGTGCCGGTGCACGGCAGCCACCGTGTGGAGGCGCCGCAGCAACGGTGTCGAGGCTGCAGACATCGTGTCGGCGCACTGTGGCAACCGCGTCGAGGCGCTGCGGCTACCGCTTCGGGGCGCTGCAGCCACCGTGTCGAGGCGCTGCAGCAACGGTGTCGAGGGGCTGTAGACATCGTTTCGGCGCACTATGGCAACCGTGTCGAGGCGTTGCAGTAACCCCTTCGGGGCGCTGCAGTCACCGCACGCGAGCCTGCAGATCGTAAGTCGCGAGGCGTCAGTGATTTAGAGGCCGCATTCGGAGAAGCGATCATCTTCGCGTTCGTGACTGCAGCGATTGGGATCGGGATGCGTGCGGCGACGCACGGGGGATGCGGCCGCCGCTCCGGTCGGTACGCCGGCATCGTGCCGGCGGTGCGCCGCCGCGATCCGCGTGCTCGTGGTCGGCGATCCGGTACCTCAGCGATCGGTACCGCGCCGTCTGACACAACGTCTCGGTGCTGCGACGATGGATCCGGTGGTCTCAGGGTCGCGCTCCGTCTACTTCATCGATCGGTTTCGCGACATGCGGTGCTGGTGTTCGGACGTGTGGCGCTTGCTCACGTGGATGTGACGTTCGCGAATGCCGTCACCGGGTCGAGCTACGGGTGGTGCGAATCGCCGTGCGGCAACTGCGACGGGGTGGCGATCCAACTGCGGTGGCGCGAGACCGCTCGCGAAGCGATGAGGACGCCGCGCGTCATCGCGATCGCGTCGGGCGGGCACACGCACGTCGGCTGCGGCGAGGGGCCCGACGGCCCGTCGTCCGGCCAGCGGCAAATACGAACGAAGACGCACGCGCTATCGAGGGCGCACGGCAGAGCCACCCGGGGCGATCACGGCAGCGCGCCCGCCTTGGTCGCCGTCGCCGCCTCCTCGTCGAGCACCTGCACCATGCGGCGATAGAGCGCGTCGGCCTCGTCGCGCGTGTCGGCGACGGCCGTCAGGCCGAGCGCGCCCTGCTCGCCGACGCCGTTGACCATGTGCAGCACGATCCCGTGCTGCCGCGTCTGGTCGTAGTGGAGGCCGTGGCGCGCGACGATGTCGAAGAGGTCGTCGTGCGTGAAGGCGCGGTACGCCGGCGAGTGGACGTGGTCGCTCGCGACGAAGCACTTCGCCGCGCCGGCCGGCGTGCGGAACACGCCGGCATCCGCGTCGTAGCGGCCGTCCGTGAGGAACTGCAGCGTCAGGAACGGATGCGTCGTCCCGCCTTTGCGCAGGTTGATCTCGATCGCGTAGACCTCCCACTCGTCGCGATCGTTCAGCACCGTGACGAAGTCGAGCGCGAACCGGCCGAGGACGCCCTCGCGCTCGAGCCGCGTGCCGACCTTCATGGCCTCGCGCATGATCGCGACGGCGTAGTCGGGGCTCGCGGGGAACCGGCATCCGAGATAGGCCTGGCCGCTCGGCCCGCCGAGCATCTGGTCGTGCGTGGAGAGCGGCTCGACGTCCCCGAGCGGCGTGATCCGGAGCTGCGCGCTCGGGCTCCGGAAGTCGCGCCCCGCGATCAGCTCTTCGACGATGCCGCCGTGATCGGCGAGCGTGGAGACGAACCGCGCGTAGGTCATCTTCGGCGACTCGAACTGCATCGCCTCGATCCGCGCCGCGATGGCGGTGGCCTCGGCCGCATCGCCCGGCTCCGGGAGCCCCGACAGATCGATGTTGGCGTTGCCCGCGCCCGACACGCCTTCGTTCAGCTTCGCGACGATCTTGCGGATGGCCGGCTTCGTCCGTCGCATGCGGGCGATGGCCTGCGCCATCGCCTCCGGCGTGTGCAGGTCCTCGACGCCGAGCGGGTGCGACACGCCTTCCTCCGCGAAGATCTTGCGCGCGCCGCTCTTCGTGCCGAGCGGGAAGTGCTTCGGGTCGGCGCCGTACATCGGGATGCCCAGCCGCAGCGCCAGCTCCCGTTCGCGCTCGGTCGTGTTGTAGGGCACGAGGTGCGCGCGCTCGGGATTCGGGATGAGCGACCGGATGTGCTCGAGGAGCCTCGGGCGCTCGAGCAGCTTGTCGGTGAGCGGCTGCGCCGATCCGTCGAGCGGCGACACGAGGAACAGCCGTTTGCGCGCGTGGCCGGCGAACACGCCGGGCAGCAGATCGAGGTAGTAGTCCACGACGTCGGGATGGATCGCTTGCGACGTCACGTAGATCAGCCGCGCCCGCGGCTGCCGCAGCAGGAGCAGCAGGAACAGGAAGCGCTCCTCGAGCGCCTGCTGGCGCACGCCGCGCGCCGCCGACTCCAGGCTGAGCGACGGCACGACGACGACCGTCTGTTCGTCGTCGGTGAACTGCTGGATGGAGCGCCAGAGCGGCACCAGCTTCTGCTGGAGCGCGTCGAACCTCGTGGCGATTTCCGTCTCGGTCAGCGGCAGCGCGGGCGGGGCGAAGGTCGTGTCCACGGCGCCGATTGTAACCGGCGGCAACGCGCGTGATATTTTTCAAAGGTTATGCGCAAGCTGCTCGCGCTCAACCGTGGGGAAATCGCCATCCGCATCATGCGGGCCGCCACGGAATTGGGGCTCCGCACCGTGGCGGTGTTCGCCCGCGAGGACGCGCTCAGCCTGCACCGGTTCAAGGCGGACGAGGCCTATCCGATTGGCGAAGACCGGGGGCCCGTGGCCGCCTATCTCGACGTCGACGGCATCGTCGCGCTCGCCCGCGAGAAGGGCGTCGATGCCATCCACCCCGGCTACGGGTTCCTGTCGGAGAACCCGGCGCTGCCGCGGGCGTGCGCGGCGGCGGGCATCACGTTCGTCGGTCCGAGCGCGGCGCTGCTCGAGCTGCTCGGCGACAAGACGGCCGCGCGCGGTCTGGCCGAGCGCGCCGCGGTGCCGATCGTTCCGGGCACGGACCGCGCGCTGGCGACGGCGGCGGAGGTCGAGGCCGCGGCGCGCGCGATCGGCTACCCGCTGATCATCAAGGCGGCGTTCGGCGGCGGCGGGCGCGGCATGCGCGTCGTCGACTCGGCGGCCGACCTCGTCGCGCGCTACGAAGAGGCGAGCCGGGAAGCGGCCGCCGCGTTCGGCAACGGCGCGGTGTTCCTCGAGCGGTTCATCCGCAACCCGAGGCACATCGAGGTGCAGATCCTCGCGGACCGGCACGGCAACGTGCTGCACCTGTACGAGCGCGACTGCTCGGTGCAGCGGCGGCACCAGAAGGTCGTCGAGGTCGCGCCGGCCGTCGGCCTCGATCCGGCGATCCGCGATGCGATCTGCGACGCGGCCGTGCGGCTGATGCGGACCGCGGCGTACGAGAACGCCGGCACCGTCGAGTTCCTGCTCGACACCGACACGAACGAGTGGTTCTTCATCGAGGTCAACCCGCGCATCCAGGTCGAGCACACCGTGACCGAGATGGTCACCGGCATCGACCTGGTGCGGTCGCAGATCCTGGTCGCCCAGGGGCACGAGCTGCACCGCGCGCCGTTGAACCTGCCGGCCCAGGACCGGATTCCCCTGAACGGGTACGCCCTGCAGTGCCGCGTCACGACGGAGGATCCGCAGAACAACTTCGTCCCCGACTACGGGAAGATCCACACCTATCGATCGCCGGCCGGATTCGGCGTGCGCCTGGACGGCGGATCGGCCTACAGCGGCGCCACGATCAGCCCGTACTACGACTCGCTGCTCGTGAAGATGACGGCGTGGGACCGCGAGTTCCCGATCGCCTGCCGGCGCATGGACCGGGCGCTGCGCGAGTTCCGGATTCGCGGCGTCAAGACGAACATCCCGTTCCTCGAGAACGTGGTCAACCACCCGGGGTTCCGCGCCGGCAACGTCACGACGCGGTTCCTCGACCAGACGCCGGAGCTGTTCCGGTTCGTGCCGCGGCAGGATCGCGCCACCAAGCTGCTCACCTACGTTGCCGAGGTGCTGGTGAACGGCAACCCGGAGGTGGCCGGCAAGCCGGTGCCCGCGAAGTTCCGCACGGCGCCCGTGCCGGCGCACCTGACGGGCGAGCCGCCGCGCGGCACGCGGCAGTTGCTCGACGAGCTGGGGCCGATCGAGTTCGCCGGGTGGACCGCCCGCCAGACGGGGCTGCTCCTCACCGACACGACGCTGCGCGACGCGCACCAGTCGCTGATGGCGACGCGCGTGCGCACGCACGACATGGCCGCGATCGCCAACTTCATCGCGCACCGGCTGTCGGGCCTCTACAGTCTCGAGATGTGGGGCGGCGCGACGTTCGACGTCTCGATGCGGTTCCTGCTCGAGGACCCGTGGCGCCGCCTGCGCCGGCTGCGCGAGCTCGTTCCCAACATCTGCTTCCAGATGCTGTTCCGCGCGTCGAACGCGGTGGGCTACACCGCCTACCCCGACAACGCCGTGCGCGAGTTCGTGATCGAGGCGGCCGCGCAGGGCATCGACATCTTCCGCATCTTCGACTCGCTGAACTGGCTGCCGAACATGCAGGTGGCGATCGAGGCGGTGCTGAAGAGCGGCCGCGTCTGCGAAGCCGCCGTCTGCTACACGGGCGACATCCTCGACCCGGCGCGCGACAAGTACCCGCTGCAGTACTACGTCCGGATGGCGAGGGAGCTCGAGCGCATGGGCGCGCACGTGCTCGGCATCAAGGACATGGCCGGCCTGTGCCGGCCGTACGCCGCCGAGAAGCTGGTGCGCACGCTGAAGGACGAGATCGGCATCCCGATCCACTTCCACACGCACGACACGAGCGGGGTGAACTCGGCGTCGATCCTCAAGGCCTCGGAGGCGGGCGTGGACGTGGCCGATGCGGCCGCCGCGTCGATGAGCGGCACGACCAGCCAGCCGAACATGAACTCGATCGTGGCGGCGCTCGCGCACACGCCGCGCGCCACCGGCCTCGACCTGGCCGCGCTGAACCAGTACTCGGACTACTGGGAGGTCGTGCGCGGGCTCTACGAGCCGTTCGACAACGCGCCGCTCTCCGGCACGGCCGAGGTGTACCTCCACGAGATGCCGGGCGGCCAGTACACCAACCTGCGCGAGCAGGCCGACGCCATGGGGCTCGGCGAGCGCTGGCCGGAGATCGCGCGCACCTACGCCGACGTCAACCGGGCCTTCGGCGACATCGTCAAGGTGACGCCCTCGAGCAAGGTCGTGGGCGACATGGCGATCTTCCTCGTGACGCACGGCCTGACGATGGCCGAGTTCGAGGCGCTGGGGCCGAACCACACGCTGACCTTGCCCAACTCCGTCGTCGACATGTTCGCCGGCTCGCTCGGGCAGCCGGACGGCGGGTGGCCGGCCGGGCTGTCGGCGCAGGTGCTCAGGAACCAGGCGCCGATCGCCGGACGGCCCGGCGAGAGCCTCGCGCCGATCGACTTCGAGCAGACCGCGGCGACGCTCGAGCGCCTCATCCGGCGCCGGCCCTCGCACGACGAGGTGCTGAGCTACGTCATGTACCCCGACGTGTTCATGAAGTTCGCGCGGGCGCAGGAGCGCTTCGGCGATCCCGGCGTCGTGCCGACGAGCGTGTTCCTCTACGGCATGAAGACCGGCGAGGAGATCTCGATCGATCTCGAGCCGGGCAAGACGCTCGTCGTGAAGTTCCTGACGATCGGCGATCTCCACCCCGACGGCCAGCGCACGGTGTTCTTCGAGCTGAACGGCCAGCCGCGCGAGGTGACGGTGCGCGATCGATCGCGCAAGGAAACCGCCTCCGCCAAGGAGATGGCCGATCCCGCCCACGCCGGCCACATCGGCGCGCCCACGCCCGGCATCGTCACCGCCGTGGCGGTCGAGCAGGGCCAGGTGGTGGAGCAGGGGCAGAAGCTGCTGATCCTCGAGGCGATGAAGATGCAGAGCACGGTGTACGCGCCGATCGCCGGGCGCGTCGCGCGCAAGCTCGTGTCGGCCGGTCAGAACGTGGAGACGAAGGAGCTGCTGCTCGTCATCGAGTAGGCACCGGCCGGCTCGACGCCGGCTGCCGCGCCAGGTCCAGGAAGAGCTTCCGATACGCCTTCGCCGGCCCGGCTGCGTCGAACGTCTGCGCTCGCGCGCGGGCGGCACGGGCCAGGCGCTCGCGCCGCTCCCGATCGGTGAGGAGCGCCGCGATCGCGGCGGCGAGCGCCGCCGGGTCGGCGGGCGGCACGAGGATGCCGGTGTCGGCGGTGACGAGGTCCACGATGCCGCTGACCTGCGTGCCGACCGAGGCGATGCCGGCCGCCATCGCCTCGAGCAGCGCGATCGGCATGCCCTCCCACAGCGACGGCAGCACGAACAGGTCGAGCGCCGGAAGGCACGCCATGGGATCGTCCACGTGGCCCGCCAGCACGAATCGGCGCTCGAGCCCGGCGCCCGCCACGCGCCTCGCGAGATCGGGGGCGAGCGGGCCGTCGCCGATGACGAGGAAGTGCGCGGACGGGATGCGCTCGCACACCATCCTCGCCGCCTCGATCAAATACGGCAGGCCCTTCTGCGTCTTCAAGCGCGCGACGGTGCCGGCGACGAGCGCATTGTCGGGGATGCCCCAGTCGCGCCGCACCGCGCCTTTCGCACGCAGGCTCGACGCGCGCGAGAGGTCGAACCCGTTGGGGATCACGACGACCTCGGGCCGGTGGTGATGACGACGGACGTCGTCGCGCACGCCGTCCGAGACGGCCACCAGACGGTCGGCACAGCGCATCGTCCAGCGATCGAGCGCGGCCGCGACGTGCGCGAACGCCGCGGGGAATTCCGCGCCGTACATCCGCGAGTGCAGGTTGTGCAGCGTCGACACGACCGGGATGCCGAGGGCGCGTCCGGCCGTGCGCCCCAGCCAGTCGGCGCGCGAGAGCTGCGTGTGCACGACGTCCGGTTTCCACGCGCGGCAGAATCGGGCCAGGCGCGCGACCGCCCGCGCGTCGAGCAGATGGCGCATGCCGAGATCGCGGCACTCGATCGAGGAGGGAACGGCATGGCGGAAGGCGGACGACACGCCGCGGAGGGCGCACACCGCCATCGGATCGTCCGAGGCCGGCCAGCAGGAGAGCAGCGCGGACAGCGCGCGGCCCGGGCCGTCGACGTCGGCTACGGTCGTGACCCAGAGCCAGCGGCGCCGCTCGGGATCGCCTGCGGCGTCAGGCGCCATGGCAGCTCGCGGCGCCAGCCGCCGGGCTCATCGGGCTGTGCGGCTGCGCGGCGACGAGCGCGCCGCCGCCGCGGGACAGGTCAGCGCCCGCCTTCGGGCTTCGGCGGCGCCGCACGGATGTACTCCCACAGCGCACGCAGATCCTGATCCGACATCCCCGAGTAGATCTGCCAGGGCATCGGAGAGCGGACGTCGGTGCCGTCCGGCCGCTTGCCTCGGCGAAGCGCGTTCTCGAAGTCGCCGAACGACCAGGCGCCGATGCCGGTCGCCTGATCGGGCGAGATGTTGCGGGCGGGCGGCCAGGTCGGATCGCCGCCCGGGATCGGCCCGCCGGACAGGCCTTCGCCGTGGCAGCCGATGCACGTGCCGATCAGCACGGCGCCCCATTCGCGCGTGGCGCCGGGCGTGGCGTCGGGCGGCGCGGCCGCGTGATCGATCTTGTCGTAGGCGAACTGCACGGCACCGATCGTCAGCAGGAACCGCAGCAGCGGGCCGGGGCGGTGCGGCGGCGTCTCGCGATCGACCGGCGGCAGGCTCTCGATGTAAGCGACGGCCGCCGCCAGATCGGCGTCCGAGAACCGGACGTAGTCCTCGGACGGCATGACGAGCGCCCGGCGACCCGATCGGGTGAGCCCGTGCCGGATCGTCCGCGCCCAGTCCTCCGCGGTGTAGCCGCGCGTGACGCTCCCGCGGCCCGCGGTCAGGTTCGGCGCGTAGACCAGGCCCATCGGCTGCGCGTCGATCACCGCGCCGCCGCCGAAGTCGGGCCGATGGCACTCGGCATGGCCGCAGGAGAGCAGGTTCTCGACGAGGTACTCGCCGCGCGCGATCGCGTCCGGCTGGCCGGTCTGGAGCGGCAACGCCTTCACCGGCTGCTCGAACGTCGCGCCGAGCTTGGCGCGCGACACCAGCACGATCGTCACGAAGCCCGCGGCGGCGACGATGAGCAGGCCGACGCCACCGTAGATCAGCACACGTGTCAGAACGCTCCTCTTCGCCATTCCCTCTCCGCGATGCGCCGCGTCGTCTCGCTCCGGCCGACGCCAGGCACGTCAGTACACGCGACGCTTGAACTCGTCCACGAACCGCCGGAGGACGGGCGAGATGTCGCCCGGCGCGAGCGGCACCTCGACGAGCGTGAAGGTGGGCGTGTGCCACGCGTGGTCGAGCGCCCGCCGCAGCTCGCCCTGCGTGCGCACGCGCACGCCCCGGCCGCCCCACAGATCGGCCAGCGCGGCGAACGGCCACGGCGGCGTCGTGTTGTACCGCGCGTCGGGGAAGAACGCCTGCAGCATCTCCCAGCGGCTGTTGTTCAGCAGCACGACGATCGGCCGGCAGTCGAGCGCCGCGGCGTGCGCGATCTCCGGCCCGGTCATCTGGAACGCGCCGTCGCCGACGAGCACGATCGGCCGGCGCCGCGTCGTGGTCTCGATGCCGAGCGCGGCCGGCACGGCGAAGCCCATCGTGGCGTAGTAGGCCGGCGCGATGCACTCGTTCGAGCGGATCTCGACCGACGCGAACAGCGCGTCGCCCGTGTCGGCCACGAGCGGCATCTCCGGGTGCTCGTCGACGAACGCGTTGAGCGCGTGGATGACGCCGCGCATCGAGATCGGGGCGTCCGGCGCCGGCGGCTCGTCGGGCAGAGCCTGTTCGATCGCCGGCAGGCGCCTGGCCGCGGGCAGATCCGGCGACGCGAGCAAGCCGGCGACGACGCGCTCCAGGGGCGCGCGTTGATATCGATGGTGGCCCACGAACACGTCGTCGGCGACCGCTCGAAGGAGGTTGGTCTCGTCGAGCCTGTTGGCCGAGATGCCGAGGCTCGTGTCGCTGATGTGCTCGCCGACGAGCAGGACGCAGTCGGACGATTCGACCGTCTCGCGCAGCGCCGCCGGCGACACGACGCCGAGGTAGGTGCCGGCGAACTGCGGATGGCGCGTCGGAAAGACGCCGCGGCCGAGAAAGGACGAGGCCACCGGCACGCCGAGACGCTCGGCGAGCGCGACGACCGCGTCGCGGATCTGAAGACGGTGGACCTCGACGCCGACGATGAGCACGGGGTGACGGGCCGCGCGGAGCCGCGCGGCGATCTCCGTCACCGCCTCGGCGATCGCACCCTCGTCGGCCGGCAGCGCGACGGACGGGCCGTCGCCCGGATCCTCGATCTCGGCGGCGACCATGTCGCGCGGGATCTCCAGGTACACGGGCCGCTTCCGCTTGCGCGCGACCTCGATCGCCAGGACGATCTCGGTGGCGGCGCGCGCCGGATCGTCCAGGATCGCCGCGTGCTCGGTGACCTCGCGGTAGACGTTCAACTGCGACTCGAACGACTTGACCTCGTGGTGGACGAGCAGGCCGCGACGGCGCTCGGCGCGTCCCGGCCCGCCCGACAGCACCACGAGCGGCGACTCCTCGGCATACGCGCAGGCGACGGCGTTCACCATGTTCAGGCCGCCGGCGCCGTAGGTCACGCAGCAGACGCCGAGCCCGCCCGTCGCGCGCGCGCAGCCGTCCGCGGCGAAGCCGACCGCCGGCTCGTGGCTGAGCCGCACGAGCGTGAACCGGCCGTCGGCCTCGAGCGCCTGGAAGAGGTTCAGCGCGAAGTCGCCGGGCAGCCCGAAGACGTGGCGCACGTCGGCATCCCTGAGCCGATCGAACAGAAAGGTGTGGAGGACCATCGAGCGCGTCGCCCATCGTAATGCACGCGCGCTCGGACCGCGGCGTCGAGCCCCACGGTACTGGTGACGATGTCGAGGGTGCTGCGGAGTGAGCGGATCGCCGCGAGCCGCGAGGTGGTCGGAGCCGGAGGCCGTCGGGCCTCCGGATCGCAATCACCGCGGCGAGGCGTTGCGCGGCTGTCGTGCTCGATCGCCGGCCGCTATGCGGCCGTCGTTCTTGATCGTCAGCCGCTACGCGGCTGTCGTGTGAAATCGCCAGCCGCTACGCGGCTGTCGTGTGAAATCGCCAGCCGCTACGCGGCTGTCGTGGCAATCGCCGGCTCGGTGACGCCGAGCCGCTGGAGCTTGTCGATGAGCGTGGTGCGGCTCAGGCTGAGCAGCCGCGCGGCGCGGCGCTTGTTGCCGCCGGCCTTCTGCAGGTACCGCAGGATCAGCTCCCGCTCGACCTGCGACATCGTCGACGAGAAGTTGATGCCCTCTTCGGGCGTGTGCGGCACGATCACGGGCGCGGCCGGCTCGCAGCCGGTTTCGGACGTTCCGAACAGCCGGTGCGACAGCTCCTCGGGCAGCGCCGCGGCGGGGATCTCCGGAGCGTGGCCGCTCATCGCGACGGCGTACTCGACGGCGTTCTGCAGGTGCCGGATGTTGCCCGGCCACGAGAACTCCATGAGCACGCGGAGCGCGTCCTGGCTCAGCACCTTCTCGGCCAGGTTGTTCGATCGGCACGACTGCAGCACGAAGTGGTGCGCCAGCGCGGGGACGTCGTCGAGCCGCGCCCGCAGCGGCGGGAGCTCGACGCGCACGACGCTCAGGCGATAGAAGAGGTCCTCGCGGAACGTCCCCTCCTTGACCATCTGCCGCAGGTCCACGTTGGTGGCGGCGACGACGCGGACGTCGATCTTGACGGGGCGGGAGCTGCCGATGCGCTCGACCTCGCGCTCCTGCAGCGCGCGCAGCAGCTTGCTCTGGAGCGAGAGCGGCATCGACGACACCTCGTCGATGAAGAGCGTGCCGCCGTTCGCGGCTTCGAACCGTCCGATCCGCTGCTGGATCGCGCCCGTGAACGCGCCCTTCACGTGGCCGAAGAGCTCGGCCTCCGCGAGCCCCTCGGGGATCGCGGCCGCGTTGAAGGCGACGAACGGCTGATCGCGCCGCGGGCTGTTGCGGTGGATCGTCCGCGCGACGAGCTCCTTGCCCGTGCCGGTCTCGCCCTGCAGCAGGATCGTGCTGTTCATCGGCGAGACGAGCGAGAGCGTGTGGAAGAGGCGCTTCATGGCCGGGCTCGAGCCCACGATTTGATCGAAGCAGGGGGCCTCGGCCGGCACGACCGGGCGCACGGGCACGATGCGGGCCGGGTGGCGGCGCTCGACGGCGGCGGGCCGCAGCAGGTCGACGATCTGGGCGGGCTGGATCGGCTTGATCAGGAAGTCGGCCGCGCCGCGCTTCAGTGCGCGGACCGCGTGGTGCACGCTGCCGAACCGCGCCGTGACGACCGCGCGCATGTCGGGATAGCGGGTGAGCGCCTCGTCGAGCACGTCGAGGCCATCGCCGTCCGCCAGCCGGACGTCGACGACCAGCCCGTCGTAGGCGAAGCCCTCCAGCCGCGACATGGCGTCCGCCATCGTCGAGCATTCCGCGGCGGTGAAGCCGGCGGCTTCAAGGGCGAGTGCGAGCGATCGGCGTGAGTCTGATTCGTGATCTGCGATGAGGACGGTCGAACGCGTACGGTCGGACACGGAACTCTCCCTGGGGAGGCAGGAGGAGCACCCCTCTGGTGCAACTCGTCACGGCGCGCACTCAAGAGCAAACGCGGTGCCACGGGATGAATGACGGATTTCGTCTTGTCCCGACCAATGTGCACGCGGAGCCTCGGCCGCACTGTCAAGCAATTGGCTTTCGGGTCGATTTCTGAGTTTCTGGCCGGAAAACCGACAGCGCCATGACGCCTCGCTGACGATCGCGACGGCCGTGTGCACGCGGCTGCCTGCCGCTGCACGCTGTCGGCCTGGCGACCAGGTGTCGGCGGCACGACGCACGAATACGGCCGGCCGCCCGACGCCCGATCCGCCGCTCGACCGTGCAGTGGGGCGACACGGCGTGCACGACCGTGCAGCGGCACTGCGCTTGCACAAGCGCGGCGTGCGCGGACCGCCTGTTGTCGGGCTGGGCCGGCGCGCACGGAGGGTCGGATGGCGGACACGTACTCGGATGCGGCGATCACCGCCGCGCTCGGTCGTCAGATGACGAAGGCCGTGCAGCGGCAGGCGGTCGCGGCCGGCAACCTCGCGAACCTCGACACGCCGGGCTATCGAACCAAGGACGTGCGGTTCACCGAGGCGCTCGACGATCAGTTGGGCGGCCTGCGCACCACCAACGCGCGTCACCTCGGCGCCGAAGCGGCGCGCGGCGGCGGCGAACAGACCGAGGCGCCCGGGCTCGCCCCGCGGCGCGACGGCAACAACGTACAACTCGACCGCGAGCTGCTGAGCTTGAGCCGGGCGGCCGGCGACTTCAGCGCGGCCCAGACCGTGCTCGCCGCCAAGTTCCGGCTCGTGCGCTACGCGATCAACGAAGGGCGCTAGCTGATGTCGACCTTGATTGGAGCCATCAACGCCGGGGCGAGCGCGCTCGATGCGCAGCGCGCCCGGATGGAAGTCGCCATTTCGAATCTGGCGAACGCCGAGTCGACGCGCGGTCCCGGCGGCGTGCCGTACCGGCGGCGCGAGGTCGTCCTCGCCGAGAAGCCGGCCGACCCGCTGGCCGGCCGCGTCGAAGCGTCGGGCGTGGAAGTGGCCGCCGTGATCGAAGACCAGACGCCGTTCCGCCGGCGGTACGAGCCCTCGCACCCGGACGCCGACGCCGACGGCTTCGTCGCCGTGCCGAACGTCGACGTCCCGGAGGAGATGGTGGACATGCTCGGCGCCGCGCGCGCCTACCAGGCCAATCTCAACGCGATCGGCCTCATCCGCGAAACGATCCAGAAGGCGCTGGAGCTCGCGAAGTAATCATGGCGATCGACCGCATCTCCTCCTCCATCGCGTCCGGCATCGACTCGTCGTCGGCGCCGCGCACGACCGCCGTGGACTTCGGGTCGGCGCTCGAACGCGTGGTCGCCGCCGTGGACGGCTCGGCCGGCGAGGCCAACCAGGCGATCGGCCGGATGGTCGACGGCACCGGCGACGTCCACGAGGCGATGATCGCGCTGCAGCGCGCCGACACGCTGCTGCAGCTCACCGTGCAGATCCGCAACAAGCTCGTGCAGGCGTATCAGGACGTCATGCGCATGCCCGTCTAGGCGAGTAGATCGTGAACCCGGATCAGCTCCTCGCGCACCTCAAGAAGCTCGCGACGACCCTGTCGGCGAAGCAGATCCTCGGCCTGGCCTCGGCCTTCGTGGCCGTCGTCGCGGTGGTCGTCGGATCGGCGTACTGGATCAACCAGCCGTCCTACACGCTGCTCGTCGCCGACATGGATGCCGAGACGGCGACGGCCGTCGTGTCGAAGCTCAAGGCGGGCCGCATTCCGTACGAGCTCGGCGACGGCGGCCGCACCGTGAGCGTGCCGGCCGAGCGCGTCGACGAGCTGCGCCTCGACCTCGCGTCCGGCGGGCTGCCGTCGGCCGGCCGCATCGGCTTCGAGATCTTCGATCGGCCGGCGTTCGGCACGACCGAGTTCCTCGAGCACGTCAACTACCGGCGCGCGCTCGAAGGGGAGCTCGCCCGCACGATCGGCACGCTCGCCGAGGTCTCGAGCGCGCGCGTGCACATCGCGATGGCGAAGGAATCGCTCTTCGTCGATCAGGAGCAGCCGGCGAAGGCGTCGGTCGTGCTGAAGCTGCGCGGCAACCGCCCGCTCGCGGCCAGCACGGTCAAAGGCATTCAGAACCTCGTCTCCGGCAGCGTCGAAGCGCTGCGGCCCGAGTCGGTCGTCATCCTCGACACGTTCGGCCGGCCGCTCACGCGCCCGCAGGAATCCGACGATGCGCTCGCGTCGAGCGCGCAGGGGGATCGGCAGCAGCAGATCGAGCGCGACCTGACCGCCAAGGTCGTCTCGCTGCTCGAGCCGGTCGTCGGCGCCGGCCGCGTGCGCGTGAACGTCTCGGCCCAGTTGAATCCGGACTCCGTCGAGCAGACCGAGGAGCACTGGGATCCGACGACCGTGCTCCGCAGCCGGCAGTCGTCGAGCGAAGGCACGGCGGCCGCCGCATCGGCCGCCGGTGTGGCCGGCGCGCGCGCGAACCAGCCGCCCGCCTTGTCCACCGCCGCGGCCCCGGCGCCCGCCGCCGCAGCGCCGGTCGCCGCCCTCTCCGGTCCGGGGCGCGTCTCGGAGACCGCCAACTACGAGGTCGGCCGCGTGACGCGGCACACCGTCAGCCCGCAGGGCGCGCTCGCCCGTCTCTCGGTGGCCGTCATCCTCGACGACGAGCGCGTCACGTCCACGGCGGACGGCGCCACGAAGACGACGACGCGCCCCTGGGATCCTCAGGGGCTGCAGCGCATCCAGGGGCTCGTGTCGGCCGCGGTAGGGTTCAACCAGGACCGCGGCGACCAGCTCACCGTCGAGAACATCGCGTTCGACGCGACGCCGCTCGAGGCGGCACCGGCCGAGCCGACGATCGGGCAGCAGGTGCTCCAGCAGGTCAAGCTCTACTGGCCGGCCGCGCTGCGCCTGGTCGGCGTCGTCGGCATCGCCTTCGTGGCGCTGTTCGGCGTGATCCGGCCGCTCACCCGCGCGATGACCTCCACGGTCACGCCGGCGGCGTTGCCGGCGCCGGCGGGCGCGTCGGCACGGTTGCCGACCGTCAAGGAGATGGAAGGCCAGATCGAGGCGGAGCTGGACGGTGCCGCGAACGGCCAGGGCCGGCGGCTGCCGGTGCTGACCAAGCGCGTGGCGAAGCTCGCCAACGAGGAACCTGAACAGCTCGCCCGGATCGTGCGCGGCTGGATCGCGGAGGACGAGCGCTGATGGCGTCGCAGTCCGTTCCCTTGAGCGGCCCCGAGAAGGCGGCCATCGCGCTGATGGCGCTGAGCGAAGACGGCGCGGCGTCGCTCTTCCGGTACCTGGCCGAGGACGAGGTCGAGAAGGTCGCGCGCGTCATCGCCGGCATGGGCGCGGTGCCGCCGGAAGTCGGCGAGCAGGTGCTGACCGAGCTGAACGCCTCGGCGAGCGGATCGCCGATTCCCGCCGGCGGCGTGGAGCAGGCCCGGCGGCTGCTGAACAAGGCGCTCGGGCCCGACCAGTCGCGCCGCGTCATCGATCGCGTGGTGGACTCGCTGCACACGGCGGCGGGCTTCGCGTCGATCGAACGCGCGAACCCCGAGCAGTTGTCGAAGTTCTTCCTGGGCGAGCACCCGCAGACGACCGCGCTCATCCTCGCGCACCTCAATCCCAACAGCGCCGCCCAACTGCTCGAGCAGTTGCCGGACGAGATGCGCACCGAGGTCGTGCTGCGCATGTCGAACCTCGGGGACATCCCGCCCGACGTGATCTCGCGCGTGTCGAGCGTGATCGAGCAGCGCCTGCGCGGGCTCGGCGGCCAGCGCCGCGAGCAGCGCGGCGGCGTGCGCGCCGTCGCGGAGCTGTTCAACTGTCTCGACCGCAGCGTGAGCCGGCCGGCGCTCCAGCGCCTCGAGGCGATCTCGCCCGACACGGCGGTGGCGGTCCGCAACCTGATGTTCGTCTTCGAGGACCTCGTCAACGTCGAGGAGAGCGGCATCCGCGAGATCGCGAGCCGCGCCGACAAGAAGACGCTCACGGTCGCGCTCAAGGGCGCGAGCGAAGCCATCCGCCAGCGGTTCTTCTCGAACATGTCCAAGCGCGCCGTCGACCTCATGAAGGAGGAGATGGAGATGCTGGGCGCCGTGCGGCTGCGCGAAGTGGAGAAGGCGCAGCACGAGGTGGTCGGCATCGCGCGCAAGCTCGAGGAGGAAGGCCTCATCACCACCGGCGCCGGCGCCGGCGAGCCGTATGTCACCTAGGGCGCGGCGTGCCGGGGCGGCGTCGGCCGTCGCCAGCTTCGAGTGGCGGCCGCCCGCGCAGCCGGCGCCCAAGGCCGCGCCGACGCTCATCGCCGTCGCCTTCGCGTCGCCGGGTGTGGCCGCCGATGCGGTCGCCGACCCACGGCACGAGACCGAAGCGCGCGAGATCCAGTTGCCCTCGGTCAGCACGGAGCATCTGCGCGCGGTCGAAGAAGAGGCGTACGCCAGAGGCCACGCGCGCGGCCTCGAGGCTGCCGAGACCGACGCGGCGCGGGCGCACGACGAAGCGCGCGCGCGCCTCGCCGCCGCGCTCGAGGACCTCGCCGGCCTGCGGGTCGGCCTCATGCGCCGCGCGGAGCGCGAGCTCGTCGAGCTCGCCGTCGCGATCGCCGAGCGCGTCATCCGCCGCGAGCTCGAGATCGATCCCGATCTGTTGCAGCTCATCGCGCGAGTCGCGATCGATCGGCTCGGCGAGCGAGCCAGCGCGGTCGTGCACTTGAACCCGGCCGATCATCGCCGGCTCTCGGCCGGCGACGCGCTCGGCGGCATCGACCTCGTGGCCGATCCGGACGTGCCGGCCGGCGGATGCCTCGTCGTGTCCCCGTCGGGCGAGATCAACGCCGGCATCGAGGCGCAGGTCCGCGAGATCTCGCGCGAGCTGATCGGGGGCGACGGCGACGAGGCGCCGCGCGATGTCGTCGCCGCTCGCTGACCCGTCGATCTCGCTCGCGCCGTACCTCGCGCGCCTTCCGCGCATCGATCCGATGCCCGTCGCCGGCCGCGTCGTGCGGGTCGTGGGCCTGCTCGTCGAAGCCATCGGCCTGGAAGTCGGCGTGGGCGACGTCTGTCAGGTGCGAACGAGCGATCGCCGGACGGTGCCGGTCGAGGTCGTCGGGTTTCGCGACGGCCGGCTGCTCGCGGTGCCGCTCGCCGAGACCACCGGCGTCCGGCCCAACGATCGCGTCGTCTTCCGCGGCGAGACGCCGAGCGTGCCGGTCGGCGACGAGCTGCTCGGCCGCGTGATCGACGGATTCGGCCGGCCGCTCGACGGGCGCGGCGAGATCGCCGCCTGCCGCCACGCGCCGTTGTACGCCCCGCACCTCAATCCGCTCGATCGCGAGCCGATCTCGCTGCCGATCGGCACCGGCGTGCGCGCCATCGACGCGCTGCTCACCTGCGGCCGCGGCCAGCGCATCGGCGTCTTCGGCGGCAGCGGCGTCGGCAAGAGCACCCTCCTCGGCATGATGGCGCGCGGCACGGAGGCCGATGTCGTCGTGCTCTGTCTGGTCGGCGAGCGCGGCCGCGAGGTGCGGAGCTTCCTCGAGCACGACCTCGGCCCCCGCGGCCTCGCCCGCTCGGTCGTCGTCGTGTCCACCTCGGACGATCCGGCCCTGGCGCGCCAGCGCGCGGCCTACGCGGCGACGACGATCGCCGAGTCGTTCCGCGACGCCGGCCGGCACGTGCTGCTGATGATGGACTCGATCACGCGCTTCGCGATGGCGCAGCGGGAGATCGGGCTCGCCGCGGGCGAGCCGCCGACGGCGAAGGGCTATCCGCCGTCGGTGTTCGCCAGGCTGCCCGGCCTGCTGGAGCGCGCCGGCGCCGTCCGCGGCCGCGGCAGCATCACCGGGTTCTACACCGTGCTCGTGGACGGCGACGATCACAACGAGCCGGTCGCCGACGCCGTGCGCGCCATCCTCGACGGCCACATCGTGCTCTCGCGGGATCTCGCCGCGCGCAATCACTATCCCGCGATCGACGTGCTCCACAGCGTCAGCCGGACGATGCCGGACGTGACGAGCGTGGAGCACCGCGTGCGGGCCGGCCAGTTGCGCGAGTGGCTGGCGACGCTCCGCGACAACGAGGACCTCATCAGCGTCGGCGCGTACGTGCCGGGCAGCAACGCGCGAATCGACACCGCGCTCGCCCGCCGCGAGTTCGTCGGCCGCTTCCTGTGTCAGCCGGCCGACACGAGCGTCCGGCTGGCCGACGCCGTCGGCGCGCTGATGGCGCTCTGACGTGGCGACGTTCCGCTTCCGCGCGGCCGCGGCGCTCGAGCGGCGCCGCGAGGACGAGACGCAGGCGCTCGCCGATCTCGCGCGCGTTCAGGCCAGATTTCACGAGGCGAGCACGTCGGTGGAGGCGGAGGTGGCGCGCCGCGCGCGCGCCGAAGCCGACGCGGCCGTCGTCCAGCGGCGCGGGTGCGACGCCGAGACGCTCCTGTGGCACCGGAATTGGATTCTGCGTCTGGCATCGGCCGTCGAGCGGCTGCGACAGGAACGCGACGCGTGCGCCGCCGACGTGGAACGGGCGCGCGCCGCCTGGATGGAGGCGCGGCGCCGGCGGCTCGCGCTCGAGCGCATGAAGGAGCGCGCCTGGCGCCGGTTCCAGCTCGCCGAACAACGGCAGACCGCGAAAGAACTCGACGAGCTCGCCCGACTGCGCTTCGTCGCGTCGGACCAGTGGAGGCACGACCCGTGACGACACCCGTATCGAACGAACAGACGTCGGCGGCCGACAACGCCGCCTGGCCCACGCACGACCGCACCGCCGCCGCCGCGCCGAAAGACGACGCGCTCGGCAAGAACGCCTTCCTGTCGCTGCTCGTCACCCAGTTGCAGCATCAGGACCCGCTGCAGCCGCAGGACAACAGCGAGTTCCTCGCGCAGCTCGCGCAGTTCACCTCGCTCGAGAGCCTGCAAACCATCAAGGACGACATCGCGGCGCTGCGCGCGCTGCTCGAGGCCGGCGCCGCCAGCCAGACGTCCACCGCGCCCGCCACCACTGGAGGAGTGTAGATGTCCGCGAACTCTTTCTCGCCGAGCCTCTCCGGGTTGAACGTCAACCAGCAGAAGCTCACCGTCATCGGCAACAACCTGGCGAACCTGAACACGGTCGCGTTCAAGTCCAGCGTCGTCAACTTCGCCGACCTCGTGAGCCAGTCGGTCGGCGGCAACAGCCTCAACCCGATGCAGATCGGCCTGGGCGTCGCCATGGGATCGGTCAGCCCCAACTTCACGCAGGGCGGGATCGAGAACACCGGCATCTCGACCAACGTCGCCATCCAGGGCAACGGCTTCTTCCTCGTCGGCGATTCCGCCCACCGCGCGTACACGCGCGCCGGCAACTTCGCCTTCGACGCCAACGGCGTGCTGACGACGCCCGACGGGCAGCCCGTGCAGGGCTACACCGCCGTCGATCCGGTCACCGGCCAGGTCACGGCCACCGGCCAGCCGAGCGACATCGTGATTCCGCCGGGCGTGCTGCGCGCACCCATCGCGACCACGCTCTTCGGCACCACGCTGAATCTCGATGCGAACGCCGCCGTGGGCGCGGCGTTCACCTCGTCCGTGCAGATGTACGACTCGCTCGGCGTGTCGCACGTCGCGACGATCAACCTGACCAAGACCGGCGTGGGCGCCTGGAGCTACGACGTCACCGTGCCGGGCGCCGAGGTCACCGGCGGCACGGCCGGCACGCCGTTCAGCATCGGCACGGGCACGCTCGGGTTCAACAGCCTCGGCAAGCTGACGGCGGTCAACGGCGGCGCCGCGGCCGACGTGACGATCACGAGCCCGGCGTGGGCGAACGGCGCCGCGGCCGTCAACTTCGCGTGGGATCTCGTCGACGTCAACGGCACTGGCACGATCACGAGCTACGCCGCGCCGTCCGCGACGTCGTCGGTCACGCAGAACGGATCGCCGACCGGCGCCGTGTCGAGCATCATCAGCATCGACGCCGAGGGCCGTCTGGTGGCGTCGTTCGGCATCGGCCGCACCGTGACCGTCGCGCAGCTCGCGATGGCGAGCTTCAACAACCCGCAGGGCCTGGTGAAGCTCGGCACCAACCTCTACAGCGAGAGCGAGGCGTCCGGCATCCCGAGCGTGGGCGTGGCGGCCAGCGGCGGCCGCGGCACGCTGATCGGCAGCGCGCTCGAGCAGTCGAACGTCGACATCGCGACCGAGTTCACGCAGATGATCCTCGCGCAGCGCGGCTATCAGGCGAACTCGAAGAGCATCACGGTGGCCGACGAGCTGCTCGTCGACACGCTCAACCTCAAGCGCTGACCGCTGAAGGCGCAACGCGATGAACGTGAGCCAGATGCTCCCCGCGGCCGCGCCCGCGCGCGCGGCGAGCGCGCCGGCGCCGCCGCGCGCCGCGCACGGCCAGACCGGCACGGCCGGCAGCTTCGACGCCATCGTCGGCGCGCTAGCCGGCGCGGCCGGCGACGAACACTCCGGTGGGCCGGCACAGATGGACGCCGGCACGCCCGCGGCGACCGAGGCCGGCGTGCCGCCGGCCGACGACGCCTCCTCGATCGATCCCGCCCAGAACGTGCCCGCCTTCAGCGCCTTCCTCCCGTTCGTCCAGCCGGCCGATGCGGCCGGCTGGGCGGCGGCCTTCGCCGCCATCGCGGGCGGCGCGCCGGAGGAGGACGCGAAGGCCGAAGGGCAGACCGGAATCGGCCGCGCCAACGATCCAACGGGAGCGGATGACGACAGTTCACGGGCCGCCAGCGCGGCACTCGATGCGGCGCCGCATGACCAGGGCGTGCCCGTCTGGCTCGCACCGGCCGCGCCAGCCGCGCCGCCACCGGCGGCGTCCGACGGATCCTCGTCGGATTCCGCGACGAGCGGCCGCAGCGCGATGCCGGATCCGGCGATGACGCCCGGCAAGAGCACGCCCGCGGCCACGGCGCATGAACCGAACGTTGCTCACGGTGCGGCGCCGGCGGCGCTGGCGCCGGCGGCGGCGGCCGGCCAGGCGCCGTCGTCGGAGATGGATCCCGCCGCGGCTGCGAGAGACGCGGGCCCGACCGGCGGCGCCGTGCCGCCACGCGGCGATGAGTACACGCCGTCCGCGCCCGACACCGCTGCAACGGAAACCGGACAACAGCCGGATCCCGCGGCGTCCGCTCAGCAGGCGCGTGCAACGGCGCGCGCGACGCGGTCCACCGCGGCGAACGCCGCGCTCGCGGAAGGCGATCGGAGCGGCCAGGCGAAGAGCGCATCCCGAGCGGAGGCGTTGCTCTCCCGCGTCGAGCATGCCGCCGGCACGAGAGGACCCGCGCACGCTGTCGTCGCATCGGCCGGGCTGCTGTCTCACGGCATGGCGTCCGCGCCAGCCGTCGCGGCGGCGGCCGTCGCAACGGCGTCGTCCGCGCCGCTGCCGGGTGGAGGCACCTTGCCGGAGACGACGATCGCCGATCTCGTCCAGTCGATTCGGCTTCGCACGCTGCAGGGTGGCGGCGAGGCGCACATCCGGCTGGAGCCGCAGCACTTCGGCGAAGTGACGATCTCGGTTCGCGTGGAAGACGGTCAGGTCGTCGCGCGCGTCGTCGCCGAGTCGACGGCCGTGCGCGACTGGCTGCAGAGCAACCAGGGCTGGCTGCGCACGCAGCTCGCCGAGCAGCAGCTCACGCTCGATCGTCTCGACGTCCGTGAGCCCGCCGATGCCCAGGAGACCGGCAGCGGCCCCGACGGCCGCCGTCATCAGGACGACCAACGGCGCCAGCGTCGCGCGCGGCAGGCCGACACCGGCGCGCGGTTCGAGGTCGTCGCGTAGCAGGAGCAGACGTGATCAACAACGTACACACGAGCATCGCGGGAACCGCGCAGCAGCCATCGTCCGTCAGGCAGGTGGCGAAGGGCATCAACCAGCACGGCGCGTCCGATCCCGCGCAGGGATTCGATCGCTTCCTCACCGACGTGCTCGCGAAGATTGGCGACGCGAACGCCGGCGATCGACGCGTGGCCCCGCCAGCGTCGGCGTCGCCTGCCGTGCCGGATCGCGTTGCGCCGGCCAGCACGGGCGCGGCGCGCGTCGCCGGCATCTCGAGGTGAGCCATGGCTGACGCGGCAGAGACCCCGGCGGCGCCCGCGCCGAAGAAGAAGTCGGGCTGGATGCTCAAGGCGATGATCGCCGTGCTGGTGCTCGGCGGCATCGGCGGCGGCGCCGCCTGGTACTTCCTGCGCGGCGGCGCGGCGGAGGCCAAGGCCAAGCCCGAGCCGCCGCTCGCCGAGCGCGGCCTCGTCACGTTCGAGCCGTTCCTCGTGAACCTCGCCGATCAGGGCGCCAACCGCTTCCTCAAGGCGAACGTGCAGCTCGTCGTCGAATCGGCCGAAGAGGCCAAGCACGTCGAGGAGACGCCGGTGCTCGCGAGCCACCTGCGATCCGCGATTCTCGAGCTGCTCACGCAGCAGACGGCCACGAGCCTCGTGACGGCCGAGGGCAAGGAGTCGCTCAAGCGCGCGCTCAAGGAACGGACCGGCCCCGTGCTCGGGGACGGGAAGGTGCTCGATGTCCTCTTCGCCGAATTCGTCGTCCAGTTCTGACGCCGCCGCGCGCCGGCATGCCCTGTCGTGGCTCATGGACGTGCCGTGCCCCGTGGACTTCGTGCTCGGCACGACGACGGTGAAGGTGCGCGAGTGCGCGCAGTTCGAGCCCGGCACCGTGCTGCGGCTGCGTGAAGCCGCCGGATCCGATCTCGAGGTGCGGGTGGCCGGCGTCGCGATCGCCACCGGCGAGGTCGTGATCGTCGACGAGAACGTCGGCTTGCGCGTCGGCCGCATCCTGGCGCCGGGCCGGTTGGGGGATCTGTGATCGGCCTGCTCATCGCGCAGGCGGACGTCGTCGGATCGGCCACGCCGGATCTGCTGCCGTCGCTCTGGCGGATGTTGATTGCGCTCGCGGTCGTCCTGTCGCTGCTCGGCGGTCTGGCCTGGCTGATGCGCCGCGGGCTCGGCAAGAAGCGCGCGGCGACCGGCTTCGGCATCGAGTCGGCGCTGCCGCTCGGCGATCGCCGGTCGCTCGTCGTCGTCACGGTCGAGGGCCGGCGGCTGCTCCTCGGGCTGGCGCCGAATCACGTCTCGCTCGTGACCGAGCTCGGCGCGTCGCGGCCGTTCGACGCGGCCGTGTCGCGCGCGCTCGGCCGGGAGGGCACGGCATGAGCCGGCGGCTCCTCGCCGCGTGGATCGGCGTGAGCGCGCTGGTACTGCTGCCGAGCCTCGCCGGCGCGCAGGCCGCCGCGCGGGCCGCGGCGGCGGCGCCGGCGCAGAACCTGTCGCTGCAGGTCAACGGGCTGGGCGCCGTGTCGGCGCCGCTGCAGATCGTGGTGCTGCTGACGCTGCTGAGCTTCGTGCCCGCGGCGCTCGTCATGATGACCTCGTTCACGCGCATCGCGATCGTCTTCCACTTCCTCCGTCAGGCGATCGGCACGCAGGAGATGCCGTCGAACCAGATGGTGATCGGCCTCACGCTGTTCCTCACCGCGTTCATCATGGCGCCCACGGCCTCGCGGATTCACGAGGCCGCGATCGCGCCGGCGATCGACGGCAGCATCGACCTCACGACGGCGATGGAGCGCGGCGCGCCGCCGCTGCGCGACTTCATGCTCAAGCAGACGCGCCAGGCGGACCTCGCGCTCTTCCTGGATCTCGCGCGGCTGCCCCGGCCGGAGCGGCCGGTCGATCTGCCGATGCGGGTGGTGATCCCTGCGTTCGCGATCTCGGAGCTCAAGACCGGCTTCCAGATGGGCTTCTTCCTGTTCGTGCCGTTCCTGCTCGTCGACCTCGTCGTGTCCACGACGCTCTTGTCGATGGGCATGCTGCAACTGCCGCCCATGATGATCTCGCTCCCGTTCAAGGTGCTGCTGTTCGTGATGATCGACGGCTGGAACCTGCTCGTGGGATCGCTCGTGCGGAGCTTTCTCTGATGTCGCCGGGCCCGAGAGTCGAGGCCCGGTGCCGAGGACCGTTCTGTCATGTCTGAAGCGCTCGTCCTGTCCGTCGTGCGTGAAGCGATCCAGACCGCGCTCGTCATCTCGCTGCCGATGCTCGTCGTCGGGCTCATCGTCGGCGTGCTCGTCAGCGTGCTCCAGACCGTGACGTCGATCCAGGACAACATCCTCGCGTTCATCCCGCGCGCGGCGGCGATCTTCGTCGTGTTCGGCCTCACGTTTCCGTGGATGCTGCGGGTCGTGACCGGCTTCGCCGGCGCGCTGATCCGGCGGCTGCCCGAACTGGTGCGATGAACCCGTTCAGCGCGGTGGCCGCGTTCGGGCTGCTGCTCGTGCGGCCGGGCATGCTCGTCATGGGCACGGCCGTGCTCGGCGGGCCGCACGTGCCGCCGATGGTCCGCATCGGCCTCACCGTGCTCGTGGCGCTGGCGCTCGCCCCGTTCGTCGCGATGCCGGTGGGCCTGGCGCTGCCGGACCTGACGATCGTGATCGCGCGGGAGCTCGCCATCGGGCTCGCGCTCGGCCTGGCGATCCGGATCGTGCTCGCGGCCGCGGAGCTCGCCGGTCATTTCGCCGGGTACCAAATCGGCCTCTCGATGGGGTCCTTGATCGATCCGCTGAGCGGCGTCCGCAACAACGTGCTCGCGATCCTCTACGCCAACCTGTCGGCCGTGATCTGCCTCTCGTTGAACCTGCACCACGCGCTCTTCCAGGCGCTCGGCGATTCGTATCGCGCGCTGCCGGTCGGGATCGGCGGGGTCGACGCGTCGCTCGCCACGCACGTCGCGGAGCTCGTCGGCATGGTGTTCGTGCTCGGCGTGCGGATCGCGATGCCGGTGGTCGTCGTGCTGCTCGTGGTCGAGCTCGCGCTCGGCCTGCTGGGCCGCGTGGCGCCGTCGCTCAACGTCGTCACCGCCGGCGCGCCGGTGCGCGTCGTGGCGGGGCTGCTCGTGCTGGCCGCGTCGCTCACCGTGCTGCCCGGGCTCATCTCGCGCCACCAGTCCTCGCTCTTCCAGCTCGCGGCGAGCACCGCCGCGGCCTTCCGGTAGATCGCGATGGCGAGTCAGACCGGCGAGCGCACCGAGAAACCCACACCGAAACGCCGGCGCGAAGCCCGCGAGCGGGGCCAGGTCGCGCGCAGCCGCGATCTGTCCGGCGCGCTCTCGTTGATCGCCGTGGCGATGGCGCTCGGCTGGTTCGGCGTCCGGATGATCGCCGCCGTTCGCGACCGGCTCGTCAGCACGTTCGCCGTGCTGAGCGATCAGGCGCACGTCACGCTCGACGCGGGCGCGCTCTCGGCCGCGCTCTGGAGCGATCTGCACCTCGTGGCCCGCCTGGCCGGTCCGCCCGCGCTCGTCGCGGCCGGCGCGTCGATCGCCGCGAGCGTGGCCCAGGTGGGATTCGGCTACGCGCCGAAGGCGCTGAAGCTCAACTGGGGCGCCATCAACCCGGCCAACGGCATCCGCCGGCTCGCGCCGAAGCAGAGCGTGCCGGAGCTGGCCAAGGCGATGCTCGGCCTCAGCGCGATCGGCGCGCTCTGCTACGTGCTCGTCAAGGACTTCTACGTTCGCGCGCCGATGCTCATGGCGATGATGCCGGTCGAGTCCGGCTCGTACGCCTGGGACCTCGGGCTGCGCCTGCTGTGGCAGTCCGGCCTCGTGCTCGTCGTGCTCGCCAGCGCCGATTACGGCGTGCAGCGGTGGCAATGGCTCTCGTCGCTGAAGATGACGCGGCAGGAAGTCAAGGACGAGCAGAAGCTGCAGGACGGCAACCCCGAGATCAAGGCGCGCGTGCGCCGCGTGCAGCGCGAGATGGCGCGCCGCCGGATGCTGCACGCCGTGAAGACCGCGACGGTCGTCGTCACCAACCCGACCCACTTCGCCGTCGCGCTCGAGTACCGCCGCGACCGGATGGCCGCGCCGATCGTCGTCGCCAAGGGCCAGGACGCCGTCGCGGCGCGCATCCGCGCCGTCGCGCGCGAGCACGGCGTGCCGATCGTCGAGAACGTGCCGCTCGCGCGCGCGCTCTACAAGACCGCCGACATCGGCGACGCGATCCCCGCGGACCTCTTCGGGGCGGTCGCCGAGGTGCTGGCGTATCTCGTCCGCCTCAAACAGTTGACCCTCTAGGCCTATGGCTGCCGCACCCGCCCGGTTCCACGCGTCCCATCTGATCACGCCGATCGCGATCATCTCGGTCGTGCTCCTGATGATCGTGCCGCTGCCGCCGCTCTTGCTCGACCTGCTGCTCTCGGTGGACATCGGCCTCGCCGTGACGCTGCTGCTCACGGCGATCTACGTGAAGACGCCGGTCGAGTTCTCCGTCTTCCCGTCGCTGCTCCTGCTGCTCACGTTGATCCGCCTGTCGCTCAACGTCGCCTCCACCCGCCTGGTGCTGCTGAACGGCGCCGAGGGCGTGAGCGCGGCCGGCCACGTGATCATGGCGTTCGGCCAGTTCGTCGTCGGCGGCAATTTCGTCGTCGGCATCGTCGTGTTCCTCGTGCTCGTCGTGATCCAGTTCGTGGTCATCAACCACGGCGCGGTACGCATCTCGGAGGTGACGGCCCGGTTCACCCTCGATGCCATGCCCGGCCGGCAGATGGCGATCGACGCGGATCTGAACGCCGGCGTGATCAACGAGCAGGAGGCGCGGGTCCGCCGGGATCGCGTGCGGCGCGAGGCGGATTTCTACGGCGCGATGGACGGCGCGATCCGGTTCACGCAGCGCGATGCGCTCGCCGCCGTGCTCATCACGGGCGTCAACATCGTCGCGGGGCTGATCATCGGCGTCGTCCAGCACGGGCTGGACCTGTCGACCGCGGCCGAGACCTACACGATCCTCACCGTCGGTGAAGGGCTCGTCACGTCGATCCCGGCGCTGCTCGTCTCGATGTCGGGCGGCCTGATCACGACCCGCGCGTCGTCCGAATCGCACCTCGGCGAGGAAGTCGCCGTGCAGTTGCTCGCCCGATCGCGGCCGCTCGCCGTGGCGTCCTCGGTGCTCGTCGGCCTGGCGCTGATTCCGGGGCTGCCCAAGTTCGCGTTCCTGTTCGTCGCCGCCGTGCTCGGCGGCACGGCCTACGCCAATCGCCGTCAGGCCGAGGCGCCGGCCGAGGCGGAGCCCGGCCCCGAGAAGGCCGAGTCGGTCGAGGCCGTGGTCGCCGTCGATCCGCTCGGGATCGAGGTGGGCTACGCGCTCGTCACGATCGTGGACGAAACGCAGGGCGGCACGCTGCTCACGCGCGTGCGGTCGATCCGGCGGCAGATCGCGTCGGAGACGGGTCTCGTCGTTCCGCCCGTTCACGTTGCCGACAACCTCCAGTTGCCGCCGCGCACCTACGCGATCCTCGTCAAGGGCGTCGAGGTCGCGCGCGGCGATCTGTTCGTCGATCGGCTGCTCGCCATCAACCCCGGCACCGTGAGCGCCGCGATCGACGGCATCTCCACGAAGGAGCCGGCGTTCGGCCTGCCGGCCGTCTGGATCGCCCAGGATCGACGCGACGCGGCGATCAGCGCCGGCTACACCGTGGTCGATCCGACGACGGCGATCTCGACGCACCTGTCCGAGGTGATCCGGACCTTCCTGCCCGAGCTGCTCACGCGGCAGCACACGAAGGAGCTGGTCGACCGCGTGGCGGAGACGTCGCCGAAGCTCGTCGAGGAGCTGATCCCGAAGCAGGCCACGATCGGCGACGTGCAGCGCGTGCTGCGGCAGTTGCTGCGCGAGCGCGTGCCCGTGCGCGATCTCACGACGATCCTCGAGGCGATGGCGGACGTCACCGCCGTGTCGAAGGATCCCGACGTCATCGTCGAGGCCGTGCGCGCGGCGCTCGGCCGATCGGTGTGCCGCCCGTATCAGGGCGACGGCGGCGAGCTGCGGGTGATCGCGCTCAGCCCGTCGCTCGAGGACGCGCTCGCGGCATCGCTCACCAGGACGGATCGTGGCGCGGTGCTCGCGATCGAGCCGGCGCGCGCGCAGGCGCTCGCCGCGCGGCTCGGGGAGGTGCTGGCCACGGGTGACCTGGCACAACCTGTGCTTTTGTGCACGCCGACATTGCGGCCGCATCTGTGGCGCCTGTTCTCTCGCGTGCTGCCACACCTCGCCGTGCTGTCGCATGGCGAGGTGCCCCCGCAGGTGCGGATCGCCGCCGTCGCCACCCTCGACTGACATGTACGTGAAGCGCGTCTTCGCGCCCTCCGTTCGTGAAGCCCTCGCGGCCGTCCGCGCCCAACTGGGCGACGACGCGCTCGTGCTGTCCACCGAGCTCGTGCCGGCGCCGGGCTGGCGCGGCTGGATCGGCGGACGCATCGTGCGCCTGACCGCCGCGGCCGAACGCGGCATCGAGCTCGACACGCTCCCGCTCGCCGACCGGGCTGGCGACGATGCGATCCCCGCGGCGCTGGTGTCGGCCGACCGTCAGCTCGTGTCGGCCGGCCGTCCTGGCGGCCGGCCCGATGTGCGCGCCGGCGTACGCGCCAGGCTCGAGGCGAGCGGCGTCGCCGCCACGCTCGCGGCCGCCGTCGTCGATCGCATGAGCGAGGCCGACTGCCGCGGCGGATCGGACGATGCGCTGCGCCGCGCGCTCGGCGCAGAGCTCACGGCCTGCTCGGCTGTCGACGAGGAGCACGCGCGGTTCGAGGTGTTCGTCGGCCCGGCGGGCGTCGGCAAGACCACGACGATCGCAAAGATTGCGGCGCAGAACTGCGCGGCGCGGCGCGCGCCGCTCGGCCTCGTCGCGGCCGACGCGTTCCGCCCCGGCGCCATCGAGCAGCTTCGCAGCTACGCGGCGGTGATGGGTTTGCCGCTGCGCCTCGCTCGCAGCACGGACGAGCTCGAGGACGCGCTGGCCACCACGCGGCCGGCGACGCTCGTCGACACGGCCGGCCGATCGCCATCCGACGACAGCATCGCCGCGCTGTTCGACGTGCTCCGCCGCAAGCGCGGCGTGCGCACGCACCTGGTGCTGCCGGCCGACACGTCGGCGGCCACGGCGCGCCGCGTGCTCGATCGCTACCAGCCGCTCCATCCGTCGCGCGTCGTCATCACGAAGCTCGACGAGTGCGAGTCGATGATGCCGCTCTTCGACGCGGTGCGCGAACGCGGCCTGCCCGTCTCGTATCTGGCGGCCGGGCAGCGCGTGCCCGAGGACCTGTGGCGCGCCACGCCGGCCCATCTGGCCGCGGCGCTGCTGCGCGAATCCGCTCTGGAGGAACAGACGTGTCACTGACCGCGATCGGAAGCTCGCGGCCGCCGGCCACGAGAATCGCCGTGACGAGCGGCAAGGGAGGCGTCGGCAAGACCAGCCTGACGCTCAACCTGGCGGTCGCCATGGCGCGGCTCGGACATCGGGTCGGCGTGCTCGACGCCGACTTCGCCCTGGGCAACATCGACGTGCTGCTCGGCCTGGCGCCCGCCGCCCACCTCGGCGCCGTGCTCGACGGCACGCGATCGATCGGCGACGTCACGATCGAGGGCCCGAACGGCGTGCGGATCATTCCCGCCGGCAGCGGCGTCCGCGACCTCACGACGCTCGACGATGCGCGCTGGGCCCGGCTGGTGCAGGCGATCGGCGAGGTGGGCCGCGACCTCGACTTCCTGCTCTTCGACACGGCCAGCGGCGTCAGCGACAACGTCATCGACGTGCTCGGCCTGGCCGACTACGTGCTGGTCGTCACCTCGTTCGAGCCGGCCGCGGTGGTCGACGCGTACGCGGTGATCAAGCTCGTCACGGCGGCCGACGCCGCGAAGCCGATCGGCGTCGTGGTGAACACGGCCCGCGACGTCGACGAAGGCCACCTCGTCTTCCACCAGATCTCCGTCGCCGCCGAGCGGTTCCTCGGCCGGCGGCTTCGATACGACGGGCACGTGCTCGAGGACCGGTCGGTGAAGGACGCCACGCTCGCGCAGGTCCCGCTCGTCGGCGGAGACGCCGCGAGCCCGGCGAGCCGGGACATCCGCCGGCTGGCGTGCCGGCTGACGGCGGCGCGATCGTCCGGCGCCGGGCCCTGGCCCGTGCGCCGCACGCCCGACGGCCCGCGGCCGGGATCGGAGACCCCGCGATGCGCCTGACGACCTCACCCAGCCCGGAAGCCCTGCAGGAGCGCGACGCGCTCGTGATGGGGCACATCGATCTCGTGCGGTCGCTGGCCAGCCGGCTCGGGCGGCGCGTGCCGTCGCACGTCGAGCTGTCGGAGCTCGTCAGCGTCGGCGTGCTCGGCCTGATCGACGCGGCGCGCCGATTCGATTCCTCGCTCGGCGTGCCGTTCGAGGCGTTCGCCCGGCGGCGCATCCACGGCGCGATGCTCGACTCGTTGCGGCGGCTCGATCGCGTGCCGCGCTCGGTCCGCCGCACGCAGCGGCGTATCGATGCGGCGCTCGCCGATCTGCGGCACCGGCTGGGCCGCGAGCCCGAGCGCGACGAAATCGCCGAGGCGCTCGGCCTCGCGCCGGAGGCCTACGACGCCGTGCTCGAGGAGCTGCGCTGGGCCGACGTCGCGGTCGTCCGCAGCCGCGGATCGGACGAGGATGCCGGCGACCTGCTCGACGTCGCGATCGACGGCGAGGACGGCCCGTACGCGCAGCTCGAGCGCCGCGCCCTGCGCGCCAGGCTCGCCCAGGCGCTCAGCGAGCTGCCCGATCGGGAGCGCCAGATCCTCGCGCTGTCGTACCAGGAAGAGCTGACGCTCGCCGAGATCGGCCAGGTGTTCGGCGTCAGCGAGTCGCGCGTCTCCCAGCTTCGCACCCAGGCGGTGGCCCGGCTGCGCACCAAGCTGCGCGAGTGGATCCAGGTCTCGCACGCCGCGTGAGCCGGCCATGACCAAGGTGCTGTCACAGGAAGAGATCGACGCGCTGCTCGACGCGGCCGCGGACGCGCCTCGCCGGCGCCGCGCGCCCGCCGACGATGCGGTGGTGCGCTACAACTTCCGGCGCCCCGACCGCGTGTCGAAGGACCAGATCCACGCGCTCCAGTTCCTGCACGAGCGCTGCGCGCGCAACCTGTCCACGTCGCTGTCCGCGTACCTGCGGACGACCATCACGATGTCGGTCGAGGCGCTCGACCAGTGCTCCTACTCGGAGTTCCTCGGCTCGCTCACCGATCCGACGGCGTTCTACGCGCTGACGATCACGCCGTTCGACGAGCCGGGCGCGATCGAGATCAACCCGGCGGTCGCCTTCGCGATGCTCGATCGCATGCTCGGCGGCAGCGGCCAGCCGATCGCCGCCAACCGTGCGCTCACCGAGATCGAGCAGAACGTCGTCGACGCCGTCGTGCGGCACGTGCTCGCGGCGCTCGGCGACGCGTGGAAGGCCGTCACGAACCTCGGCTTCGGCATCCGGGCGCGCGAGACGCGGCCGCAGATGCTGCAGGTCGCCGCGCCCAACGAGATCGTCGTCACGGTGGTCTTCGACGTGAAGGTCGGCGACGTGCGCGGCCGCGTCAACCTGTGCCTGCCGACCAACGTGGCCGAGATCGCGGGCGACCACTTCGCCCACGCCTGGCAGCGGCAGCGCCGGGAGCTGACGGCCGCCGAACGCACGAACCTCGACGAGAACCTCGGCCGTGTGCCGGTGCCGGTCGTGCCGGAAATCCGCACGCGGCTGAACGCCGGCACCGTGCTCGCGCTGACGCACGGCGAGGTGATCGCCCTGCCGCTCCCGGCCGATCAGCCGCTGGACGTGTACGCCGGCGGCGTCCGGAAGTTCACCGGACGGCTCGCGGCCGATCGCGGCCGGCTGATGGTCGTCATCGAATCCCGCTGCGACGGCGCCGACGCCGCGCTGGAAGGAGCCGCCTGAGATGGAGCAGCACCCTGAGCCCGACGCGCCGGTCCGGCCGAACGCACGGCTCGACGCCGTGCTCGACGTGGACCTGCCGCTCGTCGTGCGATTCGGCCGCGCGGTGATGCCGCTGCGCGCGCTGGCGGATCTCGGGCCGGGATCGGTCGTCGACATGGGGCGCTCGCCGGACGAAGCGGTCGATCTGCTGGTCGGCGATCGTCTGGTCGCGCGCGGCGAAGTGGTGATCGTCGGTGGCAACTACGGAGTGCGCATCACCGAGCTCGTCGGCGCCGAAGGGCGTCCGGCCAGCCCGGAAGCGAGGGCGTCGTGACGAACGAACTGCTGTGGATCAAGGACTGGTACTGGGCGCATCGTGACGTCGTGCGCGTGGCGGCGGCGGGCGGCAGCCTCGCGCTGTTCCAGCTCGTGCTGCTGCTGTGGACGGCCCGCCGGCTGGCGGAGCTGTCGCACATCCGCGAGCGCATGAGCCGGCTGGCCGACGGCCTGGCGCTGCTCACCGACACCACGGAAGCCGGGATGGCCACGCTCATCCGCGAGGTCGAGCAGCTCGGCCGGCGCCGGACCGCTGCGGCGCCGAGACCGGCCGCCCGCGCCGCGGTCGCCAAGCGCGTCGTGGCTGCGCACCGCAACGGCGAGCGGATTTCGGAGATCGCGGATGCCGAGTCGCTGTCCGAGAGCGAGGTGCGGCTGCACCTGTCGCTCGCAGAAGCGGCGCGGCGAGATCTGAAGCCGAACCTGCGCGGCGACGCGCGGGTCTGAGGACGACATGTCGGGCTCCCAGTACATCGCGCTGAGCGGCCTGCGCGCCCGCATCGACGAGCTCGACCGGCTCGCGGCCGACATCTCGAACGTCGGCACGGCCGGCTACAAGGGCGAACGCGAAGCCCGGGCGGTGGCGCCGCGCGAGACGTTCGACGCCACGCTGCAGACGGCGATCGACACGACGTTCGGCGGACGCCGCCTGGACATGACGTCCGGCAGCATCGCGACGACCGGCCGCGAGCTCGACGTCGCGGTCGAGGGCAAGGGGTTCTTCGCGATCAGCACGCCCGGCGGCACGCGCTACACGCGCAACGGGCATTTCGCGCTCAACGCCGAGCGGCAGCTCGTCACCGCCGACGGCGCGCTCGTGCAGGGAGCCGACGGCGCACCGATCACGCTGGGATCAGGGGACGTGCGCATCGATCAGGACGGCAGCGTCTGGGCCGGCACCGCGCAGGCGGGCCGGATCGGCGTGTTCGAGTTCGCCGATCCACGCGGGCTCGTGATGGAGAGCGCGAGCCGCCTTCGCGCCGAGGGGCAAACGGCGACGCCAGCCGCGACGCCTCTCGTGCGGCCGGGCTCGCTCGAACAGTCGAACGTCTCGGTGGCGGCGCGGCTCGCGGAGCTCACGACCGTCTCGCGCGGGTTCGAGGCGCTCCAGCGCGCGATCTCCACGGTGATGAACGACGTCGACGGCCGCGCCATCGAACACCTGGGCCGACGCGGATAGCGCGGCGCGGTTGGGAAGTCCGAGGGCGACGCCCCTCGGGGAAGAAAGGCGGAGCGAGCGAGGGCACGAGCGAGCCGGCGTCGCGGCGCGGGGCGAGAGGGGCCCCCGTAAGCGACGCCGTAGGGGAGTCCGAGGGGCGACGCCCCTCGGGGAAGAAAGCCGGCGCGAGCGAGGGCACGAGCGAGCCGGCGTTGCGGCGCGGGGCGAGAGGGGCCCCCGCAAGCGACGCCGTAGGGGAGCCCGAGGGGCGACGCCCCTCGGAGAAGAAAGCGGAGCGAGCGAGGGCACGAGCGAGCCCGGCGTCGCGGCGCGGGGCGCAGGGGCCCCCGCAAGCGACGCCGTAGGGGAGTCCGAGGGGCGACGCCCCTCGGAGAAGAAAGAAGGCAAAATGATCCGGGCACTCTACACGGCGGCGAGCGGCATGACCGCTCAGCAGACGAACATCGACAACGTCGCGCACAACCTGTCGAACGTCAACACCACCGGCTTCAAGAAAGCGCGCGTGGAGTTCGAGGATCTCGTCTACCAGGAAGTCCGCGGCGCCGGAGCCTCGGCATCGGCGACGACCGAGGCGCCGATCGGCATGGAGCTCGGGCTCGGCACGCGCGCGGTGGCGACCGCGCGCAACTTCGGCGCGGGCAACCTGCGATCGACGGGCGCGCCGCTCGATCTCGCGATCCAGGGCGACGGCTTCTTCAAAGTCTCGCTGCCGAACGGGACGACGGCCTACACGCGCGCCGGCACGTTCCACCTCGATGCCCAGGGCGCGATCGTCACGGCGGAGGGCTACCCGCTCGATCCGCAGATCAGCGTGCCGACCAACGCGACGTCCGTGAGCGTGTCGAAGGACGGCGTCGTGTCGGCGACGATTCCCGGGCAGGGCGCCGCGCAGCAGCTCGGCACGCTCGAAGTCGCAACCTTCCCGAACCAGGGCGGGCTCCGGCCGCTCGGCGGCAACCTGTTCGAGCCGACCACGGCGTCGGGCGAAGCCGAGTCGGGCGCGCCCGGCACCGACGCGCGCGGCACGCTGGCGCAGGGCTTCCTCGAGGACTCGAACGTCAGCGTCGTCGAGGAGATGGTCAACATGATCATCGGCCAGCGCGCGTACGAGGCGAACTCGCGCGTCGTCAAGGCCGCCGACGAGATGCTGAGCCAGGTGAACAACCTGGTGCGATGACGCCGATGAGAACCGTCGATCTCGCCCGCTGGTGCGCGTGGTTCCTGCTGATGGCCGCAGGGCTGCACGCGACCGTTCGTACCGCGCCGCTGCCGCCGGTCTCGGCCGCTGCCGCGGTCGAGGCGGCCGTTCGCGCGCGGCTCGGCCGCGACGTCGACGTGACGGTGACGATTGCCGGCCTCAGCGGCGACGCGGCCATCTTCCGCGAGGCGCGGCCGGATCCGTCCGCGCGCCTCGGGCGTCCGCTGCGATTCACGTTCGTCACGGTCGACGGCGCGCTCCTGCCGGGATCGGCAGAGGTGCGCGTCCTCGGCACGCGGACGATCGCCCGGCGCGCGCTCGCGCGCGGGGATCGGCTGACCGGCGACGACGTGACGGAGACGGTCGGCGAGCTGGTCGACGTGCCGCTGAAACCGCTGCCGGCGGCGCACGAGCTGGTCGGCGCGCGCGTCCTGCAGCCGATCGCCGCCGGCGCCGTGGTGTTGCCCGGCACCGTGCTGCTGCGGCGGGAGGTCGAACGCGGCGATCCGGTCGTCGCCATCGCGGCCGGCGTCGCGATCGAGGTGACCGCCACGCTCGCCGCCGCGGACGGCGGACGGGCCGGCGACGTGATCCGCGTGGTGAATCCCGAGACGAAGCGCTACCTCCGCGCGCGCATCGTCCGCAAAGGACTGGTCGAGGTGATCAATGGCCGCTGATCTGGTCGTGTGTCGCCGGCGCCACGGCGCCGTGTCCGTCGCGTTGTGCGCCGCCGCCGTCCTCATCGGCGCCGGACAGGCCGGCGCGCAGCAGTCGACCGACTACGACGACGTGTATTTCCGATTCTTGAACTCGGCGCGCAAGACGCCGCCGGCGGCGTCGACGTGGATGGGCGATCTCACGAGCGACCGGCGCGCGCAGCAGATCAACGATCTCGTCACGGTGCGCGTGCTCGAGAGCCTGACGGCGACCGGCGCCGCCGACTCGACCGTGGCCAAGGGATCGGATGCCTCGGTGGGGCTGCCGAGCCCGGCGAGCAAGGCGTTCTCGAAGATCCTGCCGACCTCGTCGTCCACGAAGTTCAACGGCGCCGGGGGGACGACGCGGACCACGGAGCTGACCGCGGCGCTCACCGCGCGCGTGACGGAAGTGCTGCCGAGCGGCGATCTCGTGATCGAAGGCATCCGGGAGGTGGACATCAACGGCGATCGCAATCTCGTCGTGTTGACCGGCGTGATCCGCACGGCCGACATCCAGCCCGGCAACGTCGTGCTCTCGACGCACATCGGCCAGTTGCGCATTCGATCGCTCAGCCAGGGGCTGATCCACGACAGCCTCGAGCCCGGGTGGCTCATCAGGATCCTGAATCGGATCTTCTGAAGAGGCCATCTGAGAAGGGCAAAGGGCAGAGGGCAAAGGGCAAAGGTAAAGGGTGAAGGGAAGAGGAAGGGCGAAGGGAAAAGGGGAAAGGGGAAAGGGATGGCCGTGACAAAGACAACGCGCGTCGCCGTGCTGGCGGCCGCCGTGATCGGGATGGCGCTCGGCGAAGCGATCGTGGCCGCGGGGGAATCGCGGTTGAAGGACGTCGCGACGCTGCAGGGCGTCACGACCGAGCCGCTCGTCGGCTACGGCCTGGTGGTCGGGCTGAACAAGACGGGCGACAAGCGGCAGACCCTGTTCTCGACGCAGTCGCTCGCCAACATGCTGTCGCGGTTCGGCATCGAGGTGCCGGGCGATCAGTTGAAAGTGGAGAACATCGCCGCGGTCGTCGTGACGGGCGAGCTGTCGTCGTACCAGCGCACCGGCGCGCGCGTCGACGTCGTCGCCTCGTCGATCGGCGACGCGCGCAGCCTGCAGGGCGGCACGTTGCTGCCGACCGCGCTGAGGGATCGCTCGGGCGCGCCGGTCGCGCTCGCGCAGGGGCCGCTGTCGATCGGCGGGTTCGGCGGAGGCACGGGCGGCTCGAGCGTGCAGGTCAACCATCTGACGGTCGGGCGCATTCCCGGCGGCGCGATCGTCCAGACCGCCGCGGTGCCGACGGCCATGGTGGCCGACGTGCTCACCTTCTCGCTGCGGGATCCCGATTTCACGACGGCGACCTACGTCGCGCAGGCGATCAACGCGCACGTCGGGAGCGTGATCGCGCGGCCGCTCGATCCGGGGACGATTCGCGTGGCCGTGCCGGACCGGTTCCGGCAGGCCCTGCCCGAGTTCGTCGCCGAGCTGGAAGTGCTGCCGGTGCGCACGGAGGTCGTCGCGCGGGTCGTCATCAACGAGCGCACCGGCACCGTGGTGGTCGGCGGCAACGTGCGGCTCGGCGCCGCGGCCGTGGCGCACGGCAATCTGTCGGTGCGCATCACCACGCGGTACCAGGTCAGCCAGCCGTCGGCCTTCTCGAGCGGCGATACGGTCGTCGTGCCGAACGAGAAAGTCGAGCTGCAGGAAGGCCGCGCGAAGATCGTCGCGCTGGAAGAAGGCGTGACGCTCGAGGCGGTGACGAACGCGTTGAACTCGCTGGGCGCGTCGCCCCGCGACATCATCGCCATCCTCCAGGCGCTCAAGGCGGCCGGCGCGCTGCACGCCGAGATCGTGACGCTCTAGCGATGGCCGACCTCTTCACGACGCCGAACGTGGGGGCCGTCGCCGCGGCTGCGGCGGCCGGCGGCCTGAACCCGGACGCGGCGGCCTCGCCGGCGCAGTTGAAGGCGCTCGCGGCCCAGTTCGAGGCGCTGCTGATGGGACAGTTGCTGCGCGAGATGCAGCAGTCGATGTTCGAAGAGGACGGCGGCGAGTCATCCGGCATGAGCAGCGGACCGCTCGCCGACACGCTCTTCGCCGAGGTCAGCCTGGCCCTGAGCCGGAGCGGCGGTCTGGGCCTTGGCACCTCGCTCATCGAGCCGCTCACGAGGCAGGCTGGTGTTGCCGATGCCGCGTCGGCGGCGACGGCGCCGCTTGCAGCGACCTCGCTCGCGGGGGCGTCGCTCGCGCAGCCGGCGGATGCCGACGCGGCCGCGTCCATGCCCGGCCGCCTGACGTCCGGGTACGGATGGCGCCGCGATCCCATCGACGGCCAGATGCGGTTCCATCGCGGTCTCGATCTCGCGATGCGCATCGGGGAGGACGTGCCGGCCGCCCGCACGGGCGAGGTGGAGTTCGCCGGCGAACAGCCCGGCTACGGTCTGACCGTCGTCGTCAAGCACGACGCGCGGACGTCGACGCGGTACGCGCACCTGTCGGAGATCCTGGTTCGGACGGGCGACGCCGTCGAGGCGGGCGCCACGATTGCCCGGTCCGGCGCGAGCGGCCGGGCCACCGGGCCGCACCTGCACGTCGAAGTGCTCGAAGACGGACGGCCCGTGGAGCCGTCCGCGATTAAAGTCCGGCGGCGAGTGGCCGATTAACTGCGCAGGGAAAGGTTTCCCGGCACACCCGGAGTGAGCTCATGAAGGTCGACAATCCGTACACCACGCCCGGTTCGCCCGTTGACCTCGTCGGTCAGGACTCGGCGCGACGCACGGCCCCAAAGGCCGTCGTGACGGCGGGACCCGATCGCGTCCAGCTCTCCGGTGACCTGCGCCTGGCCAAGGCCGCCGTGCAGGCGGCCAACACGCAACCCGAGATCCGCCAGGATGCCGTGAACCGCGCGAAAGCGCTGCTCGAGCGCGACGAGCTGGGCCACGACGTCGACCGTCTGGCCGACGCCATGCTGGCCGCGCTGACCATTCCCTATGACGACGACCCTGCTTGAGACGCTCACGCGGCTGCAGGCCGCCCTCGATCAACTCGCCGGCTCGTTGAAATCGGCCAGCGCCGAGTCGGTGCTCGATGCCGAGGCGCCGCTGGCGACCGCGGTCAGCGCCATGGGCCGCCTGCGTCGATCCGACGTGGCCGACGCCGACCCGGCGGAGGTGCGCCAGGCCATCGCCGCGGTGCGCGCGGCGCTCTCGCGCTGTGAGACCCTTGGCACCACGGCAGAGGCGCTGGGCCGCGCGGCGTCGGTTGACGAGCCGTACAGCCGGCGCGGGCTGCAGCTCGTGCCGGCCACCGGCATGCGTCGCGCGCTCCCCGCGAGCTGATCATGTCCGGTCTCTTCGCCAGCCTCGGTTTGGCCTCCCGCTCGCTCGCGGCGGCGCAGCTCGGCCTCGACGTCACCGGCCAGAACATCGCCAACGTCAACACGCCCGGCTACACGCGGCGGACGGTGGCGCTCGGGGAGAACGCGCCGACCGACGCGCTCAGCGGCGGCAACGGCGTGTCGGTCACGGGAATCCTCGCCGCCCGCGATCAGTTCGTGGCGCGGCGTCTGTGGAGCGAGCTGCAGGGCAGCGGGTACGACGCCGCGATGCTGCAGGGGCTCGAGGAGATCGAAACGGCGGTGGGCCTGCCGGGCGAATCGCTCGACGCCAGCCTGGCCGCGTTCTTCGACAGCTTCGCGACGCTCGCCGACGATCCCACGTCGGCCACCGCGCGCCAGGGCGTGATCCTGCAGGGGCAGACGCTCGCGCGCGATTTCCAGGCGCTGTCGGCGCGAATCGACGCGGCCGCGGCCAACGCCGACGCCGCCGTCGTCTCCGGGATCGACGAGGTCAACAGGCTGGCGGCGGAAGTGGCCGAGCTGAACGAAGCCATCCTCGCCAACGGCAGCGACGTCGAGACGCTGCGCGACCGGCGCGACGTGGCGGTGTCGCGGCTGAGCGAGCTCGCCGGCGTGTCGCTCGTGCGCACGTCCAACGGCAACGTCGATCTCGTGGTCGGCGCCGGACGTCCGCTCGTCATCGGCGTCACGGCGTATGCGCTGACCGCGGTGCCGGGAGGCGCTGCTGGGTACAGCAACATCGTGTCGGGTGGCTTCGACATCACGGCGGAGCTTCCGTCCGGCACCCTCGGCGGGCTGCTCCAGCTCCGTGACACGGTCATCCCCGAATACGCCTCGCGTCTCGATCAGCTCGCGTACGACATCGCGTCGGAGGTGAACGCGATCCACCAGACCGGCTACGATGCGACCGGCGCCGCGGCGGGCGCGTTCTTCTCGCCGCTGGCGGGCGTGGCCGGCGCGGCTGCGTCGATCGTGGTGGACTCGACGCTCGCGGCCGACCAGGCGCTCGTCGGCGCGTCCGGCACCGGCATGGCGGGCGACAACCAAATCGCGCGGGCGATTGCGGGCCTGCGCGACGCGAACGTCACGCTCGGCGATACCGCCACGCCGGCGGGCGGCTGGGCGAACTTCGTTTACCGCATCGGCGCCAGCGTCTCGGCGCAGCGCACCGCCGTCGATCGGCACGACGATCTGCGGACCCAGTTGGAGCGGATTCGCGATCAGGCCTCGGGCGTGTCGCTCGACGAGGAGGCGGCCAACCTGATCCGCTTCCAGCGCGCCTACCAGGCCAACGCGCGCTACTTCACGGCCATCGTCGACACGCTCGACGTGCTGCTGAACATGGTGCCCTGATGCGCGTCATCTACGACATCGTTCGAGACGGGCTCTCGGCCATCAACGCCGCGGCCGAGCAGTTGACGCAGGCGCGCCAGCAGGTCGCGACCGGCCGCCGGCTCGCGTCGGCCGGCGACGACCCGCTCGCCGCCGAGCTGGCCATCCGCGAGCGCGCCGGCATCGCGGGCATCGACGCGTACACGCGCTCGCGCGACGCGGCGTCCGCCCGGCTCGCCGCCGCCGACAACGTGCTCGCGGGAGTCGTCGACAAGATCACGGCGGCGATCGTCTCCGGCACGAGCGCCCGCGGCTCGGGCGTCAAGCCGGCGGTCCGCGATGCGGCGGCGCAGACGGTGCGCAGCCTGCGCGAGTCGCTCGTCGGCGACTTCAACACGACGTTCAACGGCA
Source organism: Acidobacteriota bacterium (assembly GCA_020853395.1). NCBI lineage: Bacteria > Pseudomonadati > Acidobacteriota > Acidobacteriota bacterium. The sequence goes on from JADYYY010000019.1 coordinate 209,622, forward strand.
CCTATCTCTTCTCCGGAACCGCCACCGACGCGCCGGCCTACGCGCAGGTCGCCGGCGTCTGGACCTACCAGGGCACCACTGACACCACGCAGATCGAGATCGAACGCGGCCATCTGGTCTCGACGACGTTCGACGGTGGCCGGATCGCGAAGGGCACCGACGGCACCGATCTCTTCACCGCGCTCGACGATCTCGAGGCGGCGATCGCGGCCGGCGACGATGCGGCGATGGGCACGGCGCTGTCGGCGCTGGATCGCGCGTTCGACCGCGCGCTCGACGCGCAGGGACGGCTCGGCGGCGACGAGCGCGGCCTCGACGAGGCGACCACGCGGCTCGCCGCGCTGCGCCTCGCGGGCGAGACGCGGCGGTCCAAGCTCGAGGACGCCGACATGGCGGCGGCGGTGACCCGGCTCACCCAGGCGGATGCCGCGTATCGCGCGGCGCTCGGGGCCGTCAGCACCGCCGAGCGCCAGTCGCTGCTGGACTACCTGCGATGATCGCAGCCGGCGCCGAGCGGACGGTCACGTTCCCGAACGGCCTGCCCGGATTCGAGCACAGCCGGCACTTCGTCATCGTCACCGCGCCGGCCTTCTCGCCGTTCACGCTGATCCAGGGCGAGGGCGAGGCCGCGCCGGCCTTCGTCGCGATCGATCCGCGTCTCGTCGATCCGGGCTACCGCACGGACCTCGAAGACGACGATCGCGATCGGCTCGCCGCCGAGCCGGGCCAGACGCTGCTCTGGCTCGCCCTCGTCACCGCGACCGCTGGCGGACACGCGACGGTCAACCTGAAGGCGCCGCTCGTGATCAACCCGGCGTCGATGCAGGGGCTGCAGGTGCTGCCGGCCGACAGCCCCTACCGGCTCGACCATCCGCTGCCGGGGATGTGACCGGTGCTCGTCGTCACACGGAAGCGCGGCGAAGCGATCATCATCGGCGACGGCATCGAGGTGACGGTTCTGCGGGTCGGCCGCGACGGCGTGCGGCTCGGCATCGCCGCGCCGCGTGACGTGCAGGTGCACCGCCGCGAGGTCTACGATCAGATCCGGGCGGCGAACGCGGCGGCAGCGTCGGATGCGAGCGCGGCGAGCGAGCTCATCGCCAGGCTCCGCGCCGGTCTGCCGCCCTGGTCATCCGCCGGGAGCGGCGATCCGTGACATGCCATGACTGGACGAACTGCACGGTCACCGAAGCCCGTGCGCTCGTCGATGCCGAGATCGCGGCGTGGCTCGCCGAGCTGAGCTGGGACGTCCGCGAGTCCTGGCGCGTGATCGAGCCGGCGCGCCGCGCGGGCCAGTTGCCGGGCTTCGTCGTGCGCGATCGCCATGGCCGGCCGGTGGCGTGGGCTGCCTGCACGATGGTGGCGCGGGCGTGGCACGTCTTCGCGTTGTCGGCAGCGGAGCGCGAGGCCGCGACGCTGCTCGTCGACGCGATCGCCGTCGCGGCCGGCCTGGCCGGCGCCGCGCGCATCGTCTTCTCCGTCCGCGACTCGACGCCGGCGCTCGCCCCGGTGCTCGCGTCGCGCGGCTACCGCGTGGAGCGCTATCGGTACCTGATGAAACCGCTCGCGGATGCCGGCGGGCCCGCGCCTGCGGCGGGCCGATGGATCGCCGGCACCGGGCCGATGGCGCGTTTGTGCGCGCGAGCCTATCGCGCCGCGCCCGGCGTGAGGGCGTTCGCGATGGAGGACACGCCCGAATCGTGGGACGAGTACGTTCACGGGCTCGTGACGACCGACGGTTGCGGCCGGTTCGCGCGAGACCTCAGCGACGTCGTGGCCCGAGAGGACGGCGAGCTCGACGCGGCCGTGCTGGTCACGCGCCTCGGGCCCGGCACGATCCACATCGCGCAGCTCGCCGTCGATCCGGTCGCGCAAGGCCGCGGAATCGGGCGCGCGCTCGTCGGCGCGGTCGAGCGCCGCGGCGCGGCGGCCGGCGCGCACGCCCTCACGCTGCTCGTCGCCGCGTCGAACGTTCCCGCGGCGCGGCTGTACGAAGCGCGTGGGTTTCGCGACCGCGCGTCGTTCGTCGTCGCGACGCGTCAGCCCAGCTTGTCGACCAGCTTGGCGCTGCCGATGGGCGGCGCCAGCACGCGCCGGTAGGCGGCGAGCGTGGTCTCGCCGCGATCGAGCCCCGCCACCGCGCTCCGGCGTGCCAGCTCGGCATTGGCCAGGTCGGCCATCGACTGCTGATCGGTCGCGAGGATGGCCTCGACGAGCTGCGTCGCCTCGCGATGCCGCTCCGCGACCTCGTCGTAGCCGGCGAGCGTCTTGGCCACGTCGCGGGCGTCGACCAGCACCTGCCGCACGTTGCGCAGGTGCGTTTCGATCGTCACCAGGCTGCGCATGATGCGATCCCGCGCGTCGGCGGCCTCCGAGAACGCGGGGAAGTTGCCGGCGCGCGAGACGGTCTGCTGATCCTGCGCGATCGTCGCGAGCTCGCGGAGCAGCGTCAGTTCGGCCTCGATGCCGGCGCGATACTCCTGCAGCAGCCGGGCCAGCTCGTCGGCCGTCACGCCTCGCCCCGCGGCGCCGGCCCTGCGGCGATCTGACGCCAGCCGTCGCGCAGGATCTCGAGCACGCGGTGCACTTCGGCGATGGGCGCCGCTTCCTGCCGCACGGTGGCGTCGGTGAGCCGCAGGGTCATCCAGGAATAGAGACGATCCAGCTCGGCCGCGATGGCGCCGCCCGCCTCGAGGTTCAGCGTGCCCTGCAGCTCGTCGATGATCGCCAGCGTTCGCGACACGGCGTTCCGGCGCGCGGCGATGTCGCGGCGCGCGGCCGCCTCCGCGGCGACCGCGGCGTGGCGGACCGCGGCGTCGTAGAGCATGGCGGTCAGCTCGAGCGGCGTGCGCGACCGCACGTGCGTCGCGAGGTAGCGCTGCGCCGCCTGATCGACGGGCGTGGTCGTCACGGCCACGATCAGAGTCCTCCGAGCGACGAGGAGAGGCTGGCGAGCGATCCGGACTGGCTGCTCAGCCGCGACATGGCCGCGTCGGCTTCCGTGAACTGCTGCTGCAGGCTCGCGCGTTGAAGGGCGAGCCGCGACTGGAGCGCGGCGATCTGGTCGTCCATCGCCGTGATCTGGCGCGTGAGCCGATCCTTCATGCCGGAGATCAGCCCCGTCGTCGCCGAGTAGTCGTCGAGCGCCGACTGCACGGCCTGGAACGCGCCGCCGCTGCCGGCGAACAGCGAGCGCACCGCGTCGGGATCCTGATCGAACGCCTCCTGGAACCGCGACCGGTTCAACTGGAGCGTGCCGTTCGTCGTGAACTCCACGCCGACCTCGGCGAGCCGCGTGAACGTGCCGCTGCCGTACGCGCCCGTCACGGCGGCGCGGAGCGTGTTCCGGAGCTGGCGCGACAGCGGATCGCGGCCGATGCTGCCCGCGTCGCCCTGGCCGGCCGAGACGCGCTGGGTCTCGAGGAACTTGATGACGGTGTTGAATCCAGACACGAAGTTGTCGAGCCGCGAGGCGAGCGCGTCGCTGTCCGGCGCGATCGTCAGGTCGACGGTCGTGGCCGGATCCTTCTTCGAGACCGTGACCGTGACGCCGGGCAGGAGCTCCTCGAAGCTGTTCGAGGTGCTCGTGACCTCGATGTTGTTGATCGTGATGGCCGCGTCGCTGGCGCCGACCGCGTTGTCCGCCGGCGAATCGCCCGACACGCCGTCCTGGTCGGCGTCGCCGAACGTGAGGCCCGTGCCGCCCGTGAGCGCGTTGGTGATCGTGAACCCGTTCGCCGCGCCCGTCAGGTTGCTCGTGAGCGTCAGCCGATAGGCGTTGGGGCCGGTCCGAATCACGGCGGCCGTCACGGGGATGTCGGCCGTGCCGTTGATCGCCTGCGCGAGCTGCGAGAGCGTGACGTCGCCGGCGATCGCCACGTCGACGCCGCCAATCGTCAGCGTGCCGCCGGACGCCACGATGGTCGTGCCGGCATCCGGCGCGGCCGTGGCGGAGGCCGTCACCTGCGCCCGCGCCAGCTCGTGCACGACGATGCTGTATTGGCCCGGCGTCGCGCCGCCGGTCACCGTGGCCGAGACCGCGGCGTCCGACGAGAGGCCGGCCAGGGTCGAAATCGAGGAGAGGCTGCTCAGCGAGCTCGCGGCCGACTGCAGGGTCGAGACGTTCGCGTCGAGCGTCTCGAAGCTCGAGACCTGCGAGCGGAGCGCCTTCTGCCGGTCCTGCAGCGCCGTCAGCGGCTGGCTGGCCTGCTGCATCAGCGCGTTCAACACGAGGTTGAAGTCGATGTTGTTGAAGCCGCTGAAGGTGATCGGTGAGCTCACGCGCCGTTCCTTTCCTCCGCCGGTGTGCAGAAGAACGGCGGCAGGCCCCGAGGGCCCGCCGCCGGCATGTGCAGTTCAGTGAAGGACGACGTCCACTCGGGACCTGTCGTGCCTATCGCACCGGTCGTACTGGTGCTTATCGGAGCAACGAGAGCACCGCGCCACTCTGCGAGTTCGCCTGCGCGAGGGCGGCGATGCCGGCCTGCGTCAGGATGCTGTAGCGCGTCATGTTGGCCGACTCCTCCGCGATGTTGGCATCGCGGATCCGGCTCTCGGCGGCCTTGTTGTTGACGATCTGCGACTGCGCCAGCGAGATGGCGAACTGCAGCCGGTTCTGGATCGTGCCGACGGTCGCCTGGGCGGACCCGAGGCTCGACACGGCGCTGGCGATCGTCGCGACGGCCGTCGCCGCGTTGGCCGCGGTGTCGACCGCCAGGCTCCCGATCCCGAGCGCGGACGCGTTCGCGGCCGCGATGGTGCCGCCGATCACGCCGTCGCCACCGCTGTTGCTCACGAACACCGAGAAGCCCTGGCTCGTGTCGAGCCCGGCCACGGCCGCCTCGCGGTCGATTTCCGCGATGACGTCCTGGAACTCCGCGTCGAGGACCGTGCGGTCCACCGACGAGGATCCCGACGCCGACTGGGTGGCCAGCGTGGAGAGACGATCGAGCAGCGTGGAGATGTTGTTGAGCGCGCCGTCCTTGATCTGCAGGTTCGAGAGGCCGTCGCCCGCGTTGCGGATGCCCTGCTGCAACACCGCCTGCTCCGACCGGTACGCGTTCGCCACGACCAGGCCGGCCGCGTCGTCGCCCGATCGGTTGATGCGATAGCCGCTCGAGAGGCGCTCGAGCGCCTTCTGCAGACCGATGTTCGTCGTGCTCAGGTTCGCCTGGGCGTTGATCGCCGAGACGTTCGAAACCACTGAAAACGAAGCCATGTCACTGTCCTCCCTGAAGGGTTCACACCGGCGTCCTTGCCGGCCGGCCTGGCCGAATCCAGGGCCAGGACGCAGCCCAGTAATCGGGGGCCCGACACGTTTCTTGAGCGTGCGCCGCGGCTGGCAGCGTTTTCGCCCTTCGTCCCGGTCAAGGAGGAGCGATGTCGCTCGCGCTGTTCGTCCCGTCCCGCGATCGCAAGCGCGGCCCTGCGCAACGCCGTGCAGTTCCGATCGCGTTCCCGCCGCGTCAGCTCGCCGCCACCGTCCCGGCGGTGACGGCTCACCGGACGCGCCGTGTCGGTTCGCCGGCCGGCCTGTCGTCCACCCCTCGGCTCGCCAGCGATCCCGTGTTCTACGAGACCGCCGTGGCCGGCCTCGAGGCGCTGGCCGTCCTGGAGCGGCGCGGGCGCGACGTCGCGCACGACTTGCGGTGGCGCCATGCCGCGAGTGCGCGCACGGGCCTGCTGGAGCTGATCCACGGCGTTCAGGCGCTGGTGGCGCTCGCCACGACCGCCGCGGACGCGCGCGGCGACGACTTCGATCTCTTGAACGAGTCCGAGGGCTATGCGGCCGGCGAGCTCACGCGGCGAGCCGTGCACGAGCTGATCGCACGCCAGGCCACCGACGACTGGACCGCGCTCGCCGACGTGCTGGAGCGCGCCCTTCTGCCCGCGCTGCGCGCATGGCGTGCCGTGTTCGAAGCATTCCTGGATCCACAGTGCGATCCGGATCCTGGCGGGTGGGCCGCATGAACGCGACGGCCTGGTCGCCCGCCGTGTCCTTCGTCTCTTCGTTCGTTATCGCGGACGCGATCGCCAGCGAGACATACCCGCAGCGGTGCGCTCGTCGCGTCGCAAACGCGCGGCGCCGCGCGCGGCTGCGATCGGCAGTGCCCGCAGACCTCCAGCCGAACAACATGATCAGCACGGCGCGCGAGGTGCTCGATGCGTAGCGCGCGCCTCTTGTCGTCGACTCAGGTGCTGTTCGCGGCGGCCGCTGGCCCTCGCCTGGGGTTCGGGCACCTGGCGCGCTGCGGCGTGCTGGCAGGCGCCCTGCGCGTGCGCCCGCGCGTGATCCTTCGCGGATCGGCTTCGACCCGCCGCGATGCGCGCGCGATCGGCTGGCAGGTCTTCCGGCCGTTCTCGTCGGTGCTGCGAGGGCTCGGTCCCCACGGGCTCGACCTGCTCATCGTCGACGATCCCTCCACCGCCGAGGTCGAGGCCTGGGTTCGCCGGGCCCGCGCCGAGGGCGTCGCGGTCGTCTCCGTCCGCGATCTGGGCGCGAGCGGCGGCGGCGCGGATCTCACCGTCGACGGCACGTTCGTGACGCCGCGCGCCGACGGCACCGAGCTGCGCGGCCCCTCCTTCGCGATCCTCGATCCCGTCATCGCCGACCTGCGGCGCCATCCGCTCGTGAGGCACCCGCACCGCGTGCTCGTCGCGCTCGGCGGCGGTGCCTACGTCCGCAGCACCGGCGTGGCGATCGCCGAGCGGCTTCGAAGCGCCGCGCCGTACGTGCACGTCGATCTCGCGCCGGGGTTCACGGGCGGCACGCTGCCGGCGCTCCCGGCCGGCTGCCGGTGGATCGAGGCGCACACGCTGCGGCGATCGCTCGCCGTCGCGTCGGTCGTGATCGTCGCCGGCGGCATGACGCTCTTCGAGGCGATGGCCCTCGGCACGCCGGCCGTCACGCTCGCGCTGAACGAAGCGCAGCACGTCACGACGCGGCGCGCCGCGGCCCGCGGCGCGGCCATCGACGGCGGCCGGCTCGACGCCGGCGCGCCGGCCCGTCTCGCCGGGGAGGTCGCCGCGCTCCTGGCAGCGCCCGCGCGCGCCGCAGCGCTCGCCACCGCGGCGCAGCAGGTCGTGGACGGCCGCGGCGTCGCGCGCGTCGTGCAGCACATCACGGCGCTCCGTCACCGGCACGCCGGACGACGAGGACGTCATGCCGCGTGAGCCGCGGGCGCTCGTCTTCGATCTCGACGACACGGTCTACCCGTATCGCCGCTTCGTGCGGAGCGGGTTCGCCGCCGTGGCGCGCCATCTCGCGACGGCAGCGCAGCTCGACGTCCGCGACGTCTTCGCCACGCTGATGCGGGCGTCGCGCCAGGGCGACCGCGGCGCGGAGCTGCAGGCGTGCCTCTGCGCGTACGGGCTGGAGCTCAGCCGCCTGCCGGCGCTGCTCGCCATCTTCAGAGGTCATCGGCCCCGCCTGACGCTTCCGGCCCACGTCGCCGCCACGCTGGCGGCGCTCCGCTCGTCCGGCTGGCGCCTCGGCGTGCTCACGAACGGATGGCCCGAGGTGCAGGCGCGGAAAGTCGACGCGCTCGGCTTGCGCTCGCGCGTGGACGGCATCGTCTTCGCGACCGAGCACGGGCCGGGCAAGCCCGATCCCGGCGCGTTCGCCGAGATCCTCCGCCAGCTCGACGTCGCCGCGCGCGGCGCCGTCTTCGTGGGTGACGACGAGACGTGCGACGTCCGCGGCGCGCTGGCCGCCGGGCTCGGCGCGATCCATTTCACGCGCTGGCGCGCCTCGAGCGCGCGCAGCGCGGCCCACGCCACGGTCGGCCGTTGGCCGCAGATTCCCGGCGCCGCCGCACAGGTCCTCGGAGCGAGACGTGCCCATGCCGCATAACTCTCCAGCCATCGCCATCGCAGGACGCCGGGTGGCGTCCGACATGCCGCCGTTCGTGATCGCCGAGATCGGCATCAACCACGGCGGATCGCTCGAGCGGGCCCTCGCGCTCGTCGATGCAGCCGCGGCTGCCGGCGCACACGCCGTCAAGCTGCAGACCATCGTCGCGCGAGATCTCGTGGGGCCGGCGTGTCCCGCCCCCGCGCACGTCGGCGCCGCCTCGATGGTCGCGTTCTTCGAACGCTACGAGCTGGACGAAGCGGCGCACCGGTCCGTCGCCGCGCGCGCGCGAGCGCACGGGCTGGCGGTGATGTCGTCGCCGTTCTCCGAGCGCGCCGTCGACCTGCTCGAACGCGTCGGCGTCGACGCGTACAAGATCGCGAGCGGCGACCTCACGTGGGACCAGCTCATCGCGCGTTGCGCCGCCACCGGCAAGCCGCTCGTGATGTCGACCGGGATGGCCTCGCTCGGCGAAGTGCAGCGGGCGCTCGACGTCGCGCACCTGGCCGGCGCCCGCGACGTCGCGCTCCTGCACTGCGTCTCGGCGTACCCAGTACCGGCCGGCAGCGAGAACCTGCGCGCGATCGAGACGCTGGCCGACGCGTGCGCCGTGCCGGTCGGCCTGTCGGATCACGGCCGCGACGCGTTCTCGTATCCGCTGGCGGTGGCGCTCGGGGCATCGCTCTACGAGCGGCACCTCGTCCTCGAGGGCGACGACGAGGCCGCCGACGCGGCGGTGTCGAGCACGCCGGCCGCGCTCGAGCGGGCGATCGCCGACGGCCGCCGTGCCTGGGCCGCCCGCGGCGACGGACGGAAGACCTGCCTCCCGGCGGAGGCGCCCAACCTCGTCGCGAGCCGGCGGTCGCTCTGCGCCGCGCGCGATCTCCCGGCCGGCACCGTGCTGACGCCCGACGACCTCGTCGCGCTTCGGCCGGCGACCGGCTATGCCCCCGCACTGCTGCTCGCGCTGTGCGGCCTGTCGCTCGCGCGGCCCGTGCCGCGCGGCACGCCCATCGTCGCCGCCCACTTCGAGCGCCACGCGCTCATGGAGAACAGCCGTGTCGCTTAACGTGCTCATCACGGCCGGATCGCGGCGAGTGCCGCTCGTCCGCGCCTTTCAGCGTGCGGTCAGCGCCACCGGGGGCGGCCGAGTCGTCGTCTCGGACGTGAACGCGCTGTCGCCGACCGTGTACCTCGCGGACCGCGCGTATCCCGTGCCGCTCTCCACCGACCCGGCGTATCTCGACGCCATCGACGCGATCTGCCGGCTCGAGCAGATCCGCCTGATCGTGCCGACGATCGACGACGAGCTGACGATCTTCGCGGAAGCCGCGGGACGGTTCCGCGCGGCCGGCGTCGAGGTCGCCGTGTCGACGCCGGAGACGACGCGCATCTGCAACGACAAGCTGGCCACGTGCCGCGTGCTGGCGGCGCACGGCATTGCCGCGGCGTCGACGTACCTGCCGGGCGAGCTGCCACCGGCGCTCTCCTTTCCGCTCTTCATCAAGCCGCGGACCGGCCGCGGCGGCGTGGCCGCGTATCCCGTGCGCACGGCGCGCGAGCTCGAGTTCTTCCTCGGCTACGTGCCGGATCCCGTCGTGCAGACCTACCTCGACGGGCCGGAGTTCACGATCGACGTCCTCTGCGACTTCGACGGACAGCCGCTCTCGATCGTGCCGCGCGAACGCGTCGTGATCCGGGCCGGCGTCGTCGATCGGGGCCGCACGGTCGACGACGCGGCGTTGCTGCACCTGGGGCTGCGCTGCGCCGAGGCGCTGTCGTTCCGCGGCGCCGTCAACCTGCAGTGCCGCATGGTCTCGGGCCAGCCGGTCGTCTTCGAGGTGAACGCGCGGTTCTCCGGCGGGATCCCGCTGACGATCGAGGCCGGCGCCGACTTCCCGCGCACGCTCGTCGAGCTCGTGCGCGGCCGCCACGTGCGCCCGGCGATCGGCCGGTATCGCGCCGACCTCTGGATGACGAACTACGAGTCGTCCGTGTTCGTCGCGGCCGATCGCATCGCGTTCTCGAGCGGTGCGCGCCCGATCGCGGAGGTGGCCTGATGTCGCAGACGGCCATCGTGATCCAGGCGCGCATGGGATCCCGGCGGCTGCCGGGCAAGTCGTTGATGACGATCGGCACGCGGACGCTGCTCGAGCACGCGATCGTCCGGCTCGGCGCCGCGCGGCTGCCGTTGATCGTCGCCACGACGGATCTCGCCGAAGACGACGTCATCGCGGACGAGGCGGCGGCGCTCGACGCCGGGGTGTTTCGGGGACATCCGGTGGACGTGCTGTCGCGATACCTCGGCGCGGCTCGGGCGTTCGGTCTCACGACCGTCGTGCGGGCCACGGCCGACAATCCATTCGTCGACGGCGAGAGCGCGGGCCGCACGCTCGCGCTGGCCGAGCGGATCCACGCGGACCACGTCGTCGAGTTCGGGCTGCCGGTCGGGGCCGCGGTCGAGGTGGTCAGCGCGGAGGCGCTCGAACGGGCCGGCGCGCTCGCGACCGAGGCCTATGACCGGGAGCACGTGACGTCCCTGATCCGCCGCGATTCCCGCTTCCATGCATTGCGGGCCATGGCGCCGCGGACGCTGCGCCGGCCTGGCCTGCGCCTGACCGTGGACACCGAGGACGATCTCGCGTTCGCCAGGCGCGTGCACGAGGCGCTCGGTGGGGGCCGCCGAACGCCGCCGCTCGCCGCGGTGATCCGTGCGGCCGACGCGCTGCTCGTGCAGGCGGCCGGCCGGCACCTGCTTCGACGGGGGGCATGAGATGCGACGGGGGACCATGGGGCTGAGCGTCGCCGGGCTGGCGCTCGGCGTGGGCGTCGTGTTGTGGGCGCACGTGTCGCTCGGCGGATCGCTCGGCACGTTCCTGCAGCCGGAAGCATCGGCCGTCGTGTTCGGCGGCACCTGCGCTGCGTTGCTCGTCAGCTTTCCGGCCGCCGCGCTCGGCATGGCGGTGCGGGCGACCGGCGATCTGATGACCAGCCGGCCGACGCCCATCGAGACGCTCGTGCCGGCGTTCATCGGTTACGCGCGCAAAGCGCGCCGGCACGGGCTGATGGCCATCGAGCACGACGCCGCGCGCGCCGAAGACGGATTCCTGTCGCGCGCGTTGGGGCTGCTGGCGAGCGGGCTGCCGGTGGCGCTCGTCCGCGAGGCGCTCGTCCTGGAAGCCCGCGTGTGCGCCGAACGTGAAGAAGAGGGGGCGACCGTCCTCGAGGCGGCCGCGGGCTACGCGCCAACGCTCGGCATCGTCGGCGCGGTGCTGGGGCTGATGCGCGTGATGCAGCAGTTCTCGTCCGACAGCGTGGGCAGCGGCATCGCGGCGGCGTTCGTCGCGACGATCTACGGCGTGGGCGCGGCGAACCTGATCTTCCTGCCGCTGGCCACCCGCGTGCGCAGCCGCGCGCGCATCGAGGCCCTGCGGCGCGACCTCGTGATCGACGGCGTGCTCGCGCTGAGCGATGGCGCGTCGCCGACGGCCGTCGAGGAACGGCTGTCGGGCTACCTGCGGCAGCGCGAGCAGCGGCTCGCGGGGGCCGCATGAACCGGCACACGGTCTCGCGTGCGCCGCGCGCGCTGCGGGCGTCGAACGATCGCTGGCTGTTCGGATACGCCGACGTCGTCACGCTGCTCTTCGCCTGCTTCGCGAGCCTGTACGCGGCCGAGGCCGTGCACCCCGCGAACGCGCGGCCGGACGTGCACCTGCCGTTCGAGGCCGCGCCGGCACCGCCGCCGGCGACGTCGCCGCTCGAGCGCGAGCTGCAGGCCGTCGCGGCCGGCGCGGTCGGCGACACCAGGCTCGAGGTCGCCGCGCGCGACGGCGGCGTGGTGCTGTCGCTCGTGGAGGCCGGATCGTTTCCGCCCGGCCGTGCCGAGCTCACGCCGGCGGCCCGCCGCGTGATGCGGATCGTCGGCGAGGCGCTCCGCCGCGTCCCGAACGGCGTGCGCGTGGAAGGGCACACCGACGACGACCCGGTGCAGAACGGGCTGTTCCGATCGAACTGGGAGCTGTCCACGGCGCGCGCCACGCACGTGCTCCGGTTCCTCGTCGAGGACGTCGGGCTCGAGCCGAGCCGCCTGTCGGCCGCCGGCTATGCCGAGTTCCGCCCGCGCACGCCCAACGATTCGCCGCAGGCCCGTGCGCGCAACCGCCGGGTCGACGTCGTCGTGCTCGACGTCGGCAGGGGGCCAGACGAGGCCACGCGATGATGGACACGACGTTCACGCCCGCCGAGCTCACGGAGCTGCTCGGCCGGCCGGCGCGGGCTCGCCTCGATGCCGACCTGCGCGCGGCGATTGCCGGGCAGCGCATCGCCGTCACCGGCGCGGCCGGATCGATCGGGTCGGAGCTGGCGCGCGAGGTCGCCGCGTGCGCGCCGCGCCGGCTCATGATCGTCGACCACCACGAGCTCGGCCTCTTCATGCTGGAGCGCGAGCTGCTCGCGCGCTGGCCCGGCGTGCCGCTCGTCGCCTGTCTCGGCGACGTGACGCACGCCGCCACCATGCGCCGCGCGTGCCGCGAGTGCCGGCCGGACGTGGTGTACCACGCCGCGGCGTACAAGCACGTGACGATGGCCGAGCGGTCGCCGGCGGTGGCGGCGCGGGTGAACGTGCTCGGATCGATCGCCGTGGCCGAGGCCGCGGCGGCGGTCGGCGCGCGGTTCGTGCTGATCTCGTCGGACAAGGCCGCGGATCCTCGGAGCGTGATGGGCGCCACGAAGCGCCTGGCCGAGATGGCGACCTTGGCCCGTGCCACGGCGCGGTTCCGGCCGATCGTCGTCCGGTTCGGCAACGTCATCGGCAGCAGCGGCAGCGTGGTGCCGCTCATGCGGCAGGCGATCCGCCGCGGCGAGCCGCTGCGGCTGACCGATCCGGACGCGACCCGCTACTTCATGTCCGCCGACGAGGCCGTCTCGCTCGTGATCCGCGCGGACCTGCTGGCGCGCGCGCCGGAGATCTTCTGGCTCGACATGGGTGCGCCCGTGCGGCTCGGCGACCTGGCCGATCGGCTGATCGCGCTCGAGCGCCGTTCGGGTCACACGCCGGCCGGGATCGAGATCATCGGCTTGCGTCCAGGTGAGAAACGGAACGAAACGCTGGCCGATCCCGGCCTGACGTTCCATCGGACGATCGATCGCCGGATCCTGGCGGCGCGCGACACGGGGCATGCCCGCGCGATCGCCGGCGTCGTCACGCGGCTCGCGCGAGCGGCCGCGCGCGCGAGCGATCGCGACGTCCTCGAGGTGATCGCCGCCGTGCTGCCAGGCTTCGAGCCGAGCGTGCAGGCGCGCGCCGCCGGCATCGCGTCGTCTCACGCGGGCGCGTCGGGCCGCGGTAAGACGAAGCGCCGTGGGTTCTCCGCCGTGGTGCCGCCGGACGTCGAGGGCGGCCGTGTCCATGGCTTCCGTGGTCACAAGCTCCAGCGGCCTCGAGGCTCGAGGGCCGCGTAGATCCCACGCGGGCACGCCGCAGGATCGGGCGCCCTGTCGCTCAAGCGGCTCCTGAAATGGCCGATTCTCTGACTGTCCGGGCGTCGTGTGACCCGTCCGGACCACCATGCTGGTCCCAGTCGGGTTCCTCGTTGTCATCGCTGGCGTCGCAGGCGGCTACTTGTGGGAGGGCGGGTCGCTGCACCTGCTCAACCAGCCGGCCGAGTTCGTCATCATCGGCGGCGCCGCGCTGGGCGTGCTCGTGATCGGCACGCCGATGGCGGTGCTCCACGAGCTCAGCCATCAGCTCAAGCGGATGCTCACGGCGCCGCCCACGCGCAAGGAGTACGCGGATCTGCTCGTCATGCTCTACCAGCTCTTCCGGGTGGCGCAGTCCACCGGGGTGATGGCGCTCGAGCCGCATCTCGACAACCCCGCCGAGAGCTCGGTCTTCTCGAAGTACCCGAAGTTCCTGGCCCGCAAGAGCGCGGTGTCGTTCCTCTCCGACTCGGCGCGCGTCATCATCGTGGGCGGCATCTCGCCGCACGACTTCGAGAGCCTGATGTACGAGGATCTCGAGCTGCGGCAGCACGAGCAACTGCTGCCGGCCGACACGCTGACGAAGGTCGGCGACGCGCTGCCCGGCCTCGGCATCGTCGCGGCCGTGCTGGGCGTCGTCATCACGATGCAGGCGATCGACGGGCCGGTCACCGAGATCGGACACAAGGTCGGCGCCGCGCTGGTCGGCACGTTCCTCGGCATCCTCCTGTCGTACGGCTTCGTGCAGCCGCTCGCCGCGAACCTCGAGCATCGCGTCAAAGAGGAGCTGCACATGGAGCAGGCGATCAAGGCGGCGCTGCTGGCCACGCACAAGGGCTTCGCGCCGGCCATCGCCGTGGAGTTCGCGCGGCGGGTCGTGCCGGACGAAGTGCGGCCGACGTTCGAGGAGACCGAGCAGTTGTGCCGCGAGGCCCGCTCCTCCGATGCGCACGCGGCGGCCGCCTAGCCATGAAAGCCGCCGCGCAGCCCATCATCGTCGTTCGCCGCAAGAAGGCCGCGCACAAACATCATGGCGGCGCGTGGAAGGTCGCCTACGCCGACTTCGTCACGGCGATGATGGCGTTCTTCCTCGTCATGTGGCTGGCCGCGCAGGACAGCCGGATCCGGTCGGCCGTCGCCGGGTACTTCCAGCAGCCCGGGCTGCTGCCGCACGAGCAGTCGAACGGCATCATGGAGAGCGGCCGCGGCGGCATCGACGCGCAGGGCGCCGGCGTGCTCCAGCGGATGCCGTCCGGCACGGTGGAGGCCGAGCAGGCCGCGCTGACGTCGGCCGCCGAGCACATCCGCACCGTGCTGGGCACGGGGGAGTTCACCGCGCTGCGCGAGCAGATCGAGCTGTCGGTCACGGCCGAAGGGCTGCGCATCGAGCTCGTCGAACGCAACGGATCCAGCTTCTTCGACAGCGGGAGCGCGGTGCTCCGCGGGGAGAGCGTCAGGATCCTCTCGATCATCGCGCACGAGATCGGCGGGCTGCCGAACGACGTGGTGATCGAAGGGCATACCGACAGCGCGCCCTACACGCGCGGCGAGAAGTACGGCAACTGGGAACTGTCGGCCGATCGCGCGAACGCGGCGAGACGGGTCATGGAAACGCAGGGGCTCCACGCCGGCCAGACCAAGGCCGTGCGCGGCTTCGCCGACACGGACCTTCGGTTCAAGGACCAGCCGCTCGACGCGCGCAACCGCCGGGTCTCGATCGTCGTCCGCAGCCAGGTCGCGGCCGCGCTCGAGACCGCCGTGCGCGAAGGACAGACGCCGGCCCCGCCGCCCGTCAAGGAGCGGACGGTCTTCGATCCGCCTGCGTCCGCAGGGCGGTGATCGCGGATCGGTCAGGGGGGAGGCGCGAGCGGGGCGTGGCCCGCCCGGCGGTCGGACCTACTTCATCGACAGGAGCCGCGCGAACCGGGACGGTTTGCGGGCGACGACGCGGTTGCGCCCCTTCTGCTTGGCCTCGTAGAGGGCCTGATCGGCGCGCTGGATCAGCACGGCGGCCGAGTCGTTGGCGGTGAGCTGCGTGACGCCGCAACTGACGGTGAACCGCACCGAGCGCGCGTCGCCGTCGACCTCGTACTCGTAGCTTCTGGACGCGATCTCCCGCAGGACCTGGGTCAGCCGCGTCTCGGCCTGCCGCAGATCGGCGCCCTTGAGGATGACGGCGAACTCCTCGCCGCCGTAGCGGGCGACGAAGTCGCTGCTGCGCACGCTGTTGCGCAGCCAGTCGGCCGTGCAGAACAGCACCCGATCGCCGATCGGATGTCCGTGCGTATCGTTGATCTGCTTGAAGTGATCCACGTCGACCATGGCGAGCGCGAGCGGCGTCTCGTCCTTGTGGCAGCGCTCCACTAGCTCGGCCAGCGTGCGATCGAACGCGCCGCGATTGGCGAGCCGCGTCAGCGCGTCGGTCGACGCCTCGGCCTCGGCTTTCATGAGGTCCGCTTCCAGCACGACGACGCGCTTCGACAGGTTCGTCAGGGTTTCGGTGTCGCGCTGCTTCTTCTCCTCGACGAGACGGTTGAGGGCGTCCACCTCGAAGGTGAGCTGGCTCTTGAGGTCGCGGATGTCCTCGAGCCGCGTCATCATGCGGAACCGGTCGGCGCTCGATTCCAGCCTGGAATTAAAATCGGACGAGTCCCCGAGCATCCGGGCGGCGGCTTCCCGGAGGATGGCCACCATGTCCATGAGCTCTGATTCCCGCGTCTTCCGGTCGTGATCCAGCGAGTGGAGGTACCGCTCGCAGGTCTTCACGCACTCGGCGGCGGCGGCGCGTTCCTCCTGGGGGTGAAGGTGTCGCGAGAACGTCTCCCGGAACGCCGCGAGCTCGCTGCGCAGCGCGGCCGTGTCCTTGTTGTCGGACACGACCGTGCCGTCGATGACGAGCCTGAGCACGTTCTGGGCGAGCGATTTCCAAACCGATACGCCGCTGTCGGAACTGTCGACTGGCTTGCGCAGATCGAGCTCTACGAGGGCACCCACGGACCGGATATCGGCTTCGCCACGCGCGTCTTTACCGTTCGCCGGCCATCAACTGAAGGAACCTGCTCGTGAGGCACGCATTTCGCTCTTCGTGGACGCGGCTCGCCGCGATCGCGCTGCTCGCATCGGCGGGGTGTGCCGTCGCATCGTCGACCTCACCGTACTTCGGCGAGGTCCGGCCACCAGACGGGCAGGTGCTCCGCTACATCTCGGGATCCGAGCCAGAGTCGCTGGATCCGCACATCAGCACCGGTCAGCCTGAAGCTCGGATCCAGTATGGCTTGTTCGACGGGCTGACCGAGGCGCATCCGGAAACGTCGGAGCCGATCCCGTCGATGGCGGAGCGATGGGAGAGCCTCCACAGCAACACCGAGTTCGTCTTCCATCTGCGCGACGGGCTGCAATGGTCCAATGGCCGTCCGATCACCGCGGAGGACTTCGTCTACAGCCTGCGTCGCGGGCTGTCGCCTGGGCTCGCCGCGCGCGCGGCCTACATGGCGTACGACATCGAGTACGCGCAGGCGTACAACGAGGGCGGCCTGTTCGTGCGCGACCGCCGGACCGGTGCGTTCCTCGCCGATCCGGCCAGCCCGACGCACCGGCTGGTGCTGCCGGGCGACGAGCGCGCCAGAGCCGACGCGCTGAAGGCGCCCGCGCTCGCGGCGGCGGTGGGCCAGGAGCTCGTGCCGGTCACGGCCGAGGACATCGGCGTCGAAGCCGTCGACGCGCGCACCCTGCGCTTCCGGCTCGCCCGGGCGATTCCGTTTCTCGCCGGGCTCGTCGCGCACCAGTTCTTCCGTCCCGTGCCTCGCGAGGCCGTCGAGCGATTCGGCGACGCCTGGACGCGTCCCGAGCACATCGTGACGAGCGGCGCGTTCACGCTCGACACCTGGAAGCCGTACGACCGCATCATCCTCGTGCGGAACCCGCGCTACTGGGATGCCGGCCGCGTCAGGCTCGATCGCATCACGTTCTATCCGCTCGAGGATGCGACGACGATGATGAACTTGTACAAGGCGGGGGAGGTGGACGCCGTCTACAACCACGTGCCGCCGGCCGCGTGGATCGACAGCCTGCGCGGCAAGAAGGACTACATGGACGAGCCCGAGGTCACGATCGAGTACTACATGTTCAACACGACGCGGCCGCCCATGAACGACGTCCGCGTCCGGAAAGCGCTCAACATGGCGATCGACAAGGCCGCGCTCGCGGCGTATCGGCGCACGGCCAAGCCGCTGACCGGGTTCGTGCCTGCCGCGATCTTCCCCGGCTATCCTGCGCCGGAGGGCGACCCGTTCGACCCGGAGCGTGCGCGGCGGCTGCTCGCCGAGGCCGGCTATCGCACGCCGTCGGGCGAGTACGATTCGTCCCGGTTCCCGATCGGCGAGGTCGAGCTGACGTACAACACGTCGGAGAGCAACCGCCAGACCGCGGAGTTCGTCCAGGCGCAGTGGAAGCAGAACCTGGGACTGACGGTGCCGATCAAGAACATGGAGTGGAAGACGTTCCTGTCGACGCGGGCGGCGCTCGAGTACGAAGGCGTGTCCCGCGCGGGCTGGGTGGGCGACTACATGGACCCCTACACGTTTCTCGCGCTCTTCAGCACGGTCGGCGGCGACAACGGCACGGGCTGGTTCGATCCGCGCTATGCCGCGATGCTGGTCCGTGCCAACGGCGAGCCCGACCCGCACGAGCGCTACCGTCAGCTCGCCGAGGCCGAGAAGCGGCTGCTCGACGTGCAGCCGGTGATCCCGCTCACGACGCCCGCCACGAACTGGATGAAGAAGCCGTACGTGAAGGGCATGTTCGCGAACCCGCAGACGCTGCACGCCTGGAAGTTCGTCTACATCGAGCACGACGCCTCGAAGTGGGACGATCCCGTCACGATCGTGCCCTGACGCCTCATGCTGCGCTTCATCGTCCGTCGTCTCCTCATCACGATCCCGACCGTGTTCGTCGTCGTGTCGCTGACCTGGGCGCTGGTGCGGCTCGCGCCCGGGAACTTCTACACCACCGAGCGCGCGATGCCGCCGGCCATCGAGCAGAACCTCCGGCAGAAGTACGGGCTGGACCGGCCGTGGTACGTGCAGTACGGCAAGATGCTGGCGAACACGGCGCGGGGCGATTTCGGATCGTCGCTGCGCTATCTCGGGCAGCCGGTCAACGAGATCCTGTCGCAGGCGCTGCCGGTCTCGGCCGCGCTCGGAGGGCTCGCGTACCTGCTCGCGCTCGTCGCCGGCACGGTGTTCGGCAGCCTCGCCGCGCTCCGGCAGAACTCGGCGCTCGACTACTGGTCCATGGCGTTCGCGATCGGCGGCATCTCCGTTCCGAACTTCGTCATCGGGCCGGTGCTCGTGCTCGTGCTGTCGCTCACCGTGTTCTGGCTGCCGCCGGCGCGCTGGGAGGGCTTCAGCGTGAACCTGATCATGCCGGTGCTCACGCTGTCGGCCGCCTACATGGCGTACATCGCCAGGCTCACGCGCGCCGGCATGCTCGAGGTGCTGCGTTCCAACTACGTGCGGACGGCGCGGGCGAAGGGCCTGCCGGAGCGCACGGTGCTGTTTCGCCACGCCCTTCGCGGCGGGCTGCTGCCGGTCGTGTCGTTCTCCGGGCCGGCGCTCGCGCTGCTCATCACCGGCACGGTCGTCGTCGAGCGCATCTTCGCGCTGCCGGGCCTCGGCAACTACTTCATCAACGCGAACCTCAACCGCGACGAGCCGCTCATCATCGGCATCGTCGCTTTCACGTCCATCGCGGTGCTCCTGTTCAATCTCGTCGTCGACCTCGTCTACGGGTTCCTCGATCCGAGGGTCCGCTACTGATGGCCGCGCCGGCCGCGCCCATCGAGACGTCGGCGCCCGCGGTGACGGGCACGTCCCTCTGGCAGGACGCGTGGCGGCGGCTCCGCAAGAACCGTCTCGCCATGCTCGGCCTCGCCGTCGTCGGCATCATCATCGCGGCGTCGATCGTCGGGCCGCCCGTCATCGAGAGGACGACCGGCTACACGTACGACTACATCCCGGCGGATCCGGCGCTCATCGCGGCGCTGCCGCCCTTTCGCGCGCCCGACGGGTCGTTCTCCTGGGCGCATCCCATGGGCACCGACAACGCCGGCCGCGATCTGCTCGCGCGCGTGCTGATCGGCGGCCGCATCTCGCTGATGGTGGGGCTGATCTCCACGTTCGTGTCGCTCGTCATCGGGATCACGTACGGCGCGGCCGCCGGCTACGCCGGTGGGCGCGTGGACGACGTGATGATGCGGCTCGTGGACGTGCTGTATGCGCTGCCGTACATGATGCTGGTCATCGTCCTGCTCGCGCTGTTCGGCGGGCAGTCGCCGTTCGAGCAGCTCGTGCTGCTGTTCGTGTCGCTCGGCGCCGTCTCCTGGCTCACGATGGCGCGCATCGTCCGCGGACAGGTGCTCTCGTTGAAGGCGCAGGAGTTCGTGCTGGCCGCGCGCGCCACCGGCGTGTCGCCGGTGCGGATCGTCGCCAGGCACCTCGTGCCGAACACGCTCGGGCCCGTGATCGTGTACGCGACGCTGACGATCCCGTCGGTGATGCTGCTCGAGGCGTTCCTCTCGTTCCTCGGCATCGGCGTGCAGGCGCCGCTCGCCTCGTGGGGCAGCCTGGCAGCCGACGGCATCCAGAACATCGCGGTGTTCCCGTGGCAGCTCATCTGGCCGGGCGCGACGATGGCCCTGACGCTCCTGTCCTTGAACTTCGTGGGCGACGGTCTGCGCGACGCGCTCGACCCGCAGATGCGGAAGAGCTGAGCGATGGCCGGGCCGCTGCTCTCCGTCCGACACCTGCGCACCTACTTCGACGAGGACGGGCGCGTCGTCCGGGCCGTCGACGACGTCAGCTTCGACGTCGGGCGGGGCGAGACGCTGGGGATCGTCGGCGAATCGGGATCGGGCAAGTCGGTGACGAACCTGTCGATCCTGCGGCTCATCCCCTCGCCGCCGGGCCGGATTGTCTCGGGCGAGATCCGGCTGGATGGCGACGACCTGATGGCCCTCCCGGCCGAGGCGATGCGGAACGTCCGCGGCAAACGGATCGCGATGATCTTCCAGGACCCGATGACGTCGCTGAATCCGTTCCTGCGGATCTCGACGCAGTTGATGGAGGTCACCGAGCTGCACCTCGGGCACACGCGCCGCCAGGCGTACGAGCACGCCATCCAGATGCTCGAGATGGTCGGCATCCCCGATGCGCGCAGCCGGGTGGACTGCTACCCGCACGAGTTCTCCGGCGGCATGCGGCAGCGCGTGATGATCGCGATGGCGCTGTCCTGCGAGCCCGAGCTGCTCATCGCGGACGAGCCGACGACCGCGCTCGACGTGACGATCCAGGCGCAGATCCTCGGCCTCATCCGCGATCTGAAGACCTCCACCGGCACGAGCGTCGTGCTGATCACGCACGACCTCGGCGTCGTGGCGGGCATGACCGATCGGCTGCTCGTCATGTACGCGGGCCGGGTCTTCGAGAGCGGTCCCACGCCGGCGCTCTTCGCGCGATCGGGCAACCCGTATACGCGCGGGCTGCTGCTCTCGGTGCCCGATCTGACGAGCGATCGCCGGAGCGAGCTGTACCAGATTCCCGGGTTGCCGCCCGACGTCGCGCACCTGCCGCCCGGATGCCCGTTCGCACCGCGGTGCGCGCGGGCGGAGGCGATCTGCCGCGAGCAGTTCCCGCCCATGATCGCGCTCGCACCCGATCACCAGTCGCTGTGCCATTTCGCGGAGGACGTGTACCGGACGCCGCTGGTGCGCCATGAGGCGGCCTCTGCATGAGCGCGTCGCCGGTGTCCGCATCGCCCGCAATCTCGTCGCAGGCGGAGACGCCGCTCGTGGAGGTCGACCACCTCGAGGTGCATTTCGATCTGGCCGGCGGCACCGCGCTCGGCCGGCTGATCGGCGGCGGGCGCCGGCGCGTCGTGCGCGCGGTGGACGATGTCTCGCTCGAGATCCGGCAGGGCGAGACGCTCGGTCTCGTCGGCGAATCGGGCTGCGGCAAGACCACGCTCGGGCGGGCGATCCTGCGGCTCGTCGAGCCGACGCGGGGGCGCATATCGATCCGCGGCGTCGATCTCGCGGCGCTTCGCGGCCGCGAGCTGCGCCGCATGCGGCGCCACGTGCAGATGATCTTCCAGGATCCCTACGCGTCGCTGGACCCGCGGATGACCGTCGGGCAGATCATCGCCGAGCCGCTGCAGACGTTCGGCATCGCACGCGGCGCCGAACGCGCCGACCGGGTGCGCGGGCTGATGGCGACGGTCGGCCTGAGCGCGCGCTTCGTCAACCGGTATCCGCACGAGTTCTCGGGGGGCCAGCAGCAGCGCATCGGCATCGCGCGCGCCCTCGCCGCCGACCCCGACTTCATCGTCGCCGACGAGCCAATCTCCGCGCTCGACGTGTCGATCCAGGCGCAGATCATCAACCTGATCGAACGGCTGCAGCGGGAGCGGCGCCTCACGTACCTGTTCATCTCGCACGACCTGCGCGCGGTGCGCCACACGTCGACGAGGGTGGCGGTCATGTACGTCGGGCGGATCGTGGAGCTCGCGCCGGCCGACGCGGTGTACCGCCGGCCGCTGATGCCGTACTCGAAGGCGCTGATCTCGGCCGTGCCGATCCCCGATCCGGAGCTCGAGTCGAGGCGGCGGCGGATCATCCTGCAGGGCGACGTGCCGTCGCCGATCAACCCGCCGTCCGGGTGCCGGTTCCACCCGCGCTGCCCGCACGTCGTGCCGGCGTGCCGCGAGGTCGATCCGGTGCTCGTCGAGGTCCTCCCCGGACATCGCGCGGCCTGCATCCGGATCAGCCCGGACGAGCCCGACGTCGAGCGCGTGGCGCCCGGCGAGACGCCCGGCCTGGCGCAACACCTCGCCGCACGGGCGGAGTGACGCGCACCGGAGCGGTCTGGACATTCCTGTCCGTCGACGCTCGACACGGACAATCGTGTCCGGCGTCGCGACGTTCAGCGTGAGGAGACGAGCCGGCCTTCGTCTGGCGAGGCGGCCATTTCGACAAAGCCGTGGACCGGCGCGCGTCGAATCTACAAGGCTGTCGACGCCGCGCGGCACGGCTTCCGGCTGCTTCCGCGCGGCGTGGTACCGCTAACTGGCGGTCAATCAGTCAGTTTCATGGGCACGGCGGGCGTCGCGAGTTCGATATCGGCTGCGGCCTTCGGTTTGCAGAGATTGAGGGTGCGATGGCTCTGGAACCGACTTCACACGTTAGGCACCTCACGAGTTCGTCCGGCTGCCTGCCATCATCCGCTGACTAGCTGCTCTTCAGACCGCACCAGTTCCAGGGCCGACATTGGCGATGCGCGGAACAGCAGCCGGCTGTTCCGCCATCACGATGCCGCGCGTCGCAGGCCGACAACCGGCCGCACCGCTGCTATCCCGTGAAGTACAGATAAGCGCCCGCGATGCAGGCGAGGACGATCGCCGACGTGGCCACGTCGCGCCAGTCCCAGCTCGCGCGCGACTCGCGCCGCTCGCGGGCGCTCACGGTCTCGAACGTCAGACCCTCGAGCTTGGCGTCGTGCGGCGCGGCCGTGGCCAGGCTCACGCCGATCATCACCACCGCGGAGATGACGGTGATCAGCACGCTCCAGTATTGGAAGTAGATGTTGTTGACGATCCAGAGCCAGGAGCCCTCGGGGTATCCGCCGGCGTAGCCCGGCAGGCCGAGCGTGATCGGCGTGTCCACGAGCATGCGGAAGAGCCCGATGACGAACCCGACCACGAGTGCGGCCAGGCAGCCCTGGGCGTTCATCCGCTTCCACAGGATGCCGAGGAAGAAGACCACGAAGATCGGAGGCGCGAGATAGCCCTGCACGGCCTGCAGGTAGTTGTAGAGGCCGGACGCGCCGCGAATCACCGGGATCCACGCGATGCCGATGATCACCATGCCGATCGTCGCGAGCCGGCCGACGCGCACCATCTGGTGCTGCGTCGCGCGGGGACGCCACTTCGAGTAGAGGTCGACCGTGAAGAGCGTGGCCGAGGCGTTGAAGACGCCGGCGAGCGAGCTCATCAGCGCCGAGAGCAGCCCGGCGATCACCAGCCCGCGGAGGCCCATCGGCAGGACCGACTCGACCATCATCGGAAAGGCGGCCTGGGCCACCGAGCGGACGGGCTGGCCGTCGGGGCCGACCATCGAGGCCAGCTCCGGAACCGTGCCGGTCTTCGCGAGCGCGAAGCCCACCAGGCCGGGCACGATGAACAGATAGACCGGCAGCAGCTTCAGGAACGCGCCGAAGATCGTGCCCCGGCGCGCCACCTGCTCGTTCGGCGCGCCGAGCACGCGCTGCACGATGTACTGATCGGTGCACCAGTACCAGAGCCCGATGATCGGCGCGCAGAACAGCATCCCGACCCACGGGAAGTTGCCGTTGAAGTACCACGCCTGCCGCAGCAGCCGTCCACCGGCGTCGGTTTCGATGACGGGCGCCCACGTGCCGTCGACGCCGGGAGGCACGAGCGGCTTCCACAGGTTGAACATCTCCGACGGCAGCGCGTCGCGCAACGCCTGCCAGCCGCCCAGCCGGTCGAGGCCATAGAACGTCAGCGCCGCCGATCCGATCACGATGATCACCACCTGCACGGCGTCGTTGTAGGCCACGGCCCGCATGCCGCCCAGCATGGTGTACACGCCGGTCAGCACGATGACGAGCAGCGAGCCGGTCCAGAAGCTGTCGAGGTGCAGCGGGCCGATCGCCACCTGCAGCTCGGGCATCAGCGTGCTGAAGACGACGCCGCCCGCGAAGATGCCCACCGCGATCTTCGACACGACGAAGGAGATGAGCGAGACGACGGTCAGCACGTAGCGCGCGGCCGGCGAGAACCGCTTCTCGAGGAACTCCGGCATCGTGAAGACCATCGATCGCATGTAGAACGGGACCATCACCCAGCCGAGCACGAGCAGACACCACGCGTGCAGCTCGTAGTGGGCCAGCGCGACGCCGTCGGTCGCGCCCGATCCGGCGAGCCCGACGACGTGCTCCGATCCGATGTTCGACGCGAAGATCGACGCGCCCACGATGCCCCAGCCGAGATGCCGGCCGGCCAGGAAGTAGTCGGCGGCCGTGTCCTTGCTGCGCGTGATGACCCACCAGGCCACGCCCAGCAGCACGCCGAAGTACACGACGATGGTGAGCCAGTCCAGGCCGTTGAGCGCCGGCGTCGGGTTCATGGAGGGACGAACCTTATCAAGGGCAAAGGGCAGAGGGCAAAGGGCAAAGGAAAGAGGGGAAAGGGAAAAGGGAAGGGGAAAGGGTTGCTACTCTTACGTCATGTCCGAGTCCGGCTATCCGGCGGCACGCGTCGTCGCGGCGCGGGTGCAGCGGCACTTCGTCGAGCATCGGCAGCCGATCCTGGCGGCGGGGCGCGGCGCGGGGCTGGCGCCGGAGCCGGATCTGGGGTCGATCGAGGCGATCATCGACGTCGCGTTCTGGGCGAGCCTCCGGCGCGAGGAGGGGCGCACGCCGAGGATCTCGCTGGCGCTGTTGCCGCCTGCCGCCGCGCACGATCCGCTGACGTTCGAGTCGTGGCTGCCGCTGACGGCGGCGAGCCTCGCGAAGCTGGCGCCGGCGGTCGAGCGGCCCGGCATCCATCTCGGCCTCTGGCGTGACGAGCGCGGGGAGCTCGGCGTGTGGGGCACGACGCGCGGGCTGCCGCCGCTCTGCTTCGTCCTCGAGGTCGTGACGTCCGGGCTGCTCGTCATCAAGCACCGCAGCGAGTCGTTCGGCAAGTTCGTCAACGTCGCGGCGCTCGAAGGCGACTCCGTCAAGGTCGTCGATCAGGCCGGCGCGCACGTCCCCGGCTGTCCCAGCCTCGTCGCCTCGCTGCTCGGCGTCGAGATCGCGCGGGTGCCGGCCGGCTCGGTCAACGTGCTCGTGGAGCTCGCCGCGTCGATGCGCGCGCACGGACGCGGGGGCGCGCTCCTCGTCGTGCCCTCCGGCGATCAGGCGTGGGCCGACTCGATCGTCCGGCCCGTGCTCTACGCGGTCTCGCCGCCGTACGCCGAGCTGGCGCTGCTCGTCGAGGACACGGCGCGATCGCGCGACGGCCACGAGTGGCAGGAGGATTTCCGGCGCGCGATCGACGCGCTCGCCGGCCTGACCGCCGTGGACGGCGCGACGATCATCAGCGACCGCTATGAGCTGCTCGCCTTCGGCGCGAAGATCGCGCGGCGGCGCGGAAGCCCGACCGTCGAGCGCGTGCTGGTCACCGAGCCCGTCGAGGGCGGCGCCAAGACGGTGCTCACCCCGTCGCAGCTCGGCGGCACGCGTCATTTCTCCGCGGCCCAGTTCGTCTTCGATCAGCCGGACGCCACCGCCCTCGTCGCCTCACAAGATGGCCGGTTCACGATCTTCCAGTGGTCGTCGGCCGACGAGGTCGTCCATGCGCACCGCGTGGAGACGCTGCTCCTCTGAGCAGCGGACCCGCCTTCACGGTTTCTCCACCGTCCTCGCCCTGCCGTCGGCGATGTGCACGACCGTCGTCGCGCGATTGCGAATCTCCTCCCAGTCGTGCGTGACGTAGATCATCGGGAGCCGCAGCTCGGACAGCAGGCGATCGAGATACGGCAGGATCTCCTGGCGCCGCGGCACGTCGAGTGAGCCGAGCGGCTCGTCGAGGAGCAGCAGCCGGGGATGGGAGAGCAGCGCGCGCCCCAGCGCCACGCGGCGCCGTTCGCCCCCCGACAGCCGTCCCGGCAGGCGCGAGAGCAGCGGCTCGAGATCGAGCAGCCCGACGACGTCGTCGAGCGTCGCGATGGGATGACCCAGGCGCCCGGTGAACCACTGGCCGTAGACGAGGTTGCGCCGGACGGTCATGTGCGGGAAGAGACGCGAGTCCTGGAAGACGTAGCCAATGCGACGCCGATGCGGCGGCACCCACACGCGCCGCGCGGTGTCGGTGAGCACGGCCTCGTCGACCGCGACGAAGCCGTCGGCCGGCCGGAACAGGCCCGCGATGACGTCGAGCGTGCGGGTCTTGCCCGCGCCGGACGGACCGAGCAGCGCGATGAGCCCGCCGTCCAGGTCCAGCCGGACGTCGAGCGTGATCCGATCGAGCGGATGACGGATGTCGACGCGGATCTTCACCGCCGTGTGGACTCCATGCGGCGGGCCAGCGCCTCGGAGACGAGGACCGCCCCGAACGACACCGCCATCGACAGGGCGACCAGACGCCAGACGTGAGGCTCGCTGCCGGGCGTCTGGATGAAGGTGTAGATGGCCAGCGCGAGCGTGCGCGTCTCGCCCGGGATGTTGGACACGAACGTGATCGTGGCGCCGAACTCGCCGAGCGACTTCGCGAAGGCGAGGATCGCCCCGGCCAGCACGCCGGGCAATGCGAGCGGCAGCGTGACGGTGGCGATCGTCCATGCGCGGCTCGCGCCGAGCGACGCGGCGGCGTCCTCGAGATGCGGATCGACGTGCTCGATGGCCAGGCGGATCGCGCGGACCATCAGCGGAAAACCCATGACGCCGGCCGCGAGCGCCGCGCCGGTCCAGCGGAACGCCACTACCAGCCCCAGCGTCCGCTCGAGCACGGCACCGATCGCGCCTTCACGACCGAACAGCACGAGCAGCAGATAGCCCGTGACGACGGGAGGGAGGACGAGCGGCAGGTGCACGAGCGCGTTCAAGAGGCTCCGCCCCCAGAACCGGACGCGGGCGAGCAGCAGCGCCACCGCGATGGCCACCGGGAGGCTGACGACGGTGGCGACGAGCGCGACTTTGAGGCTGAGCAGGACGATCGCGAGGTCCGACGAGGACACGGGCAGATTGTCGCCGATTCTCAGGCCGCGGATCTGCGCGGCTGGCGATGCTCGCAGGGCGCTCGACGACGAGCCAGCCGACGCGGCCCACCCGCGCAGCGCGTCGACCAGGCCTCCCCGAGCGCGTTGCGAGCGCGACGCCGATGTTCGCCAGCAGCGGAAGGTGCGGCACCGTGGCACGATGATATGGAGGAAACGGTTCATCGCTTCCGGGTCATGTCCTGCGATCCGCGGGACGTGCCTGGAGCACGCGGGCCTGGAGACCACCAATGCGAGATCGTCCGCGTGCGCTCATGGCGATCGGCCTCGCGGTGGCGGCTTTCGCCGGGCTGGGCGCCGTGCGGCCGCAGGCGCCGACCGATCTCGATCGCTTCATGAGCGAGGTGCTCGCGCGCCGCGACGAGAACTGGAAGAAGCTGCAGCAGTACCTGCTCGACGAACGCGCTCGCATCCAACTGGTCGGTCCAACGGGCGTGCCGCTCTGGGGGGACGAACGCACCTTCACCTGGTTCATCCGCGACGGGTTCTTCGTTCGCAGTCCGCTCACCGCCAACGGGGTGGGTATTGCCGAGGCCGATCGCCGAAAAGCCGAGGACGACGACCTGAGACGATCGAGAGCCAGGGAGCGGGGCGGCTTGCCGGAGATACCGCCGCCGCGGGCGTTCGAGAGCGGGCCGCCGGCCGCGTCCGGTGACACGCCGGCAGGCCTCGGCGGGTTGCTTTCGCAGTCGCGGGCGCCGCAGTTCGTGGACAACGCCTACTTCCTGCGGTTCAAGTTCGAGGCCGGCACCTACGCGTTCGCCGGGCGCGAGACGCTCGGCGGCTCCGAGGTGCTCCGGATCGAGTACTACCCCCGCCGGCTGTTCTCGCACGAGCAGGACTCGCAGGACCGGCGACGCGCGGAGGGCCGGCGCGACGCCGGCGAAGACGTGGAAGCCGCGCGCGAGCGGATGATGAACAAGGCATCGCTCGTGACGCTCTGGGTGATTCCGGCGTCGCGCCAGATCGTCAAGTACACGTTCGACAACGTCGCGCTCGACTTCCTCCCGGCGTCGTGGCTGCTGCGCGTGACGAACCTCCAGGCGGGCATGACGATGACCGAGGCGTTCGCGGGGGTCTGGCTGCCGCACGAGATCTACCTGCGGCTCGGTGTTCTGCTGGCGCTCGGCCCGATCGATCTGCGGTACCACGTCGAGTACGGCAACTATCGCGAGGCGCGCGGCAGCGGGCGGCTGATGCCGTTGTCGGCGCCATGACGCGGCCGGGGACGGCAGTGGCCGCGCTCTTCGTCTGCCTTGCGGCGAGCGCGGCTGCGCTCGCGCAGCCGTCCGCGCCGTCCGGCGCCGGAAAGATCGTCGCCGGCGTTCGCGTCCACGGCAATCAACTGACGACCGAGAGCGAGGTGGTCGCGCTCGCCGGCCTGGCGATCGGCGCGCCTTTCCGCGCCGACACGATCGACCGCACCCGCGAGCGTCTCGAGTCGGCCGGGCGATTCCGCAGGGTGCAGGTGCTCGAGCGCTTCGCCTCCATCGACGATCCATCCCAGGTGCTCGTCGTCATCGTCGTGGACGAGGGGCCGTTGAGCGTCGTGGCGGATGATGACTCGGACGGCACGGTCCGGATCGCGCGCCGCCGGTTCGCCAACCTGCTGATTGCGCCGATTCTCGACGGAGAAGAAGGCTACGGCCTGACGTACGGCGTCCGGCTGGCGTGGATCGGCCTCGGCGGCGAGCGCGGCCGGCTCTCGGTGCCGCTCGCGTGGGGTGGATGGAAACGGGCCGGCCTCGAGTACGACCGGACGTTCGAGGCCGGGCCGCTGACGAGAGTGCAGATCGGCGCCGGCGTCGACAGCCGGCGGAATCCGGCGTTCGACGAGCCGGCCGACGCATCGGGAGGCTGGGCGCGGATCGAGCGCCGGGCGGGGCCCGTCAGGGTGGCGGCGCTGGCCGGATGGCGGCGTGTCCGGTTCGCCGAGCTGGACGATCGGGTTCGATCCGGCGGCATGGAAGTGGTGCTCGACACGCGGATCGATCCCGTGCTGCCCCGCGATGCGGCGTACGCGTCGTTCACGCTCGAGCGCCTGAGCGTGAGCGCGCGTGAGCCCGTGTGGCGGACGAGCCTCGACGCCCGAGGCTATCTCGGGCTCATGCGGCAGGCTGTCCTCGTGTCGCGCCTGCTGCACGACGACGCCAGCGGGCCGCTGCCGCCGTATCTTCAGCCGCTGCTCGGCGGCTGGTCCAGCCTGCGCGGGTTCACGCCGGGATCGTTCGTGGGCGATCGCCTGGTGGCCGGCTCGCTGGAACTGCGCGTGCCGCTCTCGTCGCCGTTGCGTCTGGGCCGGCTCGGCGTGAGCGCGTTCGTGGATGCGGGCACGACGTCGCGCTACGGCGACCGCCTGTTCGATCAGCCGCTCCACACCGGCGTCGGCGGCGCCGTGTGGTTCAGCGTCACGGCCATCCAGGCCGGCGTCGGCGTCGCCCACGCCGTCGGCGGCGGCACGC
This sequence comes from Acidobacteriota bacterium, assembly GCA_020853395.1. Classification (NCBI taxonomy): domain Bacteria; kingdom Pseudomonadati; phylum Acidobacteriota; species Acidobacteriota bacterium. Next base: position 239,245 of record JADYYY010000019.1, read on the forward strand.
GCGCGACGTTCGGTGCGAGCCTCCGCTTCTGATTCCCGGCGCCACGCCGCGTCACGCGATCGCGACCGCCGTCGCGCCGCTCGAAGACGGCTGTTCGTCCGGCGACCGCCCGTCGGATCGCGCGGCAGCCGTGCCGACTCGCCTCCTCGTGCGCACGACGAGGCACGCGCGCGCGCCGCGGCGCGTCGATCGTCAAGAAAGGGCGCGCGTGAACGAGAATTTCTCTTATGATTGAGGCGCGACCTTGAGCACGAGCAGCCGTGTTACGCGCACGTGGCGCCCTGGCGATCCCTGGACGGTAACCGACGCGTCGGAGCTGTACGAGATCGATCGCTGGGGGAAAGGGTTCTTCTCGATCGGTCCCAACGGGCACGTCCGCGTCCACGCGACGCGGGATCCCGAGCGCGCGATCGATCTCAAGCAGCTCGTCGATCATCTCCAGTTGCGCGGCATCGGCCTGCCGATCCTGATCCGGTTCCGCGACATCCTGCGACAGCGGCTCGCCGACATCCACGGCGCGTTCCAGGCGGCGATCGCGCAGCACCAGTACGAAGGCCGGTACTTCTGCGTCTACCCGATCAAGGTCAACCAGCAGCGGCAGGTCGTCGAGGAAGTGCTCGACTTCGGGCGTCCGTACGAGTTCGGCCTGGAGGCCGGCTCCAAGCCCGAGCTGCTCGCGGTGGTGGCGATGGCGGGCAATGACACGCCGATCATCTGCAACGGGTTCAAGGACGCGGAGTTCATCGAGACGGCGATGCTCGCCCACAAGATGGGGCGGCGCATCATCCCGGTGGTCGAGAAGTACACCGAGCTCGGCCTGATCCTCGAGTACGCCCGCAAGGTCGGCGTGCGGCCGCAGATCGGCATGCGCGTGAAGCTCGCCGCGCGCGGCGGCGGCCGCTGGCAGTCCTCCGGCGGCTACCGGTCGAAGTTCGGGCTGACGGTGGCGGAGGTCCGGCAGGGCCTCGAGGAGCTGAAATCGTACGGCATGCAGGACTGCTTCAAGCTCCTGCACTTCCACCTCGGCAGCCAGATCCCGAACATCCGCATCGTCAAGGGCGCGCTCAACGAGGCCGCGCGCATCTACACCGAGCTCGTGCGCGAAGGCGCCGGCCTCGAGTACCTCGACGTCGGCGGCGGGCTCGGCGTGGACTACGACGGCTCGCAGACGAACTTCGAATCGAGCGTGAACTACACGCTCGAGGAGTACGCGAACGACGTCGTCTACCACATCCAATCGGTGTGCGACGATGCCGGCGTGAAGCATCCGACGATCGTGTCGGAGAGCGGCCGCGCGGTCGTGGCCTACCACAGCGTGCTCGTCTTCAACGTGCTCGGCGTGTCGGGTTTCGGCGAGGCCGAGATCCCGCCGAACGGCACGGGCGAGGACCTCGAGCAGCCGCTCGTCGATCTCAAGGAGACCTACCAGAACCTCACCGCGCGGAACGCGCTCGAGAGCTACCACGACGCACAGCAGGCGCTCGACATGGCGCTCAACCTGTTCAACGGCGGCTACCTGCCGCTCGGGCAGCGCTGCCAGGCCGAGACGCTCTACTGGGCCATCTCGGCCAAGCTCAAGCGCCTCGTGCAGCAGATGGAGGACGTGCCCGAGGACCTGCAGGGCCTCGACGACACGCTCGCCGACACGTACTTCTGCAACTTCTCGCTGTTCCAGTCGATCCCGGATTCGTGGGCCATCAAGCAGCTCTTTCCGGTGATGCCGATCCACCGGCTGAACGAGGCGCCCACCCGCCAGGCCATCCTCGGCGACATCACCTGCGACTCGGACGGGAAGCTCGACCAGTTCATCGATCGGCGCGACGTGAAGCGCACGCTCGCGCTCCACCCGTTCACGGGCGAGCCGTACTACATGGGCGTGTTCCTGGTCGGCGCGTACCAGGAGATCCTCGGCGACCTGCACAACCTCTTCGGCGACACCCACGCCGTGCACGTCAGCCTCGACGCCGGCGGCAACGTCGTCCTCGAATCGGTCATCAAGGGCGACACGGTCCGAGAGGTGCTCGACTACGTGGAGTTCGACGCCGACACGCTCGTGCAGAAGCTGCGCGACGGCGTGGAGGCCGCGGTCCGCGAGGGACGCATGGACTACGAGGAGTCGGGGCGGCTACTCCGCTTCTACGAAGACGGCCTCCACGGCTACACGTACCTCGAAGACCCGAGCGAGCGGTAAGCGAATCCGCTGCGGGTGATGTCCCGGCGCGCTTCCATCCGACGAGCCAGCCTCATCGCCGCCGCCCTCGCAGGAGTCGCCGCGATCGTCATCGCCGCAACCGGCGGCATTGCGGTCTCGCCGCTCGGCATCCGCATCACGGCGCGCGACCCGGTGCGTCCGCTCTACGTCGCAGCCGCGGCCCTGCTCGTGTACTTCCTGGCCGGCGGAAGCATCGGGCTCGCGGTGGCCGGTGGAACGAGATTCGTCCGCGCGGCGCTCGGCGGCGCGAGACGCCGGCTGCGCGCGATTCGTCCCGCTGCCGCGGCGGCCGTGCTCGCGGCGGCGGTCACGGCCGTGGCCTGGATCTGGGGCACGAAAGCCGTGGGCGGCGCGGATTCGTACGGGTATCTGAGCCAGGCCGAGCTGTGGCTGCACGGTCTTCCCAGAGTGGAACAGCCGTTCGTTCGCGACGTGCCGTGGCCCGACGCGCTCGATACGTTCACGCCGCTGGCCTATCGCCCCGCACCCGACTCGCCGCCCGGCGACGGCAGTTGGGCCTGGACGCTCGTGCCCATCTACTCCGCCGGCCTCCCGCTGATTCTCGCTGCCGCCAAGCTGATGGGCGGAACGCAGGCGATGTTCATGGTCGTGCCGGTGCTCACCGGCGTGCTCGTGCTCCTCACGTTCCACCTCGGCCGCGCGATCGTCTCCGACGCCGCGGGGCTCATCGCCGCGTGGCTCGTCGCCACGAGCCCGGCCGTGTTGTTCATGATGATGACGACGATGACGGACGTGCCGGTGGCGGGGGTCTGGGCACTGGCCTCGTGGCTCGTCGTCAGAGATACCGGCGCGTCCGCGTTCGGCGCGGGGCTCGCGTCGGCGGTCGCCGTGTTGATCCGGCCGAATCACGTCGTGCTGGTCCCGGCCCTCGGGATGTTCTACGCGCTCGGGCTCGCCGATCGACGGACGCGCGCGGCGAGCCTGCGGCGCGGGGCGCTGTTCTCGGCGGGAATGCTCCCCGGCGTCGTGGCCGTTGCCGCGATCAACACCGCGCTGTACGGCAGCCCGGGACGGTCCGGATATGGCAACCTGGACGGGCTCTTCTCGGCGGCGTTCGTGTGGCCGAACGCGAGGAACTACGTGGGCTGGCTCGTCGAGACCCAGACCTGGCTGCCGGTCGCTGGCCTGCTCGCCTTGTGTCTGCCGGTGCTGCGCGTGTGGCCGCGCACGTCGTGGCGCGCGGTGACGACGCTCGCGCTCTTCGTGGGCGCGCTGTGGGGGCACTACCTGCTGTATGCGGTGTGGGATGCGTGGTGGTACCTGCGCTTCCTGATCGCCTCGTGGCCGATGATCATGGTCGGCACCGGCGCGCTGCTCGTGGGATTCATGCGATGGCGGCCGGCGCTGACGACGCCGCTCATCGTCGCCGGCGTGTTCGGGCTCGGCGTGTGGCAGGTCTCGGTGGCGGAGTCGCGCAGCACGTTCGACCTCTGGGAAGGCGAGCGCCGGTACGTCGTCGCTGCGCAGATGGTCAGGCGGCTCACCGATCGCAACAGCGTGATTGTCTCGGGGCAGCACAGCGGGCCCGTGCGGTTCTACGGCAGCCGGATGTCGATGCACTTCGACGCGTTTCCGCCGGACGTGGACGGCGCGATCGACTGGCTGCTGCGGCACGGCGCGCACCCGTATCTACTGCTCGAGCCGTGGGAGCTGGACGTCGTGCAGCAGAGGTTTCGCGGCCATCGTGCCGAGGCTGCGCTCCGCAACCCGCTCGCGGTCTATCGTGATCCCGGCTCGTTGTACCTGTTCGATCTCGATCCCGGGGCGAGCCACGCGGACACAGAGGTGATCACGGGCACGTACCGGGATCTCTGGGCGGTCGGCAAAGCGCCGGATCCGAGGCTCGTCTTCCAGCCATGACGTTGGATCATCGTCGATCGAATGTGGGGCGCTGGGCGATCGTCGCGGCCTTCTACGCGCTCGTGGCTGGCGCGTACGGCTGGCCGGTGATCCGGGGCTTCGGCACGATGCTGCCGAACGATCTCGGCGATCCCGCGCTGCTGACGTGGACGATCTGGTGGAACGCGCAGGCCGTGCCGCTCACCGAACGGTGGTGGAACGCGCCGATGTTCTACCCGATCTCCGGGGCTCTGGCGTTGTCCGAGACGCTCCTTGGGCTCGCGCCGCTGACGACGCCCCTGCAGTGGATGGGTCTCGATCCGGTTGCGACCTACGACGCGATGTTCCTGTTCTCCTACTTCGCGGCCGCGATGGGTGCCCACCTGCTCGCCTGGCAGATCACCCGCCGCCACGACGTGGCGCTCGTCGCCGGCCTCGCCTACGGGTTCAGCCCCTACCGGACAGCGCAGATCGCACACCTCCAGGTTCTCGCGTCCTGGTGGATGCCGCTCGCCCTGGCGTCGCTGCACCGCTATGCCGAGCGGGGCAGGCGTCTCTCGCTCGTGGTCTTCGGCGTGTGCTGGATGCTCAACGGGCTGACGAACGGCTACTTCCTCATGTACTTCGCCGTGCTGGCGGGTCTCTGGTCTCTCTGGTTCCTGCGCACGCGGCGGCAGTGGATCGAGGTCGGGATCGCGGCGATGGCGGCGTCGCTGCCGTGGGTGCCGCTGCTCGCTGGCTATACCGGCATCCAGCGCGGCATGGGGCTCGAACGGACACGCGGCGAGATCGAGTCGTTCAGCGCGGACCTCACCGCGATCTGGGCGACGTCGTCACACAGTTGGGTGCCGCATCACTGGACCGTGCTGCCTCGACCCGAAGGCGAGCTCTACCCGGGGATTGCGGTCGCCGCGCTCGTCGTGGTCGCGGGCATCCTCGCGTGGCGGCGCCATGGACGCTGGGCGCCGCACGTGGGACGCGGGCTGATGGCGTTCGGTGTGGCCATCCTGCTGGCCGCGGCGCTCGTCTGGCTGACCGGCGGCGTGCAGTTCAGGCTGCTCGGCGTGCCCGTGTCGGTGACGAAACCGCATCGCCTCGTGGGCGCGGGCCTCTGGCTGCTCGCCGCGGCGGTGATGCGCGATCGCCGCTGGCGCGACGGATGGAGGCGCCGATCGGCGTTTCTGTTCTACGTCGCCGCCGCCGCTGTCACGATCGCCTTCGCGATCGGGCCGGTCGGCCACGTGTTCGGCGCGCGATTCATGGACAAGGCGCCGTACTTCTGGCTCATGCAGTTGCCCGGCGGCGATGCGCTACGGGTGCCCGCCCGCTTCGGCATGCTCTTCGTGCTGTGTGCCTCCCAGGCGGCGGCGCTCGCACTCGCGCGGTTCACGCCGGCCGGCGCGCGCGCCTGGCAGGTGGCCGGTATCGCGTTCGTCGTGGCGGCAGACGGGTGGGCGCCGCGTCTGCCGACGGCTGCCGTGCCCGACGCCTACATGTTGTCGGCCGTGGAGCGATCGGTTCCGGTGATCGAACTGCCGACGCGGGACCTGTACGACGACACGACCGCGATGCTGCGCGCCATGGTGCACGGGCATCCGCTCGTGAACGGGTTCAGCGGCTACTACCCGTCCCACTACTGGCCGCTGCAGGCGGGTCTCGTCGCCGGCGACGAGACCGCCCTGCAGGCGATGAGGCAGTTCGGACCGCTGCTCGTGGTGGTGGACGCCCGGCGCGACGAGAATCGGCGGTGGGTCGAGCTGGTCGAACGGCTGCCTGGAGTTCAGGCCGGACGTCCGAGCGCGGTCGGTCCCGTGTTCCTGTTGTCGCCACAGCGGGTTCCGGCGTGGCAGCCGGTGCAGCGAACGCCCGTGATGCCCATCGCCGCCATCAGCGCGACGGAGAACGCGAGCGAGATCGAGCGAGCGATCGACGGCCGTCTGGATACGTACTGGGAGAGCAAACGCGCGCAACAGCCGGGCAATCGCGTCGTCCTCACGTTCGACCCGCCGCAGGAGGTGACCCGTGTCGAGATGGACTTCGCGGCGCGCGCGCACGAGTATCCGCGACGCCTGCAGGTCGGGGTGGCGGAAGGTGACGAGACGCCACGCGAAATCTGGAGCGGAGGGTTGGCCGGTCCCACCCTGCTCGCGACGTACGAAGACCGCCGCCGGACGACCGTCGGCGTCGATCTGCCGGCGCCGGTGCGGGCTCGTCACCTCTATCTGACGTTGACCGGCGCGACGGTGGATTCGATGTGGTCGATGGCGGAAGTACGAGCGATCGGCCGGTCGCCGGAGAATTGATCGATGACGCCATTCTCGAGCCTGCGCGCGCGGGCGAAGCAACTGTCGTTCGTGCTCGGCATCGCCGCCTTCGGCTGGGCAGCAGTGCTCTTCGCCGTCGGCCACGGCATCGACGTGTCGATCGTCGGCCATCTCGTCTTCACCACGAACGAGCCGCGGCGGCCGCTGATCGCCGGCGTCCTGCTGTTGCTGATCTTCCGGCTGCTCGGCGGCGATCTCTCGGGAACCATCAGGCGGCTCTTCGCCGCCGTCGAGCGGTTGGGTGACGGGCGTTTCTGGCCGTCCAACGCGGTGCTCGTCGGCGTGATGGCGCTCTACGTCGGCGCGGTTGGCGTCGTCAACGGCGCCAAGGTCGCGGGCGGCGCCGACTCCTACGGCTATCTCAGCCAGGCCGAGCTGTGGCTGCAGGGCGATCTCGTCGTCGAGCAGCCGTTCGTCGGCGGCATGCCGTGGCCCAACCGGGCCTGGAGCTTCTCGCCGCTCGGGTACCGTCCTCAGGAGGGCGCTCCCGACGGCACGCTCGTGCCCGGCTACTCGATCGGCCTGCCGCTGCTGCTCGCCGGGGCGAAGCGCATCGGCGGACACGACGCGATGTTCCTCGTCGTGCCGTTGCTCGGCATGCTGCTCATCGTGTCCACCTACGGCATCGGCCGGGCGGTCGCCTCGCCGTTTGCCGGGCTGGCGGGCGCGTGGCTCCTCGCGACGAGCCCGGCGATCATCTTCTGGGTCGTCGCCACGATGACCGACATCCCCGTGGCGGCGTTCATCACGGCCGGCGTGTGGGCGATGCTCGGCAGGTCCGGGTGGCGTGCGATGGGCGCCGGCCTGCTGTTCGGCGCCGCCGTCGTCATCCGGCCGAACCTCGTGTTCCTCGCGGCGATCGCCGGGCTGCACTACGTGATTCGGGGCATCGAGCGGGACCGGCGCAGGCAGGCCGTCCGCGACGCGGTGCTGTTCGCGTCGGGGGTGGCGCCGTTCGTCGCGGCCGTCGCGATCGTCAATGCCCATCTCTTCGGCTCACCGCTCGTATCGGGATACGGACGGCTGACCGATTCGCTCGCGGCGGCCCACTTCCTTCCCAATCTCGAGCTCTACCTGTCGTGGATGGTGGAGTCGCAGACGGTGCTGTCGCTCATCGGGCTCGCGGCCGTGTTCCTTCCATCGCGGGCGCTCTGGGCGGGCGCCCGTGAGCGGCACGTGCTCGTGCTCATCGCGCTCATGGTGGCGAGCCTGTGGGCGTTCTACTGCCTCTACCTCGTGTTCGAGGCGTGGTGGTACGTGCGGTTCCTGCTCGCATCGTGGCCGCCGATCGTGCTCGGCATCGGCACGGTCGCCGCGCTGGCCGCGCGGACGTTCGAGCCGTGGGGACGTCGCGTCGCCGTCGTCGTGCTGCTCGGCGCCGGCGTGGCGCAGTACCACACGTTCCACACGGAGGAGGCCTTCAACCTGTGGGAAGGGGAGCGGCGGTACATCCGCGCCGCGTCGCTCGTCCGCAGCCTGACGGATCAGAACAGCGTCGTGCTCGCGATGCAGCACAGCGGAAGCCTTCGCTACTATGGGGGGCGGATGACGATGCGGTACGACAACGTGCCACGCGAGTGGATCGATCGCGCCGTCGAGTGGTTGACCGCGCGCGGCTGCCGCGTCGTGTTCGCCGGCGAGTCGTGGGAGCGCGACAAGTTCCTCGAGACGTTCGCCGGCACGCGCGCGGCCGACGCGCTGGGGCAGTCGCCGCTCGCCATCTACCTGGACCCGGGCGAGTTCTACGTGTTCGACGTGTCCTCTCCGCCCGGGCCCGATCACATCCCTCGTCGCCTCACGGGCGTGGATCCGTCCGTCTGGACCGACCCGCCCGTTCCAGCGCCCCGTCTGTCGATCCTCGATGACCGCCGCTGACCGGCGGCGCCCCTGGGCGGCATTCGCGGCGCTCTACACCGCGATCGTGCTGGTGTACGCGTGGCCGCTGCTCCCCGAGATCTCCGCGGCGCTGCCGAAGGACCCCGGCGATCCCGCTCTCAACGCGTGGATTCTCTGGTGGAACTCGCAGGCCGTCCCGCTGACGGACGGCTGGTGGAACGCGCCGATCTTCTTTCCGATTCGAGGCGCGCTCGCGCTCTCGGAGACGCTGCTCGGCTTGACCCCGCTGACCACGCCGCTGCTGTGGCTGGGGGCGAGCCCGGTCACGACGTACAACATCGCGTTCCTGATCTCGTATCCCGCGAGCGCCCTGGCGATGCACGCGCTCGCCTACCGGCTGACCGGCCGGCACGACGCCGCGCTGCTCGCCGGCCTCGCCTACGGATTCCACCCGTACCGCGTCTCGCAGATTCCGCACCTGCAGATGCTCTGGGCGTTCTGGATGCCGCTCTGCCTCTGGGCGCTGCACGGCTATCTCGACACGCGGCGTTGGCGGGCGCTCGCGATGGCGGGTGGTGCCTGGCTCTTGAACGGGCTGACCTGCGGCTACTACCTCGCCTACTTCGCGGTGCTCGTGGCGTGCTGGATGCTGTGGTTCGCTCGCACGCGGCGCGACTGGCAGGCGGTGGGCGGCGCGCTCGCATGTGCGTCGCTGTGGCTCGCGCCTCTGCTGTGGGGCTACCGGCGGTATCAGCGCGCACTCGGCGTCTCCCGTCCCGTCGAAGAGATCCAATCGTTCAGTGCCGACGTCTCGGCGTTCTGGGCCGCTCACGAGAAGGTGTGGCTGCCGGCGCACTGGACCTGGACGCCCCGGCCGGAAGCCGAGCTCTATCTCGGCGTCGTCATCGTGCTGCTCACCGTGATCGGCGCGCTGGTCTCGTGGCATCGGCATCGGACGGCAGGCCGCCGCTGGCCGGCGCTCGTGCCCGCAATCGCCGGCCTCGTGCTGGCGGCCGCCGCCGCGTCGGCGTGGAACGGCGGATGGAGGACGTCCATCGCCGGCGTCGCAATCTCGCTGACGCGTCCCGTCAGAACGTTCGGCATCGCCATCTGCCTGCTCGTCTTCGCTGCACTCGTCGATCCCCGGCTTCGGGCGGCGTGGCGGCGCCGATCGCCTCTCGTCTTCTATGCCGCTGCAACCCTCGTGATGGGCGTCTTCGCGCTCGGCCCGTCGGCCCATGCGTTCGGGACCTTGTGGCTGCACGACGCGCCGTACTCGTGGCTCATGGCGCTGCCGGGCGGCAACGCGCTCCGCGTGCCGGCGAGGTTCGGCATGCTGTGCGCGCTCTGTCTCTCCACTGCCGCCGCCGTTGGCTTCAGCCGCGTCGCCCGCACGCGCGCGGCGAGGCCGATCGCCGCGGCGATCGGCCTGGCGATCCTGGCCGACGGCTGGATGCCGGACTTCACGATCGCGCCACTGTCCCCCGCGACGGTGACCGCGCCCGGAGAAGACCGCGGCCTGCCGCTGCTCGAGCTGCCGATGGAGAACGTGTTCAGCGACACGGCGGCGATGCTTCGATCGACGATGCACCGGCATCCGTTGATCAACGGGTTCAGCGGCTACGCCCCCGCGCACTACGGTGTGCTGCAGCACGCGCTCACCGTGGGCGATGACGCCGCTCTGGAGGCGTTCCAGCGCGGCGGTCCGTTGCTCGTCGCCGTGGATCGCTCGCGCGATCCCGCGGGCCGCTTCGTCCGATTCGTCGAGGAAGTGCCGGGGGTGCGCGAGGTGGCGCGCACCCCGCTGGGCCCGCTGTTCCGTCTGCCGGCCGTCGCCGAGCCGCCCGCCGAGACGGGCGTCTTCGAGCTGCCGATCTCGTACGTGGATGCGTCGAACTACCTGCGCCTCGAGGCGATGCTCGATCGCGATCTGCGCACGATCTGGCAGACCGGCGGCCCACAGCGCGCCGGCGACCAGGTGATCGTCGTGTTGGACCGGCCGATGACCGTCGCGCGGTTCGAGCTGGATCTCGGCGGGTCCAGGTTGGAGTACCCGCGCGAGCTCGAAGTCGATCTCGCCGAGCCTGGGCATCCCCCCGTCCGGCTCTGGGACGGACGCACTGCCGGTCTCGCGATCCTGGGCGCGCTGAACGACCAGGCGCGGATGACGATGGCGATCCCCGTGTCGGCGCGCGGCCGGCGGTTCACGTTCACGCTCCGGCAGGGCGCCGACTACGCCTGGTCGATCGCGGAGCTTCGCGCGTTCGGCACCCCCCAGTAGGCCGGCCGCCCGAGCCCATTGGTATACGATCATCGGCCGTGAAGCTGTCGATCGTGATGCCCGCCTACAACGAGCGGGCCACCATCCGCGAGATCGTGGACGCCGTCCTGGCGGTGAAGCTCGAGCACATCGAGAAGGAGCTCATCATCGTCGACGACGGGTCGGTGGATGGCACGCGGGACATCCTGCGTGAGCTGGACGGCCGCAACGGCGTCCGCGTGCTGCTCCAGCCGCAGAACTTCGGGAAAGGCGCTGCGGTCGGCCGCGGGTTCCGCGAGGCGACCGGCGACATCGTCCTGATCCAGGACGCCGACCTCGAGTACGATCCCGGCGAGTACCCCGTCCTGCTGAAGCCGATCCTCGATCGAAAGGCCGACGTCGTCTACGGGTCGAGGTTCCTCGGCACGGCGAGCGGTCATCGGGTGCTGTACTTCTGGCACTCCGTCGGCAACTGGCTGCTGACGCTCTTGTCGAACATGATCACGGACCTCAACCTCACCGACATGGAGACCTGCTACAAGGCGATGACGGGCGAGGTCGCGAAGAAGCTCGACCTGCAGTCGCAGCGCTTCGGTGTGGAGCCGGAGATCACCTGCAAGGTCAGCCGGCTCGGCGTGCGCATCTACGAAGTGCCGATCTCCTATCACGGCCGGACGTACGCGGAAGGCAAGAAGATCGGGTTCAAGGACGCCGTGCAGGCCGTCTGGACCTTGTTGCGCTATGCGAGGTGGACGCCATCGTAGCGTTTCGTCTTTTGCGCGATGAGCATTCTCCGCAACGTCTTGATCGCCGCCGCATCGCTCGCGTACTTCCAGCACATCTGTCGTGTGTCCTCATGGAGGCTGCCGGTGGACGGCCTCGGCACCTGGCTGGACTCCTACTTCATCAACTTCCTGCTGGAGCACTGGTACCTGAGCCTCCCGCACCCGTGGACCGCGGCCTCGCCGCCGATGTACTTCCCGGTGCAGGGCACGCTGGGGTACTCACACGGGCTGATTCTCTTCGTGCCGTTCTACAGCCTGGCGCGCCTGTGGTACGAGCCGTTTCAAGCCAACACGCTGATGCTCCTGCTGGTGCTCGAAATCGGCGCGCTGTGCCTCTACGGCGTGCTGCGCCGGCACCTGAAGCTCGGCGTCGTGAGCGCTGCGGCGCTCTCGATGCTGTTCATCACGTCGCAGAACATCGTCAACCACACGCTGGCGTTGTGGAACCAGCGCGCGTCGGTGTACCTCGTGCCGCCTGTCGTGTGGATGGCGATCGAAGCGACGCGGCATCCCGGCCGCACCGGCGATGCCCTGGCGTTCCTCTCCGCCTGTGCGGCGGTGCTGCTGTTCGTCCAGGACTTCTACACCGCCGCGTTCGCGGCCCTGCTGGGCGGGCTGATGCTCGCCGGCGTCGCGGTCCATGAGCGATCGACGATGTCGGCGGACATCGGCGGCGTGTGGCGGGAAGTGCGCCGCGGCCTGCACGCACGTCCGGCCACGCGTGCCGACCGGCGCTGGCTCATGGCGGCGCTCGCCTGCGCCGCGGCCGCGCTCATCGTCGCGGTCGCGCCGCTCGATCGCACGCTGATCGGGCCGTTTCGGCTGTCGGCCAGGAACCCGATCCGCGCCGTGCAGCTCGCCGTGCTGTTCGCTGCCGTGGCGCTGCGATACCCCATCCGGAACGCCGTCAGGGCGACGGTGCAGTTGCTGGCCGTCTCCTACCGAATACCACTCCGCCGCCTCGCGGCCATCGTGGTAGGCGTCGCGGTCGGCTCGGCGATCTTCGCCTGGATCTACCTTCCGACCTACCGGGAGCACCGGGCGTTTCCAGACGAGCATCTCTGGGCGATGCTCACGCGCGTCGAAAGGATTCCTTGGCTGGATCCGCCGGCCTTGCTCCGCACGTTCATCGTGTACGAGAGCGCGCGGACGTTCGGGCTCGCCGTCGTGCTCGCGGCGATGGTCTCGCTGCCCGGCACCAGCCGATTCAGCCGGTTCATCGCGTGGTGGTTCGTCGGCGTGTCGGCGATCGCCGCTGCCGCGCCGCTGGCCGTCGGCGGCGTGTCGGTGTGGCAGGTCTTGTTCGGATGGATGCCCGGGCTCTCGATCATCCGCGACCCGACGCGAATCATCTACCTGTACGAGCTGATGGCCGTGCTCGTCGCCGGCGTGCTCCTGTCACGTGAGTCACGGCGGCTGGTGCGCTTCGGCGTCACCGCGGTGGCGCTGGTGATGGTCGTGACGGGCTGGAACGCACGTCAGCTTCCGTTCGATCGGCGTGCCGACGTGTTCGAGCGATGGGTCGAGGCCCCCATCGCGATTTCGTCGTCGTGCCGCAGTTTCTACGTGAAGGGCGCCTCGCCGGAGTACATGGCGCGATTCGACAACAGGTGGGGTCAGTACGCGATCGACGCGGGCTTCATCGCGCTACGGTCCGGGCTGCCCACCTTGAACGGCTACAGCGCATGGCAGCCGACCGGCTGGAACCTCGCGAATCCGCAGCAACCTGGCTACCTCGCGCACGTCAGCGACTGGATCGAGCAGCAACGGCTGACCGATGTCTGCGAACTGGACATCGACCGTCGGGTCATGAGACCGATCGAATGACCGCCGTGCTCGGCGTCTGACGGTCTCGGACGTGCGAGGAGGAGTCGGGGTGGTACGGGCCAGCGGTCAGGACGCGACCGCGACCATCGCCGGCCGGAGGACCTCGCCGCCGATCAGGTAGCCCGGCCGGATCACGCCGGTGATTCGGCCGGGCGGTGCCGAGTCATCCGCGGGCGTGCTGGCCACCGCCTCGTGCACGGCCGGATCGAACGGCTGGCCGATCGGATCGATCCTCGCGATCCCGAGGCCGTCGAGCACGTTCAGGAACTGCTGCCGGACGAGGGAGACCCCCTGGACGAAGGGCTCGTCGGTGCGGCCGGAGGCCGCGGCGAGCGCACGATCGAGGTTGTCGAGCACCTCCAGGAAGCCGCCGAGCATCGCCCGGCGGCCGCGCTCGACGTCCTTCGCGACCTCTTTCCGGAGCCTGGCGCGCGCCTGCTCGAACTCGTCGGTCGCGCTCCGATATCGCGCCAGCAACTGCTGCAGCTCGCTGTCCTTGGCCGCGAGCCGGGCCTCCAGCTCCTCGACGTAGGTGGGCTTCAGGCTGCCGGGGGCGGTGTCGCCGCCCGCCTCCTCGCCACGTACCCAGAACCGGCGATCGGTGACCTTCAACTCAGACATCGACATCTGGCAATCTGCGCCCCAAACGGCGGTTTGCTACCTGGCCTGGTAGTCGAAGGTCAGCCTGTCGTCGGCGACGCCGATCGTGACGGTGCCGCCGTGCTCGAGCTTGCCGAAGAGCAGCTCGTCGGTGAGCGGATCGCGGACCTCGCGCTGGACGACGCGGGCGAGCGGGCGCGCGCCGTAGACCGGGTCGTAGCCTTTCGCGGCGAGCCAGGTCCGCGCCTCCGGCGTGAGCGTGATCGCCACGTGCTTCTCGGAGAGCTGCGCCTCGAGCTGCAGGATGAACTTCTCGACGATGGTCTCCATCACGTCGGGCGAGAGGCGGCCGAAGGTGACGATCGCGTCGAGCCGGTTGCGGAACTCAGGTGAGAACACCCGCTCGAGCGCCGCGCGCGATTTGCCCTCCGCCGCCCGGCGCGCGCCCTCGTCGCCGCCCGAGACGCGCTCGGAGAACCCGATGCTCTGCGCGCTCAGCTCGCGGGAGCCGGCATTGGACGTGAGGATGAGCACGACGTTCCGGAAGTCGGCTTTCCGGCCGGTGTTGTCGGTGAGCGTCGCGTGGTCCATCACCTGGAGCAGGATGTTGTAGATGTCCGGGTGCGCCTTCTCGATCTCGTCGAGCAGCACGACGCTGTACGGGTGCGTGCGCACGGCGTCGACGAGCAGGCCGCCTTGCTCGAAGCCGACGTAGCCCGGCGGCGCGCCGATGAGCCTGGCCACGGCGTGCTTCTCCATGTACTCGCTCATGTCGTACCGGATGAACTCGTTGCCGAGCTGGATCGCGAGCTGCTTTGCGAGCTCCGTCTTGCCCACGCCCGTCGGCCCGGTGAAGAGGAACGAGCCGGCCGGGCGCTCCGGCGCGCCGAGCCCCGCGCGCGACCGCTTGATGGCCTGGGCCACCAGGTGGACCGCTTCCTTCTGACCGAACACCACCCGCTCGAGCGACTCCTCGAGCGTCCGAAGTCGCTCGCGATCGGACGATGACGCCTGGCGGGCCGGGATGCGCGCCACGCGGGCGACCGTGACCTCGATCTCTGGCGCGTCCACGACGGACGCCTTCGACAAGCGCGCCACCGCGCCGGCTTCGTCCATCAGATCGATCGCGCTGTCGGGCAACCGGTAGTCGCGCAGGTGCCTGGCGGCGAGCCGCGCGGCCGCCTCGAGCGCCGCCTCGGTGTAGGTGACGTCGTGGTGCTCCTCGTAGCGGCTGCGGAGGCCGGTGAGGATCCTGACGGTTTCCTCGATCGACGGCTCGTCGATCACGATCCGCTGCAGCCGGCGGGCGAGCGCGCGGTCCTTCTCGATCTGCTTGAACTCTTCGAACGTCGTCGACCCGATGATCCGCAGATCGCCCGCCGTGAGGATCGGCTTGATCATCGTCGCCAGGTCCATCGTGCCGCCGGCCGTGGCGCCGGCGCCGACGGTCGAGTGGATCTCGTCGATGAACAGGATGGCGCGAGGCCGCGCGCCGAGCGCGCGGATGATGGCCTTGAACCGCTCCTCGAAGTCGCCGCGGAACCGCGTGCCGGCGAGCAGCGCGCTCGAATCCAGCGAGAACACCTCGGCGTCCTTCAGCGGCTCCGGCACGTCCTCGGACAGCAGCTTCGCCGCCAGGCCTTCGGCCATGGCGGTCTTGCCGACGCCGGCTTCGCCGACGAACACCGGGTTGTTCTTGCGGCGGCGGCAGAGAACTTCGATTGTGCGCTGCAGCTCCTCGGTCCGCCCGATGAGCGGATCGAGCAGACCCATCCGCGCGCGGTCGGTGAGGTTCTGGCAGTACGCCGCGAGCGGATCGCGCGGCGAGGCGCCGCCGTCGGCATCGGGCGAGGGCGTCTCGCCGGAGCGGGCGCCGGCGGCATCCGCGGAGGCCGCGTGCGTGATCCCGTGCGAGATGTACTCGAGGATGCGCAGCCGCGTGACGCCTTCCGCCTCGAGCACGCGCGCGGCCTGCGACTTCGGCTGGAGCAGAATGGCCGCGAGGATGTCGCCGGCGTTGACCTCGGCCCGCTGCGCGCTCTGCACGTGGAGCACGGCGGTGGACAGCACGCGCTTGAAGGCTGCGGTCTGGTCCGGTTCGCGCTCCTGGCCGCGGCGCAGTTGCTCGACGGACGAGTCGAGGTAGTCGTTGAGCTCGCGGCGGAGGCGCGGCAGGTCGGCGCCGCACGCCTCGAGAATCCGCTCGCCCTCCGGATCGTGCGCGAGCGCGTAGAGCAGGTGCTCGAGCGTCAGATACGCATGCCGGCGCGCGACCGCCTCGCGGTACGCGATGGTGAGCACGATTTCGAGCGAAGCGGAGAACACGAGGCCCTCGTCCGATTATACGGAACGCTACGCTTCTTCGGTGACGGCCTTCAGCGGGTAGCCGGCGGTCCGCGCCAGCGAGACGACGGTCTCCGCCTTCGTCTCGGCGACCTCCCACGGATAGAGCCCGGCGATGCCGCGGCCCGTCGTGTGGACGAGCATCATGATGCGGTAGGCTTCGGCCGGCGTCTTCTGGAAGACCGACATCAGCACTTCCACCACGAACTCCATCGTCGTGTAGTCGTCGTTGAGCAGCACGACCTTGTAGAGGAGCGGCTCGCGCTTCTCGGTCTTGATGCGCTCCTTGACGGCGTCGCCGGTCTCGGTCATGGCGTGCTCTGCATCTTCTCCAGCACGCGCTCCAGTTGCCGCAACTGCTCGCCGTACGTGCTCCAGTCGCCTTCGCGCTGCGCCTTCACGGCGTTCTCGTAGTGCTGCTTGGCCTCTGCCGCCAGCGCGCCGAGCGTGCTCGCCGCCTGGCCCGGCGGCCGGACGACGCCCTCGACCTCGGGACCGACGTCGGGTGCTTCGATCACCGACGTGGCCGTGCTCGACAGCAGATCCGGCGCCAGCGCGGCCGCCACGCTGCGGCCGAAGATCTGTGAGAGCGCCTGCGTCAACGTGACGTCCATGACGATCCGGCTCTGATAGGCGACGATCACGCGCTTGAGCTCGGGAATGCTGCTCTGCGGGGACCGCAGGTAGAGCGGCTGCACGTAGAGCAGCGACTCCTTGATCGGGATGACGAGCAGGTTGCCCCAGATCACCTCGGAGCCCTGCTGGTTCCACAGCGTGATCTGCGGCGAGATCACCTGGTCCTGCTTGATGCGGCCCACGACCTGGCGCGGGCCATAGACGATCTTCTGCTTCGGGAACTGGAACACCTGGAGGCGGCCGTAGTGCTCGCCGTCGCTCCGCGCCACCATCCACGCGGCGAGGTTGTCCTTCGCCCGCGGCGTGAACGGCAGCATCTGGATGAACTCCGTGCTCTTGCCGCCCGGCAGCGTCATCACCGTGTAGTACGGCTGCATCGGCGTGCTGCCCTGCTGCGCGGCGTCGAGCACGGGCCACTGCCACTGGTCTTCCTTGTTGTAGAAGACCGTCGGGTTGGTCATGTGGTACGTCTGGTAGACCTGCGCCTGCGTCCGGAACAGCTCCTCGGGGTACCGCACGTGGCGCCGCAGCTCCGGCGGCATGGCCGACAGCGGCTCGAGCACGCCCGGGAAGATGCGGTCGATCGTCTGCGCCAGCGGATCGTCCGGATCCGACAGGTAGAACGCCACCGTGCCGTTGTACGCGTCGGTGACGATCTTGACGGAGTTGCGGATGTAGTTGAGCTCGGACGCCGGACGCTGCCGCGGCGTCGAGTACGGGTAGTTCGACGTCGTCGTGTACGCGTCCTGGATCCAGAAGATCCGGCCGCCGCTCAGCACCGGGTAGGGATCGAAGTCGTACGACAGGAACGGCGCGAGCACCTTCACCCGCTCGGCGATCTGCCGGTGGAACATGATGCGGCTCTCGCGGGTGATCTGGTTGCTCACGAGGATGTCGGTGCTGCCGAAGCGGATCGCGAAGAGCATCCGGCGCGCCAGCGAGCCCACCGGGACGCCGCCCGTCCCCTCGTACGTCGTCGTCGCGTAGCCCACGTCCGCCGACGCGCCGCCCTCACCGCGCGGGTAGTCGAACTCCGGCTGCCGCGTGTTCACGAGCACGTAGCCCGCCGTCAGCTCGCCGTAGTACACGCCCGGGCGATCGACCCGCAGATCCACCGTCGACACCGGCGGAATGTCGCGGATGAACAGCACGGGCAGCCCTTCCGGCGCGGTCACCTGGTTGACCGGCCCGAGCGTCAGGCCGTAGCCGTGCGTGAACGTCAGCCGCTCGTTGACGAACGACGGGTTCGGCATGCTCTCGGTGTTCAGCTCGCGCACCGACAGCATCACCTGGCGCAGCTTGCCGTCGATCGTGTAGCGGTCGTTGTCCACGTTCACGAAGTCGTAGTACGTCCGGATCTCCTGGATCTGGCCGAAGGTCTGCAGCAGCGGGCCGTGATCCCAGAGCCGCACGTTCTCGATCGTGCCGGCGTTCTCGACGATGTCGGCCGCCGTCAGCTCGGCGTCGCCCGACAGCTCGCGCTCCTCCACGCGGTCGATCGCATAGGCCCGGCGCGTTGCCGCGATGTTGTGCTCGATGAACGGCCGCTCCACGTTCTGCTCGTTCGGCCGGACGATCAGGCGCTGGACGATGCTGGCGTAGACGCCGCCGGCAATCGAGACGAGGAGGTAGAGGCTGAGAGCGAGCGGCACCAGCCAGCCTCGGCCGCCGACGCCGTGCCACACGGCCAGTCCGGCGCCCACGACGAGGACGGCCACCGACGCCCAGAGGAAGGGCATCGTGGCGTGCACGTCCGCGTACGAGGCGCCGAACGCCACGGCCGAGTCGGTGGGCGTCAAGAGCATCGCCGGGATGTCCAGCCAACTGCCCCAGGCCATCAGCAGGAAGACCAGCGCGAGCAACGCCGCCAGGTGGCGGCGCGCCGACGGGGCGAGCCGCACGCGCGGCCACGAGGCGGCTCCCGGCCGCGACTCGAGGACGAAGTTGCCGCTCAGCACGTAGGAGGCGAGACAGCCGACGAGCGCCAGGATGAAGAGGAACAGCAACTGCTGCTGTAGCGTCTGGTAGACCGGCAGCCGGAACACGTAGAAGCCGACATCGCGCCCGAAGAGCGGGTCGCGATCGCCGAACGGCGCCGCGTGGAAGAACGACAGCCAGCGCAGCCAGTTCGACGCCCCGGCGATGCCGAGCAGCAGAGCCACGCCCGCGGCGATCGGAACGGCCAGCCCGCCCACGTCCTGGCTACCCAAAGTGACGGGCCGTCCGCCGACGTCGATGATCATGCGCGGGCGCGAGCCCGCCCGCCGCCGCGCGAGTTGCAGGTTGAACGAGAGGATGGAGAAGGCCACCGCGAACGTGGCGGCGAAGACGAACGTCTGGGCCCGGAGCGTCCGCGTGAAGATCTGCTCGTAGCCGAGCTCCCGGAACCACAGCCAATCCGTGTAGTAGCCGGTGGCCGACGGCACCACCAGCAGAGCGACGACGATCAGCAGCAGGAATCCCGGCAGGCCCCGCAGCCTCATGACGGCCTCCTCACAGATCCCACAACCTTATCATGTGGGTTCGGGCGGCCCGCCGTGCGACGATGGCGCCGCTCGGAGGAGGACGCATCGTGCTTGCCGTCGGATCCGTCGCGCCAGATTTCACGCTGCCCAATCAACATCGTCAGAACGTGACCTTGTCGAGCTTTCGCGGCCGCCGCCACGTCGTCGTCGCCTTTCACCCGCTGGCGTTCACGCCCATCTGCAACGCGCAGGGGCAGTCCTACGAGCGGGAGCGCGCGGCGTTCGACGCGCTCGACGCCCACGTGCTCGTGATCAGCAGCGATGCCGGACCGTCGAAGAAAGCCTGGGCCGACTCGATCGGGCTCTCGTACGACGCGCTGAGCGACTTCCATCCCCAGGGCGCCGTCGCGGCCCGCTACGGCGTGCTGCGCGACGACGGGCTGGCCGAGCGATCCGTGTTCCTGGTGGACAAGGACGGCGTGGTCCGCTGGGCGAAGGTGTATGGGATGGAGGGCCATCCCGACGTGAACGACGTGCTGGATGCGCTGCGGGCACGTCCGCCGCGTCCTGCACGGAATGCCACGTGACCTGGCCAGCCAACCCGTCGCGCCGGCACGGCGGCCGTGCGACGGCGACCGCAAACACTCGTGGCACGGCCACGCGATCGTTGCGGTACCGTCAGCGCGCGATCGGGCCGGCGAGCACCCCGCTCGTGCGGAGCGCGACGACCCGATCCTCCGGCGTCACGGCTGCGCCGGCGGCGCCACGAGGCGGGCCATCAGCACGCCCTTGATGCCGGCCACGGCCGTGACGACCTCGCCCGGCACCGGCTCGTCGAGATCGACCACCGTGTAGGCGACCTCGCCCCGCGACGAGTTGACCATGTCGTGGATGTTCAGCCCGGCCTTGCCGAAGACCTCGGAGATCTTGCCGAGCATGTTGGGCACGTTCGCATTCGCGCAAATGAGCCGGTGCGCCGTCCGCCGTGCGACCACGACCTCGGGGAAGTTGACCGCGTTGCGGATGTTGCCGTTCTCGAGGAAGTCCCGCACCTGGTCGACGACCATGATCGCGCAGTTGTCCTCCGCCTCCTCGGTGGAGGCGCCGAGGTGCGGCAGCGTCACGCAGCGCCGGTGGTTCTTCGTGAGGTTCGTCGGGAAGTCGCTGATGTACGCGTGGACCCGGCCGGCGTCGATCGCGTCCACCACGGCCTGATCGTCGATGATGCCTTCGCGCGCGAAGTTGAGGATCACGGCCCCCTTCTTCATCAGCGCGAGCCGCTCGGCGCTCACGAGCTTCCGCGTGGCGTCGCTGAGCGGCACGTGCACGGTGAGGAACTCGGCCGTCCGGAACACCTCGTCGAGCGAGCGCGCCTTCTTGACCGCCGACGAGAGCTGCCAGGCCCCTTCGACCGTCAGCCCTGGATCGAAGCCGACGACGTTCATGCCGAGCGAGACGGCGGTGTTCGCCACCAGCCGGCCGATGGCGCCCAGGCCGACGACGCCGAGCGTGCGCCCGGGCAGCTCGTACCCGGCGAAGTTCTTCTTCCCCGCCTCGACCGCCTTGCTCAGCTCGTCGTCCGAGCCCTCGAGGTTGCGGGCGAAATCCCAGGCCTCGCAGATCTGGCGGCAGCCGAGGATCAGCCCGGCGACGACGAGCTCCTTCACCGCGTTGGAGTTCGCGCCCGGCGCGTTGAACACCGGGATGCCGCGCTCGGTCATCCGCGTGACGGGGATGTTGTTCACGCCGGCGCCGGCTCGTCCGACGGCCTTGAGGGTCGCCGGGATGTCGCCGCTGTGCATGTTCGCCGACCGGACGAGGATCGCGTCGGGATCCTTGACGTCGTTGCCGACGGCGTAGCTGCTGGCCGGGAGTCTGGTGAGGCCGATCTTCGAGATGTTGTTGAGGGTCAGGATCTTGAACACGATGCGCTCTCTACGATTTCTTGCCCGAGGCGGCTGGGGTCTGTGAGGCCGTCTGGTCCGGCGCCGTGACCGGGTTGACGAACGGCATCATCGCGCGCAGGTCCGCGCCCACCTTCTCGAGCAGTTGGTGGCGCTCCGCCGCGCGGGTGGCGTTGAACGTCGGACGGCCAGCCTCGTGCTCGGCGACCCACTGGCGCGCGTACTCGCCGGTCTGGATGTCCGTCAGGATCTGCTTCATGGCTCGCCGGGTGTCGTCGGTGACGATGCGGGGTCCCGCGGTGTAGTCGCCGTGCTCGGCCGTGTCGCTGATCGAGTAGCGCATGAAGTTCAGGCCGCCACGGTACATCAGGTCGACGATCAGTTTCAGCTCGTGAAGGCACTCGAAGTAGGCGACCTCGGGCTGATAGCCGGCCTCGACGAGCGTCTCGAACCCGGCCTTGACGAGCGCGCTCGTGCCGCCGCACAGCACCGCCTGCTCGCCGAAGAGGTCCGTCTCCGTTTCCTCTGCGAACGTCGTCTCCACGATGCCGGCGCGGCCGACGCCGATGGCGCTGCCGTACGACAGCGCGATCGCCTTCGCCTGTCCGGTGGCGTCCTGGTGGACGGCGACGAGCGCGGGCGTGCCGCCGCCTTCGACGTACAGCTCGCGCACGCGGTGCCCGGGCGACTTGGGCGCGATCATCGCGACGTCCACGTCTTTCGGCGGCGTGACGGTGCCGAAGCGGATGTTGAACCCGTGCGCGAACATCAGCATCTTGCCGGCGCTCAGGTTGGGGCCGATCGCTTCCTTGTACAACTGGGCCGCCGCGGTGTCGGGCACGAGGACCATGATCACGTCGGCCCACCGCGTGGCCTCGGCGGGCGTCATGACCTTCAGCCCTTCCTTCTCGGCCGCCGCGCGGGACCGGCTCTCGGCCGGCAGGCCGACGCAGACGGTCACGCCGCTGTCGCGGAGATTCAGCGCATGGGCGTGACCCTGCGAACCGTAGCCGAGGACGGCTACCTTCCGTGCACGGATGAGAGACAGATCAGCGTCGCGGTCGTAGTAAATCTTGGCCATGGGTTCCTTGAGGACGAGGTCTCCTGAGTTCATAACTCATAACGCCACGAATCACCAATCACACCGAGAACGACACGCCGGCGTCGAGCTCGACCGTCTTGTCGGCCGCGCCGGCGGCCGCGCCGGTCTTGGCCGACGATCCGCGCGTCATCGCGAGGCAGCCGGTCTTCGCGAGCTCGAGCACGCCGAACGGCCGGAGCGCCTCGAGCAGGCTGTCGATCTTGTCGTCGGCGCCCGTGGCTTCCACGATGAGCGAGTCGGACGCCACGTCCACGACCCGCGCGCGGAACACGTCCACGAGCTGGATGACCTGGCTGCGCGACTGTGCCGTCGCCGCCACCTTGATGAGGGCCAGGTGGCGGAACACGGTCGGCACGTCCGTGACGTTCTGGACGCTGCGCACGTGCACGAGCTTGTAGAGGTTCGCTTCGATCCGCGCCGCCGCGTCGGGGTTCGCCTCGACGACGAGCGTGATGCGCGACATGCCCGGCGTGCTGGCGTGGCCGACCGTCAGCGATTCGATGTTGTAGCCGCGGCGCCGCACGAGCGACACCACGCGGTTGAGCACGCCGGGTTTGTCGGCGACCTGGACGACGTACGTGATGGACATAGAGGCTCCTACCGGTCCGCGCCCGTTTCGGCGAGCGGCGTGGGGCGGCGAATCATCTTGTGGAGGTCGGCGCCGGCCGGCACCATCGGGTACACCGAGTCCTCCTGCTCGACCTGGAAGTCGAGCACAACGGCGCCACGGTGGGCCCGCGCCTGCTCGACGGCCGGGATGACGGCATGCCGCGTGTTGACCGCCCGCGCCTCGATGCCGTAGGCGCTCGCGAGCGTGACGAAGTCCGGGCTCGAGAGCGGCGTCGCGGCGTAGCGGCGGTCGTAGAAGAACTCCTGCCACTGGCGCACCATGCCGAGATAGCCGTTGTTGATGATGGCGACGTTCACCTTGAGGTTCTCCTGCTGCATCGTCGCCAGCTCGCACATCGTCATCTGGAAGCCGCCGTCGCCGACGACCACCCAGACCTCCGCGTCGGGACACGCCATCTTGGCGCCGATCGCGGCCGGCAGCGCGAAGCCCATCGTGCCGAGCCCGCCGGAGGTGATGAGCGTGCGCGGCTCGTCGTGGTGGTAGTACTGCGCCTCCCACATCTGGTGCTGGCCGACGTCGGTGACGACGATCGCCTTGCCGTGCGTGGCGCGCCAGATGTCGTGGATGACGTGCGCGGCGTACAGGTGCCCGTCGTCGGGCATGTTCTGGATGTCGCGGACGGCCGAATCGCCCTTGAGCGCGTCGATGCGCGCGATCCAGTCGCCCAGGTCGAGCCGGGTCAGCGAGGGCTGCCACGAGCGGAGCACGTCGCGCACGTCGGCGACGATGCCGATGTCCACCGGGACGTTCTTGCCGATTTCCGCCGGGTCGATGTCCACGTGGATCTTGCGCGCGTTCTGCGCGTAGGTCTTGAGGTTGCCGGTGACCCGATCGTCGAACCGCATGCCGAGCGCGATCAGCAGGTCGGCCTCCTGGATCGCGGTGTTGACCCAGGCCTCGCCGTGCATGCCCATCATGCCGAGGTTGAGCGGGTGCGAGGCCGGCAGGGCGCCGATGCCGAGCAGCGTGATGGCCGCCGGAATGCCGCTCCGATCGATGAAGGCGCGGAACTCCTCGGTGGCGCCGCCGAGCATGAGGCCGTGGCCGGCGAGCACGAGCGGCCGGCGCGCGGACTTGATCAGCTCGAGCGCCTGCTGGATCTGCGCGTCGCCCGGATGTGCCGGGCTGCGGACGATGTCGGGATCGGGCGCGGCGGCGTCCCAGTCGTACTCGCACGACGACTGCTGGGCGTCCTTCGTGATGTCGATCAGGACCGGGCCGGGGCGGCCGGACTTCGCCACGAGGAACGCTTCGCGGACCGCGTGCGCGACCTCGTCGGCCCGGGTGACGAGGTAGTTGTGCTTGGTCACCGGCAGCGTGACGCCCGTGATGTCGGTCTCCTGGAACGCGTCGGAACCGATCAGGCGGCTGCCGACCTGGCCCGTGATGCAGACGATCGGCGACGAGTCGAGCATCGCCGTGGCGATGCCGGTGACCATGTTCGTCGCGCCAGGTCCGCTCGTCGCGACGGCGACGCCGACCTTGCCGCTCGCCCTCGCGTAGCCGTCCGCCATGTGCGTCGCGCCCTGTTCGTGACGCACCAGCACGTGCCGGATCGGGTACTTGAGCATCGCGTCGTACGCAGGCAGAATCGCGCCGCCGGGATAGCCGAAGACGTCGGTGACGCCTTCGCGCACCAGGCAATCCCAGAGAATCTCGGCTCCTGTCAGACGTGGCATGTCAACTCCTCGAGAACGGCTTACGACTTACGACTTACGGCAAGCGGCGTACGTCGGCCCAGGTCCTACGCCTCAAGCCCCAAGCCAGGCTCGAGCCGTACGCCCCTTGTCATCCCGTCACCGCGCCGAGCGCGGCGGACGAGACCAGCTTCGCGTACTTCGCCAGCACGCCGCGCGTGGCGCGTGGAGGCGGGGCCGTCCAGGCCGCGAGCCGCGCCTGGAGCTCCGCCGCCGGGATTTCGAGCTCGATCGTATGGGCATCCTCGTCGATCGTGATGACGTCGCCGTCGCGCACGACCGCGATCGGGCCGCCCGAGGCGGCTTCCGGTGCGACGTGGCCGACCATGTATCCGTGCGTCGCGCCGGAGAAGCGGCCGTCGGTGACGAGGGCCACGGTGTCGCCGAGCCCGGCGCCCATGATCGCGCCCGTCACGGCGAGCATCTCGCGCATGCCGGGCCCGCCGCGAGGCCCTTCGTAGCGGATGACGACCACGTCGCCTGGCCGGATCCGCCCGGCGCGGACGGCGTCGAACGTCGCCTCCTCGCTGTCGAAAACGCGCGCCGGGCCCCGATGGCTGTGCCGCTTGTGGCCGGCGACCTTCATGACCGCACCCTCGGGCGCGAGGCTGCCGCGCAGGATCACGAGCCCGCCAGTCGGCGCCAGCGGCCGGTCGAGCGGCCGCACGACCTCCTGCCCGGGCGCTTCGGCCGCGCCCGCCGCTTCGTCGGCGAGCGTGCGCCCCGTGACCGTGATGGCGCCGCCGTCGATGGCGCCGAGCTTCAACAGCCGATCGGCGACGAGCTTCGTGCCGCCCACCTCGTGCAGATCCGTCGCGACGAACCGGCCGGCCGGCTTCAAGTCCGCCAGCCAGGGCACGGCCGCGCTGACCCGGTTGAACGCCTCGATGTCGAGATCCACGCCCGCCTCGCGCGCGATGGCGAGCAGGTGCAGCACCGCGTTCGTCGACCCGCCCGTTGCGACGACCGACGCGATCGCGTTCTGAAACGCGGCGGGCGTCATGATCGCTTTCGGCGTCAGGCCCCGCCGCACGAGGTCGACGACGAGCCGGCCCGCGGCCCGCGCGACGTCGGGCTTCGCCGGGTCCACCGCGGGCACGTTGTTCGCCCCGAGCGGCGAGATGCCGAGGAACTCGCAGACGCCCGCCATCGTGTTCGCCGTGAACTGGCCGCCGCACGCCCCGGCGCCCGGGCAGGCGACGTTCTCGAGCGAGACGAGCTGATCCATCGTGATGCGGCCGGCGGCCTGGGCACCGACGGCCTCGAAGACGTCCTGAATCGTCACGCTCCGGCCGCCGTAGTGGCCCGGCGCGATCGAGCCGCCGTAGAGCACGAGCCCGGGCACGTTCACCCGCGCGAGCGCCATCGCGGCGCCGGGAATCGTCTTGTCGCAGCCGACGAGCGCGATCACGCCGTCGAGCTCGTTGCCGTCGACCACCATCTCGATCGAGTCGGCGATGAGCTCACGGCTGACGAGCGACATGCGCATGCCGCTCGTCCCCATCGTGATGCCGTCCGAGATCGACACGGTGTTGAACTCCATCGGCGTGCCGCCGGCGGCCTTGATCCCTTCGCGCACGTACTCGGCGAGATGGCGGAGGTGATACGTGCAGGGGCCGATCTCGATCCAGGTGTTGGCGACGCCGATGAGCGGGCGCTGCAAGTCGCTGTCGGTGAACCCGACCGCCTTGAGCATCGCGCGCGCCGGCGCCCGATGCGGACCCTCGACCAGTTGCGAACTGCGCTTCGTCGACTCGCTCATGCCGGATCGGATCTCCTGCGGCACGCAACGGCCGCCGTTCCGTCCACGATATCGGGCGGCTATCTATTTGACAATCAAATAATGTTGGAATCTGAATCACTTATATTTATGTAGCCAAGCCGACCCCGGCCTGAAATCATTCTGAGCCGCCAGGACGCGCCGGAGAGACATGGACGCACACGAGGACGGGCAGATGCCGGCGGCCGACCGGCTCGATACGCTGCGCCAGGAAATCGACGGCATCGACGACGCGTTCGTCGACCTGCTGGCCCGGCGCCAGCAGGCGATCAAGCGCGTGGCGGCCGTCAAGTCCAGGACCGAGGCGCCGCTCCGCGACGTCGAGCGCGAGTCGCAGCAGATGGCCCGGCTCGTCGAGCGTGCCCGAGCCCACGGCCTCGACGAGATGTTCGTCGTCCGGCTGTTCCGCGAGATCGTGGACCTGTCGGTGCGGACGCAGGAGCTGCACCTCGGCGGCGTGCACCCGGGCGGCGTGCCGGCCAGGCCGATCACCGTCGTCTACCAGGGCGCCGAAGGCGCGTTCAGCCACATCGCGGCGCGCCGGTTCTTCGGGCCTCGTCCGGGCCCGGTGACGTACCGCGGCGTGCAGACGTTTCGCGGCATGCTCGAAGAGGTGCGATCCGGGGCGGCCGACTACGCGATGCTGCCGATCGAGAACACGACGTCGGGCTCGGTGCACGACGCGTACGACGCGCTGTCGCACACCGACCTCGCCATCGTCGGCGAGGAGGTGCTGCGGATCGAGCTCTGCCTGATCGGCGTGGCCGACGTCCCGCTCGAGAGCATCCGGCAGGTCTACTCGCACCCGCAGGCGATCTACCAGTGCACCGCGTTTCTCGCCTCGCTGCCGCAGGCCGCCGTCGAGTCGTTCATCGACACGGCCATGAGCGTCGAGCGGGTGAAGCAGGAGCACGACCCGACGCACGCGGCCATCGCCAGCGCGGAAGCCGCCGCGCTCCACGGCCTGCACATCCTGCGGCGCGACATCGCGAACCATCGCGAGAACTACACGCGCTTCCTCGTGATCGCGCGCGAGCCCGAGCCGTGGGATCCGCGCGTGCCGTGCAAGACGTCGGTGATGTTCGTCATCCAGCACCGCGAAGGCGCGCTGCTCGCCTGCCTGAACGTGCTCGCCGGCCACGGCCTGAATCTCACGAAGCTCGAGTCGCGGCCGCGTCCGGGGCGGCCGTTCGAGTACCTGTTCTACGTCGAGTTCGAGGGCAACGTCGCCGAGCCGCCCGTGCAGCAGGCGATGAACGAGCTCGCCGAGCTGACGCTGTCGCTCAAGATCTTCGGGTCGTACCCGGCGAGGACGATGCCGAGAGGCCAGGCGGAGGACGCGTCGTAGCGACAACGCCAGGAGGGCATCCTGGCGGCGCGACTCCGGCCGCGCGTGCCCGGCGCGCGCATCGTCTCTCTACGGCCGTTCGCCGCCAATCGGTTCGCCAACCGAACCGGCCAGCACTCGACGCGTCGTAATAGCTCGCCGCCTCGGACGTATCTGTCCGAGGAGACGTCGTGTTCAGTCGAGACATCACCGCGGGGCCCTCTCTCGGGCTGACGTCACGGAGCGCGCCCGCCGCGCGCCCGGACGTCGAGCGCGTGTTCCGCGACGCGTGCGACACGCTGCTGCCGCCTGTCCACCTCTACGTGCGGTATCGAGTCGGCCGCGGCGCGGCGGACGATCTCGCCGCGCAGGTGTTCCTGAAAGCCTTGGATCGTCTCGACAGCTTCGACTCGGCCAAAGGCGACATGCAGACGTGGGTCTTCGGCATCGCCAGGAACGTCGTCCGGGATCACCTCCGCGCCGGCCGCCGCTGGCGATGGCTGCCCGTCGAGTGGCTGAGCCATCGAGCGAGCACCGGCCCCGATCCCGAGCGGACGGCCATCGACGGCGAGCAGCATCGGCACCTCGCCGAAGCGCTCGCGACGCTGTCGGACCGCGAACGTGACGTGCTCGGGCTGAAGTTCGGTGGCAGCCTCACGAATCGCGCGATCGCGTCGCTGATGGGTCTCTCCGAGAGCCACGTCGCCGTGGTCGTCTACCGTGCTCTCGGAAAGCTCCGTCAACGTCTGGAACAACGACAAGGGGTGCGTCATGCGTGATGCCGATGCGGCTCGTCTGCTCGAGGAAGCGCTGTCGAATGGCGCGGCCGGCCCCGTGGGCGGCCCGCCAGGACTTGCAGGCCGTCTCGAAATCGCCGCCGAGCTCAGGGCCGCCAGCGCCGCGTGGGCCTCGGATGTGCCCGCTGCTGCGGGCACGTTCGTCATCGCGCATCGACAGGCCATCCCGAGCATGGCGCCGCCCGCGGTTCCCTTCTTCTGGCATCGTGCCCTCATCGCGACACCTGGGGTCGTCCTGCTGCTCGTGTCGCTGATGACGGCGATCCCCGGTGCCGGCAAGACGTTCGCCCGTCCGCTCGTGCAGATCCTGCAGTCCGTGCTCGTCGGCGGACACACGGAGCTCTCGCAGTTCGGGCCGCAGGATGCCGGAGAGGTCGACAGGACGTTGGGCAGGTTTCGTTCAGACCTCGCTGCCGGAAGCCACTGGTTCGTGCACACCGGCTATGTCGGGATGGGAGGCAACGTCCCACCGGGCAAGTCTTCGCAGGCCGTGCGCATCGAGACCGTGGCTGAGCTGACGAGGGTGTCCGACGTGCACATCCACGCACCCAGAGTGGGTTCGATCGGTCTTCCCGCGGAGTTCACGTATGCCTTCGTCGCGCCCGACGGCATGGTCATGGCGTTCTTCGGTGAGGGCGACAACGAGGTCCTCATGATCGAAGCGCCCGTTGGCAACGGCCTCTCCGTGGGGTTCTCGCGAGTCATCGTCGGTCCGGAAGGGTCCGTCAGCCCGGAGCTGCGCACGGAGACGGTGACGGCCGATGGGCAGGACCTGGTCTGGGATCCAGATCCGACAGGGAGGATGCCGCTGACCTCGTCGCTCCACTGGGAAGCCGACGGCGTCAGCTACTCGATCTTCGGGCGATCGCTGACCAAGGAGCGAGCGGTCCAGATATTCGAATCGCTCGAGCCGCTCTAGACGAGAAGTCGCGCCGGCCGCAGTCCCCTCGCGCATCGCCGCCGATCTCACGTGCGGCGTCATCCAACGCGCGCGCTCGAAAATGTGAACCCGTCGACCGGACCGCGGAACCGCGGACCACAGCCCGCGACCGACGGACCCGGAACCGACGCGCGCGAACCCTGGACCCGGGACCCGGAACCCGGAACCAGCGGACCGTCTAATACCCGTGCAGCGTCGGATCGATCCGCGAGATCCAGGCGAGGATGCCGCCCTTCAGGTTCTTCACGCGGTCGAAGCCTTCGTCGCGCAGCAGGTTCACCGCCTTCGCGCTGCGCACGCCCGACTTGCACTGCACGATGATGTCGGGCGCGCCGGGGCCCTGCGGCAGCTCGTCGAGACGCTTCGGCAGCTCGCCGAGCGGGATGAGCGTGGCACCCTCGATGTGGGCGATGTCCCACTCGCGCGGCTCGCGGACGTCGAGCAGGAACACGTCGCCGCGATCGAGCCGCGCCTTCAGCTCCTCGACGCTCGTCTCGAGCTCGGCGGGCAGCGTGCCCTTGTCGGCCGCCTTCACTTGAGGCGTGATGCCGCAGAACTGCTCGTAGTCGATGAGCGTCTTGACGGTCGGGTGATCGCCGCAGACCGGGCACTCGCGGTCCTTCTGCAGCTTGAGCGTGCGGAACTTCATCTGCAGCGCGTCGAACAGCAGCAGGCGGCCGATGAGCGGATCCCCCGCGCCGATGATCAGCTTGAGCGCCTCGGTCGCCTGGATCGTGCCGACCACGCCAGGCAGCACGCCGAGGACGCCGCCCTCGGCGCAGCTCGGGACGAGGCCGGGCGGCGGCGGTTCGGGATACAGGCAGCGATAGCACGGGCCCGCCTTCGTCGCGAAGATCGACACCTGACCGTCGAAGCGGAAGATGCTGCCGTAGACGTTCGGCTTGCCGAGCAGCACGCACGCGTCGTTGACGAGATAGCGCGTGGGGAAGTTGTCGGCGCCGTCGACGATCACGTCGTAGTTCCGGAAGATCTCCAGGGCGTTGGACGAATTGAGCGCCACCTCGTGTCCGATGACGCGGATGTTCGGGTTCAGGCCGTGCAGCCGATCGTAGGCCGCCTTCAGCTTGGGACGGCCGACGTCGTCCGAGCTGTAGAGGATCTGCCGCTGCAGGTTGCTGAAGTCCACCGTGTCGAAATCGATCAGCCCGAGGGTGCCGACGCCGGCCGCGGCGAGGTACAGCGCCGCGGGTGATCCGAGGCCGCCCGCACCTACGCACAGGACCTTCGCCGCCTTGAGCTTCTTCTGCCCGTCGACGCCCACCTCCGGCATGATCAGGTGCCGGCTGTAGCGCCGGACCTCGTCGCCCGTCAGGTCGGGCATCGCCGGCGCGTCGACGGCCGACGTGCCGCCGGCGACCGACGGCACGATGCTGACCGTGTCCTTCTCGCCGACGGTCGTCTGTTCCTTGCTCAGGTACCGGATGTCCTCGTCGTTGACGTAGATGTTGACGAAGCTGCGCAGCTTGCCGTCCGCGTTGTAGAGGTGATTCCGCAGCTCGGCGTGGGCTTTCACGAGGTTCTGCAGCACCTCGCCCACCGTCGCGCCGGCCACCTGCACGGACGCCTGTTGATCGGTGAACGGACGAAGGGGGGTGGGGATGAACACGGTCGTCGGCATCTCAGTTGTCCTTCTCTACACGCTCTCAACACGCTCGACACGACGTGGCCGATAGCGCCGCAGCCACGGTCGACACATACGACGCGCACCGGTTCCGGCTCACAACACGAAAAAGGCCCGGAACGAGAATCGTTCAGGGCCTGGCGGCGTGCGATCCGAACCGGTGCTACTCGATCGTCGTGGATCCGCGCGCGTGAGGCCGGCCCTTGCCGGGGCTACATGGGGTCGTACAGCCGGCCAGACGGGGAATCATACCCTTCTTAGATATCAAAGAACGGTCCTCTGGTGCCAGGTCCGGGGTCCCGGGTTCGACGATTCGGTCCCTCGGTCCAGGGGTCCCGGGTCCGACGATGCGGTCCCTCGGTCCGGGGTCCGGTCCAGCGGTCCGGCGGTCCTTCGGCGAGCGTCTCATCCTTCGGCGAGAATCACGTGGATGTCGCCGGGGCCGTGGACGCCGCGAGCGAGCACGTGTTCGATATCGGCGGTGCGGCTTGGGCCCGTGATGCAGACGAAGTTGGCTCCGGACGTGACGAGGTCGGGGCGCGAGGTCATCACCGCGGGCAGCGACGCCACGATGTCGCGGCGGCGCAGGATCGCGATGTGGACGCGGGGCAGCAGCGACGCCAGCCGGCCCCGGCCTGGCCCCGACGCCACGACGATCGATCCGGTTTCGGCCAGCCCTGCGTCCGCACCCGTGAGGCCCACGGACGCAGCCGCGAGCTCGACACGATGCGGCTGCGATCTCGCATGGTCGGGCCGCTGGTGAAGGACGCCGACACCTTGCGCCGCGAGCGCCTCGAGGACGCCCGGCACGGGCAACCATCGAGCGTCCCACGCCAGCACCGTGCGAGTCGGCTCGCCGGCCAGTACCTGCAACACGACCGCCGTGACGTCGTCGCGGCCGGCAGCGTCGTGCACGACGCCGCCGAGCGCGGCGAACTCCGTTCGAAACCGCTGCTCGAGATCGCCGTCGAACGGCGGCGGGTCGAAACGGCCGGGATGTCGCGCCTCCGCGTCCGGCAGATGTCCTTGCCGGACGGCGGCTCGCACGGTCTCGATCATGCGCGCGCGATTCGTCATCGAGCCGGGTTCTCCCGATTGTCACGAACGCCGGCCGTCTTGGCGTCCTCCCACCGTTCCTGAAACGACGTCGCGGCCAGGGCCGGGAAGTCGCGCGATCGCGTCCACGCCGACAGGTGCCCGGGCAGCCGGCGGATCCATCCGCCGCGCGCCAGCATCCGCGAGGCGCGCGCCGCCAAGGCGCCAGCCGTGCGAAACAGGCCTGGGCGGACGCCCGCGAAGACGAACGCCCTGATGCCCGCCGTCACCCAGAGCGGCGACTTGCCCTGCGCGACGCCCTTCGCGCGCAGCTCGAGCAGCATGCGCGGGATGTCGATCCGCACGGGACAGACGTCGCGGCACGCGCCGCACAGCGTGCTGGCCTGCGGCAGATCGTCGAACTTCTCCATGCCGTGCATGGCGGGCGTGAGGACGGATCCGATCGGGCCGGGATACACGCTGCCGTACGCGTGCCCGCCGATCTGGTGGAAGACCGGGCAGGTGTTCAGGCACGCCCCGCACCGGATGCAGTAGAGGATCTCGGCCTGTCCGGACGCGAGCACGCGGCTTCGTCCGTTGTCCACGATCACGACGTGGAACTCGTCCGGACCGTCGCCCTCGGCGCGATCGCCCTCGCGCGGGCGCGGCCCGTTGACGACGTTCGTGTACACCGTGAGGTTCTGTCCCGTCGCGCTGCGCGCCAGGACCTGCAGCATGACGCCGAGATCCGCCACGGTGGGGACGATGCGCTCCATCCCCATCATCGCCACGTGAATGCGCGGCATCGTCGTCGTCAGGCGGCCGTTGCCTTCGTTCGTGCAGGTCGTGATGCTGCCGGTCTCCGCGACGGCGAAGTTGCAGCCGCTGATGCCCATGTCCGCGTTGACGAACTCCTCGCGGAGCACGCGCCGCGCGAGCTGCGTCATCGACGCGATGTCGGCGACGTCCTCCTCGGTCGCGCCGATCTTCCGCTTGAAGAGGTCCGCCACCTGATGCCGGGTCATGTGCATGATCGGCATCACGATGTGCGATGGGCGATCGTCGGCGAGCTGCACGATGTACTCGCCCAGATCGGTTTCGACGACGCGGATGCCGGCGCGCTCGAGGTGGCCGTTGAGGTCAATCTCCTCGGTCACCATCGACTTGCCCTTGACGGCCAGGCGCACGCCGCGTGCGATCGCGAGATCGCGCACGTACGCGACGGCCTCGGCCGCCGTGGCGGCGTAGTGCACGTGACCGCCGCGCGCTTCGACCGCGCCGGCGAACTGGTCGAGGTAGCGGTCGAGGTTCGCGAGCGTGTGCGCGCGGATGCGGCGCGCGTGATCCCGCCAGCCGTCCGACGCCGGAAGGCGGCCCAGGCCGGCGCGACGATAGCCCAGGATGGCGGTCGTGACGGTGCGAAGCGTGTGCCGCAGGTGGGCGTCGGCGAGCGCCTCGGCGGTGCGCTGCGCGAACGGGCGCTCGTCGACGTTCATCGGGCCGCCCCCGTTTCGGCGAGCACGTCGGCGATGTGACGGACGCGAACGGTGCTGCCGCGCCGGCGAAGGCCGCCCTCAATGTGCAGGGCGCAGCTCACGTCCGTGACGACCACGGTGTCGGCGCCGCTCTCCTCGATCCGATCGAGCTTGCGATCGAGCATCGCGGCCGAGATGTCGGGCAGCTTCACCGAGAAGAGGCCGCCGAACCCGCAGCACACGTCGCTCTCGGCGAGCGGGCAGATCGTCGCGTGTGTCACGGCGTCGAGCAGCGCTTCGGGTTCGCGCCTGACGTTCAGCCCGCGCAGCCCATGACAGCACGCGTGATACGCGAGCCGCCCGTGGCAGGCCGCGCCCACGTCGGCCGTCCCCATCACGTCCACGAGGAACTGCGTGAGCTCGTACGTCCGTCCGGCGACGGCCTCGGCCTTCCGCGCATAGACGCCATCGTCGCGAAGCAGGCTGGCGTACTGGTGAATCACCATGTCGGCGCACGAGCCCGAGGGCACGACGATGGGGGCGTCGGAGCGCGAGAGGACGTCGATGGTATGTCGAGCGAGCGCGCGCGCTTCGTCGAGGTAGCCCGCGTTGAAGGCCGGTTGACCGCAGCAGGTCTGCCCGGCCGGGCACTCGACCTGCAGCCCGAGACGTTCGAGCACGCGGACGACGGACATGCCGGTGTCGGGAGCCACGCGGTCGATGAGACACGTGACGAGGAGCTGGACGCGAGAACACGGTTCCGGGTCCCTGGTCCTGGGTCCCAGGTTCGTGGAAGAAGTGGAAGACACGCGCCAGCTTTCTCCGTCCTGGTCTCACGAGTGAGTGACGATGGCGCCGGTCCAGACGGGTTCGTCGAACTCGGGACCCGGCACCACGGACCAGGGACCGTGCCCCATCTTATTCCAGCAACTCCTTTATGCTCTTGGAATGACGTTCGTCGTCTACGTTGACGGGCAGGAGGGCACGACGGGGCTGCGGATTCGCGAAGTGC
The DNA here is from genome assembly GCA_020853395.1 of Acidobacteriota bacterium. NCBI lineage: Bacteria > Pseudomonadati > Acidobacteriota > Acidobacteriota bacterium. The sequence continues at coordinate 273,735 of JADYYY010000019.1, forward strand.
TCGCGAGCCGGCCCGACGTCGAGCTGCTCCGCATCGACGCCGACAAGCGGAAGGATCCGCACGAGCGCGCGCGGCTGTTGAATGCGGCCGACGTCGCGTTCTTGTGCCTGCCAGATGCCGCGTCGCGGGAAGCCGCCGGCTTGCTCACGAATCCGAAGACGTGCCTCATCGACGCGAGCACCGCGTTCCGGACGGATCCGGGCTGGGCCTTCGGCCTGCCGGAGCTCATGTCCGGGCAGCGCGAGCGCATCCACGCGTCGAAGCGCATCGCGAACCCGGGCTGCCATTCGTCGGCATTCCTGCTGATCGTCAGGCCTCTCGTGGATGCCGGCCTCATCCCGCGCGCGCTGCCGATCTCGGCGACCTCCCTCACCGGCTATTCGGGAGGCGGACGGAAGATGATCGCGCAGTACGAATCAGGAGACGATGCGCGCTTGCGGTCGCCGCGTCCGTATGCGCTGACGCTGGCGCACAAGCACCTGCCGGAGATGCACGTCCATTCCGGCCTCGAGGCCGCGCCGATCTTCCAGCCGGTGGTGGCGAGCTTCTACAAGGGGTTGACGGTGAGCGTGCCGCTGCACCTGTCGCAGCTCGCGCCCGGCGCCACCGCCGAGGCGCTCCACGCCGCGCTCGAGCGGCGCTACGCGAACGAGCGGTTCATCCGCGTGATGCCGCTCAACGACCCGGCGACGCTCGAGGCCGGGTACTTCGACGTGCAGGGGTGCAACGACACCAACCGCGCCGACCTCTTCGTGTTCGGATCGGCATCGCAGGTCGTCCTCATGTCGCGCCTCGACAACCTCGGCAAGGGCGCGGCGGGCGCCGCGGTCCAGTGCATGAACGTACACCTGGGCATCGACGAAAGCCTCGGACTCTAGAGCACCGGCGTTCGCTCAACGGCGATAGAAGTTGATCCCGATCATGATCGCGCCGACCGCTGGGGCGCCTTCAGTGAAAGGCAGCGTCCTGTGCTCGTACTGGATGTCGAGCATGAGGTTGGTGCCGTGCGTGTTCTGGGGCGAGAACTCGTAAGCCGCCAGCTCGACGCCGGCGGCGCCCAAGACGACGAAGCCGCCGCGCGTGCGGGGGAGTGTGACGAGGCCTGCCTCGGTGAGCTCGCTCGTGTCGATGCTGCCGATACCGACCCCGCCGCGTACCCACGTGCGCGGTGACAGCCATCGCTGGATGGCGCCCGTGAGGAAGATGACGCCCGTCAGCGCGACGGGCTCGCGCGATTCGTCCCTCGTCAGCGCGACCTGCGCCAAGGTGTTCGGACCGAGCATCTTGCCCGCTGAGGCGCCGAAGGCCGTCAGCCGAAAGTCGCCGGCGCTCGCCGGCATCGTCGCACCGCCGACCAACAGGCCGTAGTGCCATCCGACACGCTCGTCGGCTCCGGCCATCCACGGGTGCGCGAGAACGCAGGCCGCTACGACGAGCCAGCGACAGAGACGATCGACCCTGGAAGATCTCGCACGACGCATGGTGCCTCCGGCTGCCGCTGTGTAGGAGAGCAATCCGCGTACCCCGCTGGCAGGTACGGGCGTGCTGCACCGCGGTACGTCGATTGCAGCCCGTCGCATCGGAACGCCGTGCGATTCGAACGGCTCGCGATTACCCTGTGCCTCTCCAGCCTGTGCGCTGTCGCGCCCGCGGCCGCGCAGCCGGTGGCGGCGGAGCCGGGTCCAGCCGAGTGGTTCGCTTCAGAACAGGATCTGGCGAGCGGTCTCGACACCGTGACAGCCAGCGGTCGTCGCGTCGTGAGCCTGGAAACGGACTGTCGCGGGTTCGTGCTGGTGACCCAGCAGTCGCCGGAGCCGGCCGCGCGCGACTATCGCATCGTGCGCGCCCGTCCCGACCGTCTGGCCGCTGCGCTCGAGCCGGCAGGCTCGGAAGGTTTCCGGATCGACGGCGGGATTTCGCCGACCGAGACCTGCGACCGCGACACGACGCTGTGGGGAACGCGCCGTCCGAGCGAAGCGCTGCTGCTCATGGTCAGGTCGCCCGGCGCGCCGCCGGTTCGTCATCGGGTCGTCGACGCGTTCGGGAAGTCCGCCGTCGGCATGCCGGAGATCGACGGTTGGGCGCGGCAGGGCTTCCGGCCGGTCGCGATCGTGAGCGGGCGCCTGCTGCTCGAGCACGACCCGCAAGCGGGCGACAGCGCCACGGGAACGTCGCTGCTGATCCGGGGCACGTTCGAGCGCGCAGTCGAAGACGTCCGCCAGATGGCGCGGCTCCGATACCGGATGGTCGCGGCTGGCGCTCGCAAGGGCGAGATGCTGGTCGTCCTCGCGACGTCTGTCCGGAACGAACCTTCGCGAATCGAGCTGCAACTGGCGCCGGATCTGGACCAGTTGATCGCCGCGATCAATCCGCGCACGGCCGACGGCCTCCGTCTCTGGCGCCCGCCGACGATCGCCGAGGGCCGGACCTACGCGTTTCTCGTGTCGTCGCCCGAGCCGGTCGACGCCGTCGAGTACTCCATCGTGGGCCCTGCCGAGGGGCAGGCCGTCGTTCAAGGCGTCGGTCGCCGATCGCTGCTCGGCTTCGCCGGGCAGTCCGATCCCAGAGAGCCGACGGTGTTGGCGATTGTCGAGAGACGGAGGCCCGGCGGCGACGCGGCGGCGTCCGCCGTTCAGCCGAGCGGTCCAGGCAGCGTGCTCTACGCGCGCCTGCTCGACCGCGCACGGCGGGGCGACGAGGTCGTCGTCGCGACAGCCCGCGAATCGCTTCTCGGCGCGCTCGTCGACTTCGATCGTGAGTCGGTCTCCATCGTGAGGCACGGTGCGTACCGCCGGTTCCCCGTGTCGACCGTGACCAAGGTCAGGCATCGAGATCACACCGACCTCTGCGCCGGTCTCGGGACCCTGATCGGGCTCGCGGCCGGCGTAACCGTTGCGGCCGTGGCGACGGCGCACGCGGACACGCCGCTGAAGAAGGAAGGCGCGCTGCTGGCCTGGCTCGCTGCGCCGACCGAGTTCGGTGCTGCGGGCTTCGTCGTGGGCTGGTCGATCGGCAGCGTGTGGCGGGGCGCGACGATCTACGTGGCCTCCACCTCCACGTTGTCGCCGTCGGCGCCCGCAATCTCGCTGGGTCACCATTCGGGCTCGCGGTCAGCACCGGGCGTGGCTGTCCACGGCACGCCGGCGTCCGGCACGGCTATCGGCCTGCAGATCGATCTCAATCGAACCGAGCTGCGCCGTCGCTGAACCTCCTCGACACTCCGCGCCGCGGCGTGGTACTCTCCGCCACCTTTGTCAGCAAGACGGAACGCGTCGCCGGCCACGTCGTGACGTGCGTCCGGGACGAGATGGAGCGTGCCATGTCGTTGTCTGCCTCTCTGTCCGTACGATCGGGTCCTTCCCGCTGGCGTCGCCGGCTGCCGGGTGTCGTGTTCGCAGCCGTGACCGTGGCGCTCGTCGGGGTGGCCGGGCACAGCGTCGGCCGCGCCGCGCGCAGCGACAAGTGGTGGTGGGACAACCTCGGCGGACCTGACAGCTCCAACTTCATGAAGCTGGACCAGATCAACAAGTCGAACGTCGCCCGCCTCGAGGTCGCCTGGTTCTACCCGCACGCGACCACCGTGTTCAACCCGGTCGCCGTCGACGACGTGATCTACACGTACGGGCGGGGCAGCTCGCTGATCGCGCTCGACGCGACGACCGGTAAGGAGATCTGGATTCACGAAGGGCTGCCGGGCATCAACGCGCGCGGCATCAACTACTGGCAGAGCAGCGATGGCAAGGACAAGCGGCTCCTCTTCTCGGTGAACAGCTTTCTCCAGGCGATCGACGCGAAGACCGGGAAGTCCATCCTCACCTTCGGCAACAACGGCATCGTCGATCTCCGCGAGGGGTTGCTGCGAGCCGAGGGGACCGGCATCAACGTGCAGTCGGGCAGTCCCGGCAAGGTGTGGCGCAACCTGTTGATCCTCGGATCCGCGCCGGGAGAAGGGTTCATCTCGCCGCCCGGCGACATCCGGGCCTACGACGTCGTCACGGGCCGCAAGGTCTGGCAGTTCCACACGGTGCCGCAGCCGGGTGAGTTCGGCTACGAGACCTGGCCGAAGGACGCGTACAAGTACGTCGGCGGATCGAACAACTGGGGCTCGATGTCGGTGGACGACGAGCGGGGCATCGTCTACATCCCGACCGGCTCGGCGACGTACGATTTCTACGGTGCCGATCGCCACGGCGCCAACCTCTTCTCGAACTGCCTGCTCGCGCTCGACACGCGGACCGGCCGCCGGCTGTGGCACTTCCAGACGATTCACCACGACATCTGGGATCTCGACAACGTCTCGGCGCCGCAGCTCGTCACGATCCGCAACAACGGCCGGCGCGTGGACGTCGTCGCGCTCGCGGGCAAGACGGGGTTTCTGTACGTCTTCGATCGCGTGACCGGCCAGCCGATCTGGCCGATCGAGGAGCGGCCGGTGCCCCAGACCGACGTGCCGGGCGAGATGACCTGGCCGACCCAGCCCTACGTGACGAAGCCCGCGCCGTTCGCGCGTCAGACCTTCACGGTCGACGACGTGAACCCCTGGCTGCTCACGCCGCAGGCGTACGAGGAGATCAAGGCGCGCGTGGCCAAGGCCCATGTCGGTCCCGGTCCGCAGGGCGGTCTCTTCATCCCGACCCGCGTCGGCGAGGACTCGATCTCCATGCCCGGCAACATGGGCGGATCGAACTGGGGCACGACCGCCGCGAATCCGGAGAAGGGGCTCGTGTTCGTGCTGAACATGGAGGCGGTCTCGATCCTCAGGCTGGAGGACGTGAAGACGCGCGGTGTCGCGCTCAGCGGCAACGCCGCGAACCAGGGCGCCGTGCCGCAGGGACGTGCCGTCTACATGCAGAACTGCCAGGTGTGTCACGGCGCGAACCTGCAGGGGGCCGTGCCGGGCGCGCCGTCGCTCGTCGGCGTCACGTCGCGCCTGAGCGACGACGCGATCCGCGCCGTCGTGACCGGGGGCCGCGGGCTGATGCGGCCGGTGTCGGACGTCACCGCGGACCAGCTCACGCAGGTGATCGCGTACCTCGCGAGCACGAACCCGATGGGCCGAGGCATCGGCGCGGCCAGCGCCGCGCCGGGTTTCCCGCCCGGACCGATCGTCGCCCGCGGCGGCGCCCCGCAGCCGCCGCTGCCCGCTCGCGGCGTCGGGCCGTTCTTTCCGGGCGTCGGCGGCAACGCCGGCAACCTGCCGTATCCAGACGAGGTGAGAGACATCGTGCCGCAGGATCGCTACATGAGCGAGTACGCGGTCATGTCGGCCGCGACGAAGCCGCCGTACACGACCCTGACGGCCTACGACCTCAACACCGGCGAGATCAAGTGGCAGGTGCCGACCGGCGATCATCCGCCGACGATCGCCGCCGGCGGTCCGCGCAACACCGGCGGGCTCGCGCTGCGCACCGGCATCATGCCGACGAAGGCCGGCATCGTGTTCGAGGCGGGCGGCGACGGCAAGCTCCGCGCCTACGACGAGGACACCGGCAAGATTCTGTGGATGGGCGACTTCGCGGGACAGTCGCGCGGCGTGCCCGTCATGTACGAGTCCAAGGGGCGGCAGTACCTGGTGATCGCGGCGGTCGCGGGCGGCGCGCCGGCGGCGCCGGGCCAGCCGGCCGTGCAGGAGCTGCCGCCCGGCACGCCCATCGGCCACATCGCGTGGGCGTTGCCGAGGCGGTGAGCGCTACTTCAAGAACATCTCGTACGCCGCGTTCTCCCGCTCGCGCTGGTATCGGTAGCCGAGATCGTCGAGGAAGCGCTCGAAGCGCGGCGTGTCGTCCGGCGGGACCTCGAATCCCGCCAGCACGCGGCCGAAGTCCGCGCCGTGATTGCGATAGTGGAAGAGGCTGATGTTCCAGCGGCCGCTCAGCCGATCGAGGAACGTCATGAGCGCGCCGGGCCGCTCGGGAAACTCGAAGCGGCAGAGCTGCTCGTTCGCGACCTCGGCGCTGCGGCCGCCCACCATGTGCCGCACGTGCAGCTTCGCCAGCTCGTTGTCGGTGAGCACGACGGTCTGATAGCCGGCGCGCGTGAGCGTCTCGGCGACGGCGTCGGCATCCTGGCGCGACGAGGTGGCGACGCCGACGAAGATGTGCGCCGCCGTCCGCCCGCTGAGCCGGTAGTTGAACTCCGTCACGATTCGGCGGCCGATCGCGGCGCAGAACTCGCGAAACGCGCCGGGCCGCTCGGGGATCGTGACGCCGAACAGCGCCTCGCGCGCTTCGCCGAGCTCGGCGCGCTCCGCGACGAACCGCAGCCGGTCGAAGTTCATGTTGGCGCCGCTCAGCACCGCGAGCAGGGCGCCGTCGGCGCGTCCGTCTTCCGCGAGCCAGCGGCGCAGGCCCGCGACAGCCAGCGCACCGGCCGGCTCGAGGATCGATCGCGTGTCGTCGAACACGTCCTTGATCGCGCCGCAGATTTCGTCGTTCGTGACGCGCACGACCTCGTCCACCGTCTGGCGGGCGAGCGCGAACGTCAGCGCGCCGACCTCGCGCACCGCCACGCCGTCGGCGAAGATCCCGACGCGATCGAGCGCCACGCGGCGGCCCTCCTGTAGCGATCGGTACATGGCGTCGGCCTCGAACGGCTCGACGCCGATCACGCGGATGGCCGGCTGCAGCGCCTTGATGTAGCTGCCGATGCCCGCGATGAGCCCACCGCCGCCGATCGGGACGAACACGGCCGCGACGTCGCCGAGGCGATGACGCAGGATCTCGCTCGCGATCGTGCCCTGGCCGGCGACGACGAGCGGGTCGTCGAAGGGCGGAACGAAGACGCGGCCGGTCTCGGCGGCGAGCACGTCGCAGCGCTCTCGGGCGTCCGAGTAGCTGTCGCCGGCGAGCACCACCTCCGCGCCGAGGTCGCGGACCGCGTCGATCTTGATGTCGGGCGTCGTCTGCGGCATCACGATGACGGCGCTGAGACCGAGATGGCGGGCCGCGTACGCGACACCCTGCGCGTGGTTGCCGGCGCTCGCGGTGATGACGCCGCGCGCGCGCTCGGCGGCCGTGAGATGGGCGATGCGGTTGTAGGCGCCGCGCAGCTTGAAGCTGAACGTGCGCTGGAGGTCCTCGCGCTTGAGGCGGATCTCGCGGCCCAGCCGGTGCGACAGCCGCGGCGCCGGTTCGAGCGGCGTCTCGACGGCGACGTCGTACACGCGGCTCGTGAGGATGAGCCGCAGCATGGCGCTCAGGGAATCTGGCCGTTCTTCATCCACGTCGGGACACCCAAGGGTTTGCCGTGAGGAACGCGCCCGAGTTGGCCAGGCCGGGCGACTCGAGCGTGGTTTCCGGCTCTCCGAAGACGAGCCGGTCGACGAGCTCGACGCCCTGCATGAAGCTGTGGTCCTGGTTCGCCACCTCGTACTTCCAGGCGCCGAAGCGCCCGCGGCTGAACACCCGCTGCGCCTCCAGCGCCGGCCCGATGGCGCGCAGGACGTCGTCGCGGCCGAGGAACGGCGTGGGATAGCCATGCTCCTCGCGGCGATGCCATCGGCTGACGACCTGCGCGCCTTCAGGAATGAGCCGGTCGTGGCGCATCGCGGCGACGGTGTCGTCGACGAGCGACGCGAGGGCGACCGGCCTGGCCGGGGATTCACACACCTCGGCCATGAGCGACCAGTAGTCGGGCCCGTCCGGCACGTGATTGGGCGAGTAGTTCGAGAACACCGTCACGCGGTAGTACGGGCTGTTGGGCTCTGGAAAGTACATCCAGCACTTGCGGGCGAGCGTCTCTGGCCGTGGACCTCGCAGACCGATGCCGATCACGTGCACCGCGCTGTGGCGAAGCTGCGCGGCCGCGCGCCGGACGTCCGCATCGATCGGCGTCGCGATCGCGCAGCACCGATCGAGCGGCATCGTCGTCACGATCGTGTCGTAGCGGAGCGTGTCGCCGCCGTGGAGCTTCACCGTGCGAGCGTGCGTGTCGATGGCCGCCACGTCGGCGCCGTACCGGAGCCGCTCGCGTGGGAGCAGGCGCGCCATGCCGGTCCACATCGCGCCGGTGCCGCCGAATCGCGGAAAGCGGAACGTCCTGTTCGGACCCCAAGACACGTCGTCTTTGCCGGCGGCGACCTGCTCCCTGATGCGCGTGAGATCGGGAACCGCGACGCGCTCGCCCATCCAGCCGGTGTCCATTTCCTCGAGCGGATAGCCCCACACCTTGAAGTTGTAGGGGCGCATGAAGAGATCCGCCAGTCCCGGGCCGAACGTGCGATCGATCCACTCGCCGAAGTTGGCCGCTTTCGAAGTCTGTGTCCTCGCGTGGGCCTGCTCCAGCCCGGCGAGCGCGCGATCGCGGTCGGCCGCGTCGAGCCGGTGCAGGTTGTTCTGAAACGGGTACGGGACGAACCGGCCGCGAATCCACACCCATGACTCGCGTTCGTGCGTCAGCCACTGACCGCCGACGGCGCGGTCCACCGCCTCGTCGTAGTACGCGTAGTGGCTGAACTGTACGTGGCCGCCGATGTCCCACGTGAAGCCCTGCGGATCGACGACGCTCGCCGCGAGCCCGCCGGGGCCGGCGGCGCGGTCGAGCACGACGAAGTCGTCGTGCCCGAGCTCGACGAGCCGATGCGCCGCGCCCAGCCCGGTGGGGCCGGCGCCGACGATGAGCACGCGGCCGGGGTCGGCGCGCGGCGTCGTCATCGCGATCGTCCGCGCCGGCGATCGGCCAGCGCGGCGGCGACCGTCTCGCGCGCGGCGCGCGTGCCGAGCTTCAGCGTCTTGATGCCGACGATCGTCGTCTCTCCGAGACGCCGCGCGACGGCCGGCACCGGCACCTCGACGAACCGCACCCGATCGCGCGCGACCAGGCCCGAGAGCACGACGTTCGGCGCGAAGGTCTCCGGCGGAATGCGCGGCAGGAGCCGCTCGAGCACGGCGCGCCGGATCAGGCGGAAGGGCACGTTCACGTCCGTCGGACCGCGGCCGAAGAGCAGACGCACGCACCACGACGCCCCAGCGGTGAGCAGGCGCCGCGCCGGTCCGGAGGGCCGGCCGGTGCGGATGCCGAACACGGCGTCGGCGTCCTGGCGGGCGCGCCACAACGGCTCGAACGCCGACGCAGGGATCTCGTCGTCGCTATCGGTCTGAAAGACCCACTCGCCCTGCGCTTCGTGGTAGCCGCGCAGGACCGTCGGCCCGTGTCCCTGATTGCGCTGGTGCGTGACGCGCACGGCGGGGTGGCGGAGCGCGATGGCGTCGAGCCGGGATCCCGTGCCGTCCTTCGACCCGTCGTCGTAGAGCAGGAGCTCGTAGCGGAGGTGAAGGCGATCGAGCGACGCGACCCACGAGTCCACGACGGCGTCGATGCCGAGCTCCTCGTTGTAGACGGGCATCACGATCGACAGATCGCAGGCAGAGCGCAAGCGGCGAGAGTATATCTGCGCCGCCGGGCTATCGACTATCATCGCCTGACCGCGTGGATCGTCTGAAGCCTCTCCTCGTCGCGCTGGCGCTCATCGTGTGTCTCGTCGCGCCGTCGCCGCCGAGCATCCCGGGCGACGGCGGCGAGTACGTCGTGCTCGCGCTCAACTTCGCCGAGCTGAAGGGGCCGTCGATCGCCGCCGGGGACCTGCCCGGCTACATGCAGGAGCTCGCGAAGATCCGCCCGGACATCGTGTCGTTCGATCCGAGCCCGTTCATGCGCCGCGCGCGCGGATCGCTCGACTACCTGCACTTCTGGTTCTACTCGCTCTTGGCCGTGCCGGGTGTCTGGCTGACACGGCTCGTCGGCGCGTCGCCCGTGTACGGGTTCGCCCTGCTCAACGCCGCGCTCCTGCTGGGGGCGCTCGCGGTGGCCCTGCCGCGGCTGGGCACGCCCGTGTCGGTGCTGCTGTTCGCGAGCCCGATCGTCTGGTGGATCGACAAGCCCCACACCGAGCCCTACACGTTCGCGATGTTGACGATCGCGATGGTGCTCTTCGAGGAACGGCCGTGGTGGGCCGTCCTCGCCGCCGGCGCCGCAGCGGTGCAGAACCCGGTCGCGTACGCGTTTCTCGGGCTCACGCTGGCGGGCGGCGTGCTGCAGGGGCGTCGCGTGTTCCTCGATCGCCGCTGGATCGCGGCGGCGCTCGCGGCGATCGCGCTCGCGTCGGTGCACGTGATCTACTTCTGGACGCGATACCGCACGCCGTTTCCTCTCGTCGACACGACGCAGCCCGGCATGCCCGACATGGCCGAGACGCTCGTGCCGCTGCTCGATCCGAACCTCGGCCTGTTGCCGAACTTCCCGGCGCTGGCGATCGCCGTTGCGGCCGCGGCCGCCCTGCTGGCCTGGCGCCGGCCGCGCGCGCTCGTTCAGCCGGACGTGCTGGTCGCCGGCGCCGCCGCCGTCGTCTTCCTGCTGGGATTCGCGCGCAACGTGAACTACCACCACGGCGGCACGCCGAGCGTCAGCCGCTACGGCCTGTGGTTGATACCGCTGACGATCCCGCTGGTCGGCGGCGCGGCGCGGATCGGCGGCGCGTGGTGGCGCCGGAGTTCGTGGGGGCTGGCGGTGACCTCGGCCGTCGTGTCGATCTACGCCTTCCATCCCGTTGTCGTGCAGAACAGCCGGGAGCCGACCTGGGCGGCCGACTATCTGTGGACGAAGCACCCACTCTGGAACGACCCGTTGCCACAGACGTTCGTCGAATCCCAGCAGAAGACCGAGGACCTGAACGTGCCGGTGGCGACGTCCGGGTGCGAGAAGATCCTGATCAACGGCCGGCGCAAGATGAACATCTGGCCCATGCCGTGCTACCCGGAGCCGCTGCCCGATTGGTGCGTGAGCAACCTCTGCTACGCCAACCTCGTGAACGGAAAGTACGTGTTCAGCCATGCGCCGGGACGGGATCGCGGCCCCGGCAACCCGCTCGAGCACACGGCCTGGCCGCCCGCGGCTGAACCGAGGGTTCGCGAGTTCTACAACCGCATGTCCTGGTGGACGCTTCGCGCTGGCCTCGAGCTGGCCCCGATGGTGCGGCAGGTGGTCGGCGCGAGCGTCGAGTCGCTGCAGGGACCGTCCGGCACGATCCTCGTGCTCCAGGAAATCAAGTCCGACGCGGTCGTCGTCCTGCGCCCGCCCGGGCCTTACATCGCCACGGTGGTGGACCCGATCGGCGCGAACGGGGAAACCGTGCTGTCGTTCGACGGGCCGGCGTTCGAGCGATGGGAGATCCGTGTGCCGGCCGGCGACGTCATGCTCGTGGGGCTCGTGCCGCAGAAACCTTCGGCCGGCTGATCGGCGGGGCACGACGAGCGCGTCGCGTCGCTCACGATCGCAGCCACGTGTACATCGTTGTGCCTGCCGCGATGGCCAGCGGCAGCGCCGCGCCGGCAGCCGGGACGCCGACGGCCGTCATCGCCGGCGCCAGAGCGACGATGAGCGCCGGCACGAGGATCCAGAGGGCGAACACCATCATCGCCGGCAGGACGACGAGGTTCAGCGCGCGCTCCAGAGCAAGCCAGCCGGCGCGCTGGCGGGTCGTCGAGATCCGCCGCGCGACCTCATCGACGAACCCGTCATCGTCGAGCTGGACCTCCTCCTGCGCGAGCCGTCGCCTGAGCTGACGCTCGAGCTCGTCGGTCACGACTCCGCTCCTTTCAGGATCGGTGAGGCGAAGAGCTGTCGCAGCCGGCCCATCCCGCGCGTCATGTGCGACTTCACCGTGCCGAGCGGCAGGCCAGTGGCTTCCGCGATTTCAGTCTGGCTCAAGCCTTCACTGTAAGCCAGCACGAGGCAGAGCCGTTCGGCAGGCCGAAGGCGGGCGAGGGCCTCGTGAACTTCGAGGTGCTGGCCGATCGGCGGCGCGGAGCTGTCGGCCGGTAGGTCGTGGTCGTCGAGGGCTTCGATCGCCACCTGTTTGCGGCGGGCGTGCTGCAACCAGACCGACACCGCGATCCGGCGCAACCACGGGCCGAAGGCCGCGGCTTCCCGCAACTGGCGCAACGACTGCCAGGCTCGCACGAACGCATCCTGCGCGAGATCGTCGCCGAGCGCCGGCTCGCCGCAGAGCCGCCGGAGCAGCATCCGGACCTGCGCCTGCCGCCGCCGCACCAGCTCGCCGAAGGCGCGATCGTCGCCCTCACGAGCGAGCATCACGAGCGCCGCCTCCGTGCTCGCCGAACGTGCTCCATCGGTCACGTCAGAGACGAGGAGCGTCGGTGTCCGCGGCCTGCCGCGGGCGGACGACGTGCGCCACGATCAGCAGAGCCAGGCCCATCAGCAGCAGCATCGATCCGACCCCGACGAGCGGCAGCAGCGCGTCGCGCGATCCGCCCAGGTAGATGAAGACGCCCATGAGCGGCAGACCCAGGCCGATCGCCACGAGGACGGCGCCGCCGGCCAGCAGGTCCGTTTTGCTCTTGCGCGCCGGCGTGCGCAGCATCTTCTCGATCAGCGCGCTGTCGATCGGGTAGTTCTTCTCGATGGCCAGGCGAACCGTCTGCTGCGCCTCACGGCGCGCGGCGATTTCCCGCCAGACGTTGGCGACGATCACGAGGGCCAGGAACAGCCACAGCATGCCTCCGGCGAACAGCGATTCCCCCATACGACCTCCTGTGAGAAGAGATGCGGCGAGCGAGCCGATCGGATGCAGGAGTCTCGCTGAGCGCCTGCGGCGCTGCTACTTGCTGCCGAGCGCGTAGATGTCGTTGAGGATGCCTGCGGCCGTGACCGCCGCGCCGGCGCCCGGGCCGCTGACGACGAGCGGCTCGGTGCGGTAGCGCCGCGTCGTGAAGGCCACGAGATTGCGCGTGCCCTGCAGCGCGCCGATCGGGCTGTCCTTCGCGACGGCCACGAGCCTCGCGGACACGCTCCGCGGCGTCGCCGCGACGACGTAGCGCAGCACCCGTCCGCGCGCGGCTTCCTGCTCGGTACGCGTCCGCCACTCGTCGTCGACCGAGGGCAGTTGCCTCATGAACTCTGGGAGCGGCAGTTTCGCGAGCGCGCGCGGGACGAGATCGTCCGGCATCGGCGCCGGGCCGCGATAGCCCATGAGGCGCGCCAGGATCAGCACCTTGCGCGCCGCATCGCGTCCGTTCAGATCGTCGCGCGGATCCGGCTCCGCATAGCCTCGTTCGACCGCCAGGCGGACGGCCTCCGAGAACGGCATGCCCGACGACACGGCCGAGACGACGAACATGAGCGTGCCGCTGACCGCGCCCTCGATGCGGAGCACGCGGTCGCCGGTTTCGGCGAGCTTGGCGTAGGTGTCGATGATCGGCAGCCCGGCGCCGACCGTCGCTTCGTACTTGATCCGCCGGCCGCCTCGTGCGGCCGCGGTCATCAGGGCGGCGTAGGACTCCCACGTGCCGGCCACGGGCTTCTTGTTCGCGAGGACGACGTCGAACCCCTGACCGAACGCGGCGGTCAGCAGCGGGCCATTCTCCTCGCTGGTGACGTCGACGACGACCGGGTGTGACACCGCGTGGCTGGCGATGTGCGCCAGCGCCTCCGGGGCCCTGGCCTCGACGCCGCCGAGCGCCGACACGAGCGCGCCGCGATCCTTCTCGCGCGCCAGCTCGAGCAGGCGCCGCGCGGAGAAGCCCTTGGGTTCGAACAGGTATCCGGAGCGGTCGAGCACGCCGACCACGCGCACGGGCGGCGCGTCGGCGCTCGCGCCGGCGATCTGGTCGGCCAGCGCGCGCCCCACGCGCCCGAAGCCGAGGAGGACGACATCCACGTAGGGAATCGTGATGGGCCGGCCGCCGCCGATCTTCGACAACTGAAACGCGGCGTGCACGCGGCGCACCGCTTCGGCGACCTCGGCGTCGTTGACGACGAACGAGATGTTCCGCTCGGACGATCCCTGCGCAATTGCGATGACGTTCACGCCCGCCGAGGCGAGCGCCGAGAACACCCGGGCGGCGACGCCGGGCGTCCCCACCATGCCGTCTCCGACGACCGCGACGACCGCCATGCCGGGACGCGAGGTCACCTGATCGATGAGCCCGCTCGCCAGCTCTCCCTGGAACGCGCGCCGGACGGCGGACACCGCGCGGTCGGCTTCGCCTGCCGGAAGCGTGAACCCGATCGAGCTCTCCGACGAGGCCTGGAAGATCGTCGACACCGAGAGGCGTTCCGCGTCCACGGCGACGAACGTCCGTGCCGCGATGCCGTGCACGCCCGCCATGCCCTTGCCGGCCACGGTGACGACCGCCTGGCCGCGGACGATCGCGATCGCCTTCACCGGGTGCGTCAGATCGGAGCGCCGCGCCGACACCTCGGTGCCGGGGTTCTCGGGCGTGAGAAACGACCGCACGCGCAGGACGATCCGGCTGCCCGCGATCGGGATGAGCGCGCGCGGGTGCAGGACCTTCGCGCCGTAGTGCGCGACCTCCGCGGCCTCGCGGTGATGGAGCTGCGGGATCAGGCGTGCGTCCGGCACGAGCCTGGGATCCGCGGTGAGGATGCCGGGCACGTCCTTCCACAGGACGGCTTCGGTCGCCCCGAGCGCGTTGGCCACGAGCGTCGCGGTGAGATCCGATCCGCCGCGCCCGAGCGTCGTCACGCTGCCGTCCGGCGCCGCGCCGATGAAGCCCGGCACCACGGGCGTGACGCCGACGGCGACGAGCGGCCGCAGCACGCGGCGCGCGAGGCGTCTCGTCTCGGTCAGATGCGGTGCCGCGCCGCCGTGCTGTCCGTCCGTGCGGATGAGCTCGGCCGCGTCGACGATCCGCGCGTCGTGCCCGCCCGCCTTCAGGGCCGCCGCGAGGATGGCGGCCGACATCCGCTCGCCGCGGGAGACCAGCCGATCGCTCGCCCTCGGCTCGACGACGCCGAGCACGCCGATGGCCGTGCAGAGGTCCCGGTACTCGCGCGCCGAGGCGTCGAGGTCGGCGAGCAGCGCGCGCCGCGCCGCGCCGGCCGGCACGAGATCGTGGACGAGCGTCCGGTGCCGCCGCAGGAACTCGGCGGCGAGGCGCGCCGCCAGCTTGGGCCGCCCGTCGACCGCGTGGCCGGCGCCCTCGAGCAGCAGGTCCGTCACGCCGCCGAGCGCCGACGCGACGACGACGAGCGGGCCGTGGTGCGCCGAGACGAGCGACACCGCGCGGCGGATGCCGTCGGCGTCCGCAAGCGACGCGCCACCGAACTTCCAGACCTGCAGGGGCGCGCGTTTCGTCCGCGCCGTCATGATCGCGCGGCGGCCGCCGCGCCCGTCAGCATGTCGACGGCGTGCCGCACGCGGTCGTAGTCGTTCGGCAGCTCGAGCGGCGGGTTGGCGAAGCGCCCGGGCGGCAGGCCCGTGTGGTACTCCACCTTGAAGTCGGTGAACTTCAGCCCGTTCGCCGTCGAGATCACGATGACCCGATCGGTCGACTTCACCTCGCCGCGTGCGAGCAGCTTCTCGAGCGCAGCGAGCGCCACGCCGGTGTGCGGGCAGTTGAACAGGCCGGTGAGGTCCCCGCGCGCCGCCGCGTCGGCCAGCTCCGTCTCGCTCGCCTGCTCGACGATGCCGTCGTACCGGCGGAGCGTGCGGATCGCCTTGCGGATCGAGACCGGGTTGCCGATGCGGATCGCCGAGGCCATCGTCGGCGCGGCGACGATCGGCGTGAACTCCCAGTTGTTCTTGTACGCCAGGTAGAGCGGGTTGGCCGCCTCCGCCTGTGCCACCACGATCCGCGGCCGCTTCGTCGTCACGCCGAGATCGATCAGCATGTCGAAGCCGGCGCCGAGCGCGCTGACGTTGCCGAGGTTGCCGCCGGGGATGACGATCAGGTCCGGCACCTGCCAGTCGAACTGCTGGACGATCTCGAACGACAGCGTCTTCTGGCCTTCGAGCCGCAGGCTGTTCATCGAGTTGGCGAGGTAGACGCCTTCCTCCTCGGCCAGCCGCGTGACGATCTTCATGCAGCCGTCGAAGTCGGTGTCGAGCGCGAGCACCTTGGCGCCGTTGGCGATCGGCTGGACGAGCTGCGCCGGCGTCACGAGGCCGCGCGGCAGGATCACGATCGCCGGGATGCCGGCCGCCGCCGCGTACGCGGCGAGCGAGGCGGACGTGTCGCCGGTCGACGCGCACGCCACCGCGCGGATGCCGGCGCCGTCCGCCATCATCTGCTTGACGACCGAGGCCAGCACCGTCATGCCGAGATCCTTGAAGGATCCGGTGTGCGAGTTGCCGCACATCTTGACCCACAGATCGTCGAGCCCGTACTGCTCGCCGAGCCGCTCCGCCCAGAAGAGGTTCGTCCCGCCCTCGTCCATCGACACGACGTTGTCGTCGCGCAACTCCGGACAGACCCATTCCTTCTTGCCCCAGACGCCCGAGCCGTAGGGCCAGGAGGTGCGCTTGTAGCGATCGTCGAAGAGCCGCATCCACGTCGCCGGCGAGCGATCGCGGAGCGCCGCGAGGTCGTGCTCGACCTGCAGCAGATCGCCGCAGGTCGGGCAGTGATAGATCGGCCGCCAGATGGAGTACTCGCCCGGGCACCCGGCCGAGCAGCGGAAGACGGCGCGATAGCTGCTCACGACGGTACTCCCGGCGCGGTCGTCGTCGTGCCGACCGCGGCCTCGAAGTCGGCCAGCGAGCGGCCGATGTGAATGGGCGCGACGCCCTTGCCCTGCAGGATCTCCACGGTCTTGTAGCCGTTGCCGGTGATGCAGATGACGATCGACTCGTCGCGCGGAATCGCGCCGCGCTCGATGAGCTGCTTGGTGGCCGCCACCGTCACGCCGCCGGCGCCCTCCGTGAAGATCCCCTCGGTTTCCGCGAGGAGCTGGATGCCGCGGATGATGTCGTCTTCCTCGACCTTCGCGCCCGATCCGCCCGTCGAGCGCACGGCGCGCACCACCTGGAAGCCGTCGGCAGGGTTGCCGATCGCGATCGACTTCGCGAGCGTCTTCGGCTTCACCGGATCGGGGAACTCGAGGCCGTCGGCGAGCGCGTTGACGACCGGTGCACAGCCGGCGGCTTGCGCGGCGTGGATCGCCGGCAGCGGGCCGTCCACGAGCCCCATCTGCACGAACTCGTCGAAGCCCTTGAGGATGCGCGGCAGCAGCGTGCCGCCCGCCACCGGCGAGACCACGTGCTTCGGCAGACGCCAGCCGAGCTGCTCGGCGATCTCGAATCCGTACGTCTTGGCGCCTTCGGCGTAGTACGCCCGGAGGTTGATGTTCGCGAAGCCCCAGCCGTACTGATCCGCCACCTGCGTGCACAGCCGGTTCACGTCGTCGTAGTTGCCGCGCACCGCGATGAGCCTCGGCCGGTAGACGCTGGCGCCGGTGATCTTGCCGATCTCGAGATCGTCGGGGATGAACACCGAGCACTCGAGCCCGAGCCGTGCGGCGTGCGAGGCGACGCTGCCGGCGAGATTGCCCGTGGACGCGCAGGCGAACGTGGTGAAGCCGAGCTCGACGGCGCGCGTCGCCGCCACCGAGACGACCCGGTCCTTGTAGGAGCAGGTCGGGTGGTTCACCGAGTCGTCCTTGACGTACAGCTCACGCACGCCGAGCCGGGCCGCGAGCCGATCCGCCTTGACGAGCGGCGTGCAGCCCGAGTGCAGCCCGGTGCGCGGTGCTCCCTCGATCGGGAGCAGCTCGCGATAGCGCCAGAGGTTCTTCTCCCGCGACGCGACGATCTCCCGCGTGATGCTGCCCTTGATCGCCGCGTAGTCGAAGGCGATTTCCAGCGGGCCGAGACAGCCGCTGCAGACCCAGAGCGGACCCGCAGGGTACTCGGTGTGGCAGAGATGACAACGAAGGCGGAACGTCATGAGGATTACCTGGGCTGATGGGCGGAGAGCGTTCTGATCGTATACGGGAGGCCGAGCCGTTCGTAGACGTCGGTGATGGCGGCAGCGGCCTCGCCTTCGCCTCGCTCCGTGGCCAGCACGGCCACCGACGGCCCGGACCCGCTGAGGCAGACGCCCAGCACGGCCGGATGATCGATCGCGAGCGCCTCGCGCAGGCCCGGGACGAACGCCTGGCGCGTCGGCTGATGCCAGCGGTCCTTGAGCGACTCGCGCAGGTCCTCGTAGCGGCCCGTCTCGAGGGCGCGCACGAAGAGCAGGGCGCGCTGCAGATTGAAGATCGCGTCGCGCAGCGGCAGCGTCTCGGGCAGCACCTTGCGCGCGGCCGCCGTCTCGACCTCGGCCGCCGGCGTGACGATGAGGAGCCTGAGGTCCGCCGGCCAGGGCCAGGCCCGTGCATCGACCCGTCCGTCCTCGTACTGACAACTGACCGTCAAGCCGCCGAGCAGCGCGGCCGCCGCGTTGTCGGGATGGCCCTCGATCTCGCTCGCGAGGGCGAGCCAGTCCGACGCGGGCCGGGGCTCGGTGAACGCTTCGTACAGGCGCAGGCCGGCGATCGTCGCGGCGGCGCTGCTGCCGAGACCGGCGCGCATCGGGATGTCGCTTCGCACCTCGATCTCGAGGCCCGGAAGGTCCCCGCCGAACCGCTCGATCGCGAGCCGCACCGCCCGCTCGATGCGGTTCTCGCCGACGAGCGGCGGACCCTCCACGAACCTGAACGCGAGGCAGCCGCGCGCGTCCGGCGCGTCACGGTTGACGCGCACGATCGTGAGCCGCAGGTACACCTGAACCGCCACCGACAAGGCGTCGAAACCAGGGCCGAGGTTGCTGACCGAGCCGGGCACGACGATGTCGCGGGGAACGCTGCTGGGGGCCGGGGCGCTTGCCATGGGCAAATGGACAGTTTATAAGAAACCGTTTGTTGGAGTCCTGCGGCGCGTGACCATGGAGCATCGACTGCTGGGTGGTTCGGGGCTGAAGGTGCCGGTGCTGAGCCTCGGCGCCGTGACGTTCGGCGGCGGCAACGAGTTCTTCTCCGCCTGGGGCACGACGGACGCGGACGAGGCACGCGAGCTCGTCAGCATCTGCCTCGACGCCGGCGTGACGATGTTCGACACGGCGGACGTCTATTCCGCCGGCCGATCGGAGGAGATCCTCGGCAGGGCGCTCGAGGGCCGGCGCCACGGCGCGATCCTCTCGACGAAAGGCACCTTCCGCCTCGGCACGTCGCCGAACGACGTCGGATCGTCGCGCCATCACCTGATCGAGGCCGTGAACGCCAGCCTCCGCCGGCTGCAGACCGACTACATCGACCTGTACCAACTGCACGCGTTCGACGCGCTGACGCCGGTCGAGGAGGTGCTCGGCACGCTGGCCGATCTCGTGCGTGCGGGCAAGATCCGCTACATCGGCTGCTCGAATTTCTCGGGCTGGCATCTCATGAAGTCGCTCGCCGTGTCGGAGCGGTACGGCTGGCCGCGCTACGCCGCGCACCAGGCGTACTACTCGCTCGTCGGCCGCGACTACGAGTGGGAGCTGATGCCGCTCGCGCTCGATCAGAAGGTCGGCACCGTCGTCTGGAGCCCGCTCGGGTGGGGGCGGCTCACCGGCAAGCACCGGCGTGGGCAGCCACCGCCCGACCTCAGCCGGCTCCACACGCCCATCGTCGTCGACAAGGGACCGCCGGTCGACCAGGAGTACCTGTATCGCGTCGTGGACGCCATCGATCTCGTCGCGAAGGACACGGGCCGCACCGTGCCGCAGATCGCGCTGAACTGGCTGCTGCAGCGGCCGACGGTGTCGACGGTCATCCTCGGCGCGCGCAACCGGCAGCAGCTCGTCGACAATCTCGGGGCGGTCGGCTGGCAACTGTCGCGCGAGCACGTCGCGGCGCTCGACGCGGCGAGCGCGGTGACCAAGCCGTATCCGTACTGGCATCAGAGCGACTTCCCGGAACGCAACCCGTTTCCGGTGTGACGCGGCGCAGGCCAGCCGTCGGCGGCCGTGCCTGAACCGTACGCCCTCATCGCGAAGCCGAAGCACATGCCTGCAGAGACCTGGGCGGCCGTCGATCGTTACCTCGCCGAGCTGCTGATCGGCCCGGATCCGTCGCTCGACGCCGTGCGTGCCGCGAGCGATGCCGCGGGGCTGCCGTCGATCCACGTGCCCGCGATGGAGGGCAAGTTGCTGATGCTCCTCGCGCAGATCGTGGGCGCGCGCCGGATTCTCGAAATCGGCACGCTCGGCGGCTACAGCACGATCTGGCTGGCGCGCGGCGTCGCGCCCGGCGGACGCGTCGTGACGCTGGAGCTCGACGAGGGGCGCGCTCGAGTCGCGCGCGAGAACTTCGCGCGCGCGGGCATGTCGGCCGTCATCGAGCTCCGCGTCGGCCCTGCGTCCGACGCGCTCGATGGGCTGGTGGCCGAAGGGGCCGGGCCGTTCGATCTGATGTTCCTCGATGCCGACCGGCCGCACTACGCCGAGCTCTTCCGCTCGATGCTTCGGTTGTGCCGTCCCGGCACGCTCATCGTCGCCGACAACGTCGTTCGCGCGGGCGCGGTGGCGGATCCAGACACGAGCGACGCCGGCGCGCAGGGCGTACGACGATTCCTCGAGGCCATCGCTCAGGAGCCGCGCGTGACGGCGATCGCGCTCCAGACGGTGAGCGGCAAAGGGCACGACGGCGTCGCGCTCCTGCGCGTGGAACGTGCGTAAGCCGTAAGCCCATGCCGTAAGCCCTGCGAGCGCGGGTCCTGTCGCCGGACAGCCCCCACGTGGTGCTCGGCACAACGCGCGTGATCACGGACGTCGCCGGCGCGCAGGGCGGCCCCGTCCGGCGCCACCCGCGCCGCGGGAGTTCTGAAACGCGCTCCAAGCCTCGCGCCCAAGCCGTGCGCTACACCAGCCGCAAGCCCGGGACGTCCTTGAAATCGGTGGGATTCAGCGTCAAGAGCGAAGCACCCGCGACGATCGCGCATGCGGCGATCGCCAGATCGACCTCACGTCCGCGTGGCCGGGCGAGCGCGCCGTACAGACGCGCGGCCATCGCCGCTTCGGCGGCCCCGAAGACCGCCGATTGCTCTGAAGGAAACAGGGCTTCCTGCGCGGCGCGTTCGGCCCGTGTGCGCGGCCCGCGCAGCCACTCGTAGAGGACGATCGTCGAAATCGCGAGGCGGTGTCCCTGCTCGGTGAGGTCCATCAGGGCGCCGAGCGACCGGCGTGGGCCGGTGAGCGCGTCCACGAGCGCCGACGTGTCGACGTGGACGGTCACGGGGAGCGATGCCGCCGGCCGCCCCCGCGCCGCGCGGCGCGGATCTCGGCCAGTTCCCGATCGACGTCGGCCGCGGAGCGCGAGGGTTTGGTCCCGCGCAGCCGCGCGAGCACATCGATCACGTGCAGCCGTTCCCGTTCGCTGAGGCGGTCGGTCCGCGCCGCGTAGTCGGCGATCGCCTCGCGGACGACGTGACTCTGCGGCTTGCGCAGCCGCGCGGCCGTCCGCTTGATCTCGAGGATGGTCTCTTCATCGAGCGAGAACGTCGCCCGTGGCATAACGAGGGAATACTACCATACAGACGGAGGGTGGCGGCTCGATCGAGGCTCGACGCGTTAGCGTTGGAGCGGTGCACGAACGCCGGCGAAGTCCTCCGTGACGCGTTGGACGATCGCGGACGGGATCGTGCGCGTCTCGCTCCTGCCGGGATCCTTCACCGACGAGAGGACGATCGACACGGTGCCGCAGCCGGGTCCGATGGCGAGCGGATCGAACACGTAGAACCCCTCGTCGATGGCGTCCGCCTCGGTGACGCGCGTACGGATGCGGAACGGATGGATCGGCGTCACCTCACGGTCGCCGCACACGAGCCGCATGCGCGAGAAATCGGGGCGCAGCCGCTCGATCGGCGGAAACGTCGCGCCTTGTGTGGACGCCGCGGCTCGCGCGACTTTCGTCCAGAACGCCTCCGCCAACCTGGGCGTGGCGCGCACGAACAGCAGCGGCGGCGCATCCGCCACGTACCGGCTCCAGCCGCCGAAGTCCGTGGCGACGCGGCGGCCGCTCAGTCCCGCCTCCCGGCCCCCAGTCCACCCGTCCTTTCCGCGCAGGGCCCGCAGCACTTCGGGTGTCACGAAGGTGACGTCGAAGTCGGAAGACGAGATCTGGTAGGCGTCGAGCGTGAACGTGCCGCGGACCGGCGTGGCGATCGCGCGCGCCTGAGCTCCTCGAGCCCGTTCCACCGGAAGGCGCGTGGCCGCCGGCGGCGGCGTGGAGGCGAGCGTGGCGCTCGCCGAGGCCAGCGCGCGGCAGAGGCTCTCGAGGCCGATGACGCGAATGTCGGTGCGTCCGTGAATGGCGTCCGGCTCGACCGGCGACGCGAGACCGACCAGATCGCCACCGGCCGTGAACACGGGCCCACCGGCAGCACCGGCCGGGACGTCGGGGAACGTATCGACGTCTTTCGGGCCGAAGAGCGGCACGGACATCACGTAGCGGTCGCCCTCGGCCGTCGGCACCGCGGCCGCGCCGCAGGCGACGACAACGGGGACGATGCCGTCGATTGCGGACGGATGCACGCGCACGACGGCGACGTCGCTCGCCGCGTCGGCGGCGATCACTGCGCCGGCCACCTTCAGGGACGGAGAGACCTGGACTTCCATCGCAGTCGCGTCGCCGACCGAGCGCGCGCTCGTCGCGACGAGCCCGCGACCGTCCACGAGGAAGCCGGCTCCGTGTCGATCGGGCGTCCACAGCTCGAACGCGCTCGCCTGCCAGGCGGAGAGGATGGCGGCGGCAACCGGCACGCGTGCGCGGCTGTCGGCCGCCGCCTCGCGCGCGAGCTCCGGCGTCAGCGCGCTGGTGCTCGCGTTCGCCGGCGTCAGCTCCAGCGTCGTGTCGTGCCCGGCGGCGACGTCGATCGTCGCGGTCCATTCGTAGGCGCGTCCATTCACGACGATCGGCCGTTCGGACTCGACCACGTACGTACCCGGCTGGACGCGAAGCTGGGCCACGCCGTCCGGCGACGTGACGACGCGCGCTGGCGGCGCCGAGGGGGGCATCTGGCTCACGAGCAGCGCGAGTCGTGCGATTGGGGTCGGCCGCCCGTCGGCATCCGGCACCGAGACCGTCAGGCGGAGCCACGGCAGCGTCTGCGCCGGGACCGGTCGTCCGGCCCCGATCACGAGAGAAAGCGCGACGGAAATCAGGCAAGCGCCACCGGCCCTGCGCACGAGCTCATGGTGGCGGCCTCGGATCTGCTCTGTCAACAAACCCGCGCGTGAGGCTCACGGCTCACGGCGTACGGCCTACGGGAAACCGTCGTAGCCGCAGGCCTTCAGGCTTGCGGAGTCCATCGACGCTTCGTCGATTCAGCAGGCTGAAGCCGTCGCCTACGAGGACGGAGCGGCGGCAGTCCCTGCGTGAGCCCTAAGCCGTACGTCTAAGCCCGCCCCCAGCCAGCGATAAGCCAAACGCCCCCTCAGCCCGATACCCTCCATATGGCAGACGGGCGGTGGGCGCCAGGGGAGACTTCCGCGACAGGCACATCGGTCGCGAGTCTGAATCCGTTCGTCGTGAGCGCCGTCACCGGCTTCCTGGTCGTCGGCGCGATCGGCGTGCTCAGCCGCCGCAACGAGGCGATCGACGACCCGGCGTACTACGTGGTCGGCATCCCGATCATGTGCGTCGCCGTGCTGGCACTCGCCTACCGGCATCCGCACCGTCCGTGGCGGTGGACTCTGAGCATGGCGGCCGGCCAGGCCACCGCGCTAGCCCTTGGCGGCAGCGGCCTCTCGCTCTGGCCTCTGGCGCTCGTCTTCATGACCGTCTGTTCGCTGCCTCAGTTCATCGCGGGGTGGATCGGCGGTCGTCTGCGGCAGCGTGCGGCTGCAAGCCCGTGATCGAGCCGCGGCCCGTACCCGTGGCAATCCAAGCAATGTCCCGGCGCGCGTTCTGAATCTCCGCGCTGAAGAACGCTGAGGCCGCGAGCGGCGGTTCGTCGCCTGCGCGTTCACGAAAACGGTATTCGGATACGACGAGCGATCCGGCCAGTCAGCACGTTGTGATCGCGCGACGACGGGCTGCCGTTGCACCTTGGCGGATGGAAGGACCGAAGCGCGGCCGGCTGCGTGACCCTGCCGCACGCCGCACGTCGTAAGCCTCCATAATCATCAGATGTCCACCACCGTCGACCGCCCGCGATCGGAAATCCCCGAGCAGTACACCTGGAAGCTCGACGACGTCTATGCGTCGAGCGAGGCATGGCGCACCGCCAAGGATGAGGTCGCGGCGGGGCTCCCGCACCTGCGCCAGCACGCCGGCACGCTGGCCGCGTCCGCCGCGACGCTCGCCGACGCGCTCGAGCTGCTGTACGGCCTCGAGAAAGAGCTGTCGCGGCTATTCGTCTACGCGAGCATGCTCGCCGATCAGGACACGCGCGACGCGGCGCACGAGGGCATGCGCCAGCAGATGGTGCAGCTCGCGGCGTCGCTCGCCGCCGAGGCAGCCTACATCGAGCCGGAGATCCTGCGGTTTCCCGAC
Source organism: Acidobacteriota bacterium (assembly GCA_020853395.1). NCBI lineage: Bacteria > Pseudomonadati > Acidobacteriota > Acidobacteriota bacterium. Next base: position 298,005 of record JADYYY010000019.1, read on the forward strand.
GGCACCGTCGCCCGATTCCTCGAGGCCGAGGCGCGCCTCGCGCCCTATCGGTTCCTGCTGCAGGACATCGCGCGCCGGGCGGCGCACACGCTTTCGCCGGCCGAAGAGAAGCTGCTCGCCGACGCCGCGCCGGTCGCGGGCGCGTCCGCGACCGTCTACACGATCCTCTCGAACGCAGACTTCCCGTATCCCGCCGTGCGCCTGCACGACGGGCGCGAGGTCACGCTGACGCCGGCGGCGTTCGCGGCCCATCGCGCGAGCCGGCATCGCGACGATCGGGCGCTCGCGATGCAGCAGTACTTCGGCAGCCTCGGCCGCTTCGCCCGGACGTTCGGCTCGACGATGAGCGCGAACCTGCAGCGCGCGATCTTCTACGCCCGGGCGCGGAAGTACGGGTCCACGCTCGAGGCGGCGCTCGACGGCCCGAACATCCCGGTGTCCGTCTACACGCGTCTCGTCGACGGCGTCAACCGGCACCTGCCCAGCTTCCACCGGTATCTCGCGCTCCGCCGGCGGATGCTGGGCGTCGACGAGCTGCACTACTACGACCTGTACGCGCCGCTCGTCGAGTCCGTCGACCTCGCCTACTCGCCCGAAGCGTCCCAGCGGCACATCGTCGACGCCATGGCGCCGCTCGGCCGCGAGTACACGGACGTGCTGCGGCGGGCCTTTGCGGAGCGGTGGATCGACTTCTTCCCGAGCGCCGGCAAACGCTCCGGCGCGTACTCGCAGGGCGGCGCGTACGACGTCCACCCGTACATGCTGCTCAACTACAACGGGAAGTACGACGACATGAGCACGCTCGCGCACGAGCTGGGCCACACGATGCACAGCTACTTCTCGAACCGGACGCAGCCGTACGCGACGGCCGGCTACCACACGTTCGTGGCCGAGGTGGCCTCGACGTTCAACGAGTCGCTGCTGAACGATCACATGCTCGGGACGATCGCCGACCCGGCGCAGCGCCTGGCGCTCCTCGGCAGCTACCTCGAAGGCATCAAGGGCACGGTCTTCCGGCAGACGCAGTTCGCCGAGTTCGAGCTCGCCATGCACCGGCTGGCCGAAGCCGGCGAGCCGGTCACCGGCGAGGCGCTGGCGGCGCTGTACTACGAGATCACCTGTCGCTACTACGGCCATGCCCAGGGCGTGGCCGTCGTCGACGACTACATCCGGCACGAGTGGAGCTACATCCCGCACTTCTACCGCAGCTTCTACGTCTTCCAGTACGCCACGTCGTTCACCGCCTCCCAGGCGCTCGCCCAGAAAGTCAAGGCCGGTGACGCCGACGCGACGCGCCGGATGATCGAGTTCCTGTCGTCGGGCGGCTCGGACTATCCGATTGCGCTGCTCGCGCGCGCCGGCGTCGACATGACCACCGGCGAGCCGCTGGAACTGACGATCGCGGCGATGAACCGCGTGATGGACGAGATGGAACGCCTGCTGTAGCCCTCGCCGGCTGCCGCCAGATCTGTGATGACAAGGGTGAAGCCCGGCGACTGCGGGGCATAAGCCTCCGGCCGGGTCGTGCCGATAAGGGCGAGGTGGTGTACCGCATGTCTCGACGCGCCGTGTTGTTCTGCCTCGGGCTGGCGGCGGCCGCCTGCTCGAGCGTCTTGCCGACCCAGCCCGGCGAGACGCCGACCGCTCCCGGCACCAGCGCCGTGAGCTATACGGCCGTGGGCGCGAGCGACGCGATCGGCTACGGGTCGAGCGTCACGTGCGTGCCGTTCACGGACTGCCCCAATGGCAAGGGCTACGTCCAGCTCATTGCCGGGCGGCTGCGCGCCGACGGCAAGACCGTCAAGGTGCTGAACCTCGGCGTGCCGGGCAGCACCGTGAGCCGCGAGTTCCAGACGCTCGGCCAGCAGTTCGGCATCGACGTCCTGACGAACTTCCTCGACAACGAGATCCCCTTCGTCGCCACCGATTCGACCGTCGTCACCGTTTTCGCCGGAGGCAACGACGTCAACGCGGTGGCGCGGGCGGCGCGCTCGGG